>NZ_JBICKY010000034.1:0-76411 GCF_043104705.1 Delftia sp. WSY_10 | reverse complement strand
AACGAGTTTCACGGCGCACCCCGCATCCCGCCCAACGCAGGTCGCCCCGTAGCGAAGCGAAGGGGTCGTGGGCAGTTTGGGGCGCGCTTCTTTGCCTACTTTCTTATCGCGCGATAAGAAAGTAGGTCGGCCGCCGGGCCGAACCCCGGCCTCGAAAAACAACCACCCGGCAGGGGCAAAAAACAGAACCCAAAGACCTACTCAGCCACCTGCCTCAACGTATCCATCACAGGCCTCCTCAACACCTCCCGCAACGCCCACCACCCCGCCATCCAGGCCAGCAAGGCCCCGGCAACAGCCCCCGCCAGCGGAGCCCACCAGGGCACGGTCCAGTTGAACTCGAACACCCAGCGCGCCAGGGCCCAGCCCACGGCACCGGCCGCGCAGCTGGCCAGGAAACCCGCCAGCAGGCCCACGCCGGCCAGCTCGGCGCGCTGCACCTGCGCCAGCAGCCGGGCCTGGGCACCGACGGCGCGCATGATGGCGTACTCGCGGGCGCGCTCCTCGCGCGTGGCGGTGACGGCGGCGAAGAGCACGACCAGGCCGGCGGCCAGGGTGAAGCCGAAGAGGAATTCCACCGCGCGTATCACCTGGTCCAGCACGCGCTGCACCTGGGCCAGCGTGGTGCTCAGGTCCACGTTGGTGATGTTGGGAAACTCGCGCACCAGGGCGTTGTCGAAGCCCGCCACGTCCGGCGCGCGGTAGGCGGCCAGGTAGCTGACAGCCACGTCGTCCAGGTGGTCCACAGGATAGATGACGAAGAAGTTGGCCCGCATCGATCCCCAGTCCACCTTGCGCAGGCTGGTGATGCGCGCCTCGCTGGGCACGCCGCCCACGTCGAAGCCCAGCGTGTCGCCGAGCTTGAGGCCCAGAGTCTCGGCAATGCCGTCCTCCACGCTGATCTCGCCCTTGGCGCCAGGCGTCCAGGTGCCCGCCGTGATCAGGTTGTGTGCGGGCGCCTGCGCCGTGGTGGAGAGATTGAACTCCCGGTCCACCAGGCGCTTGGCACGGTCTTCGCTGAAGTCGTCGGGGCTGACCGACTTGCCGTTGACGGTCACCAGACGCCCCCGGATCATGGGGAACCAGTCATAGGAGGTGACGCCAGCCTTGTCCAGCGCCGCGCGGAAACCGTCGGCCTGCTCGGGCTGCACGTTGATGACGAAGCGGTTGGGCGCATTGGCCGGCGTGGCCTGGCGCCAGCTGCCGATGAGGTCGGTGCGCAGCAGCACCAGCAGCATGAGCGCCAGCAGCCCCACGGCCAGGCTGCTGATCTGCACCACGGCATAGGCGGGGCGCGCGGCGATCTGGCGCGTGGCCAGCACCAGCCAGCGCGGCGCCGTGCTCTCGTGCACCAGGCGGCGCAGCACCTGCACGGCCAGCCAGCCCAGTGCCGCGAACAGCAGCACGGCCACGGCAAAGCCACCCACGGCGATCAGGCCCAGCTTGATGTCGCGGCTGGCCGCCAGCAGCAAGGCCGCAAAGCCTGCCACGCCCACGGCCAGCACCACCACCGAGGCAGGCTTGAGCGCGCCCAGGTCGCGGCGCATGACGCGCAGCGGCGGCACGCGCGCCAGCTGCAGCACGGGCGGCAGGCCAAAGGCCAGCAGCAGGGTCAGCCCCATGCCCACGCCGAAGGCCGCAGGCCACAGGCCCGGTGCGGGCAAGGCGGTTTCCACCAGCCCGGCCAGCAGCAGCACGAAGACATGGTGGATGGCCCAGCCCAGCAGCACGCCAGCGGCGCTGGAGGCCAGGCCGACCAGCACGAACTCCACGGTGTAGGCGCCCGCGATGCGCCGCTGGCTCTGGCCGAGCACGCGCAGCATGGCCGAGGCGTCGAGGTGGCTGTTGGCAAAGCCGCGCGCAGCCAGGGCCACGGCCACGGCCGACAGCAGCGCCGCCAGCAGGGCGACCAGGCTCAGGAATTTCTCGGCGCGGTCCAGCGTCTGGCGCATCTCGGGGCGGCCGCTGTCCAGCGACTCCACGCGCACGCCATGCACGCCGGGCGCCTTGGCCTGCTGCTCGGCCCAGACGCGGTAGCGCTGCACGGCCGGCTCGGAGCCATCACCCGCGCCGGCCACGGCCAGGCGGTAGGTGATGCGGCTGGCCGGCTGCACCAGGCCTGTGGCGGCAAGGTCGGCGGAGGCGATCATCACGCGCGGCGCAAAGTTCATGAAGCCTGCGCCCCGGTCGGGCTCGATGGAGATGATGCGCGCCACGCGCAGTTGGGCGTCGCCCAGCAGCAGCATGTCCCCCACGCCTATGCCCAGCGACTCCAGCAGCGGCGCATCGACCCAGGCCTCGCCCCGCGCCGGTATCTCGCGCGTGGCCCGGTCGGCCGCGCCGGGGGCATCGGCCACGCGCAGGCTGCCGCGCAGCGGATAGCCTTCGGGCACGCTCTTGAGCGCCACCAGGCGGCTCATGCCGCCTTGCGCGTCGCTGGCGCGCGCCATGGTCGGGAAGCTGGATGTCTCCAGGGCCTGCAGCCCTTCGGCGCGTGCGCGCTCGGCAAAGGCCGGCGCCGTGGGGTTGTCGCCGACCACGACCACGTCGCCGCCCAGCAGCTGGCGCGCATCGCGCTGTAGCCCCGCCTGCAGCCGGTCGGCAAAAAAGCCCACCGAACTGAGCGCGGCCACGGCCAGCATCACGGCGACGATCAACAGGCGCAACTCGCCCGCGCGCAGGTCGCGCCACAGGGTGCGCCAACCCAGGGTCCATGCAGAAGATCCATTCATGCCGCGCAGATTAGCGCAGGCGAAGATGGGCACCCGGGCGCCACGGCTATTGGCACGGCTATTGGCACGGCCGTTCAGAACTATTGGCACGGCCGTTCAGAACATCAGCCGCAGGCCCAGGTCCAGCCCGAGCGCGCCGGCCGGCTGCATGCCGCCCGTGGTCAGGTAGCCGGGCTGGGGCAGGATGGCCGGGTTGCTGACCACCAGCGGCGTCACGCCCATAACGCCCGGGTTGTTGCGCCCGTTGCCCACGCTGATGCGCGACACCGTGGCGTACAGCGCCGTGCGTTTGGACAGCGGGTGCACATAGCCCAGGGCGAGCTTGTTCACCGAGGAATCGCCGTCGGCCAGGCCCTGGCCATTCCTGAACTGCACACGTGCATAGGAGGCGCGCAGCGCCCCCTGGCCCACGGGGATATTCACGCCGGCCAGCACGCCCAGATAGCGGTCGTTGATGGCGGCCAGCGTGCCGGCGTCGCGCCGCTCGTTGCGCACGCCGGACCATTCGCCAAACAGCTTGACCGGGCCGAAGTCATAGGAGCCGCCCAGGTTCAGCGACCGGATCTTTTCCGCGCCGGCGCCCGAGGTGCCCAGGGTGTTCTCGCCATAGCCCAGCGCCACATCGGCCGCCCCCATGGCCCAGCCGATGCGGGCACCCGCGTAGCGCCCCCGCTTCGAGCTGTTCTCGGGGAAGGCGTACATGGCCTGCCCGTAGACGCCGCCCAGGCCCGGCGGCAGGAAATAGCCGATGGAATTGCCTGCGCGCAGATAGGTGTCCGTGCCCGCCGACAGCCCGCCGCCCAGCAGGCCGCCCGTGGCCAGCGCGCGGGCGATGGCCAGGTTGCTGTTGACCACGGCGATCAGGTTGGTGCCCACGCCGTTGACGGTGAAGGGGTCGAAGGCCCAGTCGTTCAGAAACGAAGGCGTGTGGTCGCGCCCCATGCGCAGCTCGCCCAGGCGCCCGGACAGGCCGATGGTGGCGCGCCGCCCGAAGTTGAGCGCGCCGCCGCCCGTGTCATTGGCCACCGGCGCCTCCAGCCACAGGCCGGCCATGAGGCCGCCGCCCAGGTCTTCGCTGGCGCGTATGCCGATGCGGCTGGCCAGGTTGCCCGAAGGCGACAGCGCCCAGGTGCTTTGCCGCGCCGAGCGCGCGGGGCCCGCGTCCCAGGATTCGCTGCGCACGCTGTAGCGGCTGACGCCGGCGTCCATCACGCCGAACAGCGTGACCGAGGTGGGCGCCTGGGCGGCGGCCGCGCCTGTCAGACACAGCAGGCCCAGCGCGTGCAGGCCGCAGGGATGGGGGTGAAGTCGGGGCATGGGGGTCTCCTGTTCATCGTGGGGCTGGCGCGGTCCTGCGCCACGAATCGACTCTAGGAAAGCCATCGCGCCGCTTCTTGGCAGTTCATGCCAACGGTTTTGCAATTCACGACATGCGCGGGTTGCCCTGGTCAGGGTTGCCATGGATTTGTCCCAACAAGGCAAATGCCTGTCCCCCAATGGCAAGTCCCGGGAAAGCGGGCTTTCGATACTGGATGCCAGAACACGGAACAAGGAGACACGGATATGAGACTGCCCCACGCCATCGCCACGCTGCTCGCGGGCTGCGCCATCACCATCGCCATCGCCGGCACGGCCTGGAGCCGCCAGCCGCTCAGGCTCATCGTTCCCGCACCGCCGGGCGGCACCATGGACATCGTGGCGCGCGTCGTGGGCCAGCAGCTCGCGTCTGAAACAGGCCAGGCCGTGGTGATAGACAACCGCCCGGGCGCAGGCGGCCTGCTGGGCATGCAGACCCTGCTGCAGGCGCCCTCCGATGGGCAGACGCTGCTGGTGGGCGCAAGCAATCTGCTGGCCGAGATCCCCCATGTGATCAAGATGCCGTTCGATCCGCTCAAGGACCTGGTGCCCCTGGCCTCGCTGGCCCGCTCGGGCGTGGTGCTGGTGGCCGGGGCCAGCCAGCCCGCCCAGGACATGCAGGAGCTGCTCGCGCAGCTCAAGGCACGCAAAGGCCAGACCAGCTTTGCCAGCTACAGCCCCGGCACCGTGTCGCACTACGCCGGCCTGATCCTCAGCGACAAGGCGGGCCTGGACCTGCAGCACGTGGGCTACGCGGGCTCGCCGCCGGCCGTGCAGGCCCTGCTGGGCGGCCAGGTGGACGTCATGTTCGACGGCATGCTGACCTCGGTGCCCCTGATCAGGGCCGGCAAGCTGCGTGCCTACGCGTTCTCCGGCCCCCGGCGTTCGCGCCACCTGCCCCAGGTGCCGACCACCGCCGAACTCGGCTACCCCGAGCTGCAGTTTCGCGGCTGGGTGGGCCTGATCGTGCCGGCCCGCCTGCCGCCCGAAACCATGGAACGCCTGCGCGCCGCCATCGGGAAAGCGGCCAGCGCGCCGGCCGTGCAGCAAAAACTCTCCGACGTGGGGCTGGAGCCCGAGGTGCTCACCGACACCGCCGCACTGCAGCGCGAGACACGCCAGATGTCCGAGCGCAACGCCGGCATCGTGAAGAAATACCAGATCACCGCGAACTGACTTCCAGGGAAACACCGACCATGCAGATCCGACAGATCACCCCCGCCATCGGCGCCGAAATATCCGGCATCCATCTCGGCGATGCCGCACGCGACGCCGCACTGTTCGCGGACATCCGCGCCGCGCTGCTGACCCATCGCGTGCTGTTCTTCCGGGACCAGGACATCACGCGCGCCGAACATGTGGCCTTTGCCAGCCGCTTCGGCCCACTGGAGGACCATCCCGTGGCAGGCAGCGATCCCGAGCACCCTGGCCTGGTGCGCATCTACCGCAGCGACGATCCGCACAGCTACGAAAACACCTGGCACTGCGATGGCCTGTGGCGCCCCAACCCGGCCATGGGCGCGGTGCTGCGCTGCATAGAGTGCCCGCCGATCGGCGGCGACACCATCTGGGTCAACATGGTCAAGGCCTACGAGGAGCTGCCCGAGAGCATCAAGCGCAGCATCGACGGCCTGCGCGCCAAGGCCGGCATAGAGCACACCTTCGGTGCCGTGATGGCGCCCGAGGCGCGCGCGCGGCTGGCCAGCGAGCACCCGCCCGTGGAGCATCCCGTGGTGCGCACCCACCCCGAGACCGGCGAGAAGCTGCTGTTCGTGGGCGCGGGCTTCAGCACCCACTTCGTCAACTACAGCACGCCCGAGAACGTGCGCCACGGCATAGACAAGGCGCCCGGCGCCGCGCTGCTGATGAACTACCTGATCAGCCGCGCCACGATTCCCGAATACCAGGTGCGCTGGTCCTGGAAGCCCGGCGACGTGGCCGTCTGGGACAACCGCAGCACCCAGCACTACGCGCTCAACGACTACTACCCGGCGCCCCGCCGCATGGAGCGCGCGGGCATCGTCGGCGACATCCCGCGCTGAGGCCCTGCACCGACTCTTTCCACACCCACCCCTCACCCCCACCCACCGGAGCGTCCCATGAATTTTCTCGATGGCCACCTGTTCCCCGAAAACCAGCAGCCCCTGATCATCACGGCCGCGCCCTATGCGCCCTCGTGGCTGCCCTCGGACTTTCCCGGCGAGATCGCCGTGACCATGGACGAGCAGATCCAGAAGGCCGTGGACTGCTACAACGCCGGCGCCACCGTGCTGCACCTGCATGTGCGCGAGCTCGACGGCAAAGGCAGCAAGCGTTTGTCGAAGTTCAACGAGCTGATCGCCGGCGTGCGTGCGCGCGTGCCCGAGATGATCATCCAGGTGGGCGGATCGATCAGCTTTGCGCCGGAGACCGAAGGCGCGGCCGCCAAGTGGCTGTCCGATGACACGCGCCACATGCTGGCCGAGCTGGAACCCGTGCCCGACCAGGTCACGGTGACCGTCAATACCTCGCAGATGAACGTGACGGAGCAGGCCGAGGACGCGGACTTCAGGGGCACCTCGCGCGAGAAGCCCGCCATCTTCGACGCCTACAAGGAGATGACCGTGCCCGCCCAGCCCGGCTGGGCCGAGGAGCACATCCGGCGCCTGTCGGCCGCCGGCATCCAGAGCGCCTTCCAGTGCTACAACATCAACAGCTTCGAGTCCGTGGAGCGGCTCATGCGCCGCGGCATCTACAAGGGCCCGCTGGTGATGAACTGGGTGGCGATCGGCGGCGGCATGGACGCGCCCAGCATCTACAGCCTGGCCAATTTCGTGCGCGCCGTGCCCGACGGCGCCGTGCTCACCGTGGAAAGCAATGTCCGCAACGTGCTGCCCGTGAACATGATGGGCATCGCCATGGGCCTGCACGTGCGCTGCGGCACCGAGGACTGCCTGTGGAACCAGTCGCGCAGCGCCAAGGCCAGCACGGTCTCCCAGATCGAGCAGCTGGTGCGCATCGCGCGCGAGTTCGGCCGCCCCATCGCCACGGCGCAACAGGCGCGCGCCATCAGCAAGATTGGCGTGTTCTACGACACCCCCGAAGAGACATTGGCGGCCAACGGCTTCGCGCCCAACCGCAACGGCGGCAACCAGGGATTTCTGCGCAAGACCGCCTGACGCACTAGGCCTCGCCAACCCGTCCCTGCCCCCGCCTGCGCCAGTCCGAGACGCTGGCGCCGAAAGCGGCCCGGAACCAGTGGCAAAAGCCGCTGGGCGCGGCAAACCCCAGCAGGCCCGCCACCTCGCCCAGGGGCTGGCCACCGTCTTGCAGATGGCGCAGCACCAGTTCCCTGCGGAGGGTGTCGAGCAGTGCCGAGAAAGTCTGCCCCTCCGCAAGCAGGCGGCGGTGCAGCGTGCGGCGGTCCATTCCCAGGTGGCGCGCCACCTGCTGGGCCGTGCAGCGGCCGCCCGGCAGCAATGCAATGATCAGCTCCCTGCAGGCCGCCTGCATGCCTTCACCCCGGCTGCGCAGCGCCTGCTCCAAATGGCTTCGCGCAAAGCGCGCAACGCCCGAGCCCTGCGCCTGGCCGCATTCGCGCAGCAGTTGCAGATCCGCCAGGCGGCAGACCATGCCGTTGAAAGGCTGGTCAAACAAAGGGGTCACGCCGAAGAAGGCACGGTGGGCCGATGCATCGGCCGGTGCGCGGTGTACGAAGCTGACCTGCTGCGGGCGCCACTGGGCGCCGATCAGCTCGCGCAGCACGCGAAACATCACGCCCACCGCCAGCTCCATGGACTGGCGCATGGCCATGCCCGCGATGGGCACCAGGTCCTGGCGCACCAGCACCCCGGAACCCGCGTCCTCGATGCGTACGAACATGCCCGCACTCAGCAGCTTGAGGTAGCGGCACAGCGTGTCCAGCGCCTGGCGCGGCGTGGGCTCTTGCTGCAGCACAAGGCTGATGGGGCCCAGGTGGGACAGGCTGCGCCGCGCCGCCAGGCGCAGCGCGAAATCCTGCGTTCCCGTGGTGCGCGCGGCCACCTCCAGCAGCTCGCGCACGGCATGGATGGGAATCAGCGTCTCCGGGTCGTCGAGCAGGCGCGCCGACAGTCCCGCCGCGCGCACAAGGACGGCGGGATCATGGCCCAGGCTTTTCACCAGGTCGGCATAGCCATGCAGGCTGGCACTGCGGATCAGGCCGCAGGTGACGGGCCTGCGGCCTGCGGCCACGGTGCCGAAGGCATGGAGCGCAGGGGTCTGCATGGCAGGTCCATTTCAGGGAATCAGCACCGTCGCGCCCGTGGTGCGGCGCGACTCCAGCGCCCGGTGCGCCTGGGCCGCATCGGCCAGCGCAAAGCTTTGCTGGGGCTCGCTGGCGATGCGCCCGGCCAGCACATGGTCGAACAGCTCGTGCGCCATCTCCAGCATGTGGGCGCGCGGCTGGATGTAGTGCACCATCGCGGGCCGCGTCATCCAGATCGATCCCTTGGAGGCCAGCAGCTGGGAGTCCACCACCACCGAGCCCGACGAGGTGCCGTTGCTGACCAGCCGGCCGCGCGGCTGCAGGCAGTCCAGCGAATCCATGAGCGTGTCCTTGCCCACCGAGTCATAGACCACGGGCACGCCCTTGCCGCCCGTGATCTCCATCACGCGAGCGACGGTGTTCTCGCGCGAGGTCACGATGACGTGGGCGCAACCGTTGGCGCGCGCGGCGGCGGCCTTCTCGTCGGTGCTCACCGTGCCGATCATGGTCACGCCCAGGGCACGCGCCCACTGGCAGGCGATCAGCCCCACGCCGCCGGCCGCCGCGTGGTAGAGGATGGTTTCGCCCCCCTGCAGCGGATGGACCTGGCGGAACAGGTACTGCGCCGTCATGCCCTTCATCATCAGCGTGGCCGCAGTGCGGTCGCTGATGCCGTCGGGCAGCGGGATCAGCACATCGGCCGGCATCACGCGCACATCGCTGTAGGCGCCCTGCGGGCCCATCAGGTAGCCCACGCGGTCGCCGGGCCGCACTTCGGTCACGCCCTCCCCCACGGCCTCGACCACGCCCACGGCGTCCGAGCCCAGGCCGTTGGGCAGGGCCAGCGGATAGCGGCCCGTGCGGAAATAGATGTCGATGAAGTTGACGGCGATGAAGCTGTGGCGCACGCGCGCCTGGCCGGGTCCCGGCGCGCCGGCCTCGGCATGCTCCAGCCTGAGCACCTCGGGGCCGCCGGTGGTATGAAAGCGTATGGCCTTTGCCATGGAGTCTCCTTGTGTAGCGCCTGGGTGGGGCGCCCTGCATCAGTTGAGCCGGATGTCGAAGTTCCGGACGATCTCGGCATTGCGCTCGAACTCGGCGCGCAGGTCGGTGGACATCTGCTCCAGCGAGCGATCGCCTTCGACGGGCTCGAAGCCCGTGCCCGCATAGCGTTCGCGCACGGCCTTGCGGGCGTTGACCCGGGCCAGCGCGCCGTGGATCTTCTCCAGCAGCGGGCGCGGCGTCTGCGCCGAGGCGAACACGCCGCTCCAGTTGCTGAAATCCACCTCGGGGTAGCCCAGCTCGGCCAGCGTGGGCACCTGCGGGTAGTCGGGCAGCCGGCTCTTGTAGGCCACGGCCAGCAGCCTGACCTTGCCGCCCGCGATCAGCGGCTTGGAGGTGACCGATCCGTCGAACATCAGCGGGATCTGGTTGCCCATGACCTGGGCCAGCGCGGGCGCCGAGCCCGGGAAGGCCACATGCTCCATGTCCAGGTGGGCCCTTCTGTTGAGGATGGCGCCCGCGTACTGCGAGGCCGTGCCCTGGCTGTACGAGGCGAACGACAGCGTGCCCGGGTGGGCCTTCACGTAGGCGATGGCCTCGGCCCCGTCGCGCGCGGGAAACTGCGGCGAGGCGATGAACAGCATCACCGAGCGCGCCATCTGCGCCACGGGCCGCACGTCCTTCATGGGGTCGAAGCCGACCTTGAGCACATGGGGCACCTCGGTGAGGATGTTGGTCACCGTCACCAGCAGCGTGCTGCCGTCGGCCGGCTGGGACAGCATGTGCTTGACGGCGATGGCGCCACCGGCGCCGGGCCGGTTCTCCACGATGACGGGCTGGCGTATCTCCTGCGCCAGTTGGTCGCTGATGATGCGCGCGAACACATCGATGGTGCCGCCGGGCGGCGCCGGCACGATGAGCCGGACCGGCTTGTCGCCGAAGGCGTGGGCGCCACCGGCCAGCAGCGAGGCGGCCAGGGCGATGGCAGTCCAGGGGGGCATGCGTTGCATCATGGGCTCCCGGTTCAGGCGGCCTTGCGCAGAAACCCCTGCTGGGCGCCGTTGCGGTTGGGCGCGAAGCCGTTGGCCGCCAGCGTCTCTTCCACGGTGCCGTAGAACTGGCCGATCCGGCAGATCTCCCGAGCCTGCTGCGCCGTGGCGATGGGGCGGCCGAACTCGCCTGCGATGCGCACCAGCTGCTCGATCTGCGCCACCGTGCCCATCTTGACCGTGCGGCGCTGGTTCCAGAGGTTGTCCTCGGTACCGCAGCGCACGTGCAGCCCCATGGCAATGCCCATCATGTTCACGGGCAGCACGTTAAGCACCGAGCTTTCCACGGTGAGCACGGCGCCGTCGGGCACGGCGCGCACGAAGTTGGCCAGGCTGTAGATGCTGGGCGCGTCCATGCCGCCGCCGATCGCCACCCAGTTCATCACCAGCGGGCCCTTGTAGATGCCGCGGCGCATGAGCCGCTCCACCGACTCGAAGCTGTTGATGTTGTAGCACTGGAAGGCGCTCTGGATGCCGGCGGCCGACAGGCGCCGGATGTGCTCCTCGGCCCAGCCGGGCTGGGCGGGCACGGTCATCTCCCTGTAGGCATTGAAGACGGCCGGGTCCTCCATGGAGGTGCCGCGTATGTCGCGCGCATCGAACTGCTCCAGGAAATTCATCTGCGAGGTATTGATGGTCACCGTGACCTGGTCGGGCACGGGCTCCAGCTCGGCCAGCATGTGGCGCGTGTCATCGGACAGCCACTTGGCGGCCGCGCCTTCGGTCTCCGGCGCGAAGCTGATGGAGCCGCCCACCTGGATGATCATCTCGGGCACACGCGCACGCACGCCGGCGATCAGCTCGTTGAACTTCGACAAACGCTTGCTGCCTTTGCCGTCCAGCTCGCGCACATGCAGGTGCAGCACGGTGGCGCCGGCGTTGTAGCAGTCCACGGCCTTCTGGATCTGCTCGTCCATGGTCACGGCGATCTCGCCGGGAAAGTCCGAGGGCAGCCACGAGGGCGCATAGGGCGCGGCCGTGATGATCAGGGGCTGCTGGTTTTCGGGGAACAGGTGGCCGTCGAGAAAGTTCATGGCATGTCTCCTTGTGTCGTGATCGTGGTTCAGAAGGTCGGCGTGCCGACGATGCCCGCGCGTTCCATCTTCCGGTGGCTGGGCGGGTAGTCCATGGCCGCATAGTGCTGGGTGGCGCGGTTGTCCCAGATCGCCACGCTGCCCGCCCGCCAGCGCCAGCGCACCTGGTACTCGGGAATGGCAGCCTGGCCGATCAGGTACTGCAGCAGGCCGGAGGCGCCCTGCGTGAAGTCCTGGCCCACGCGCACATTGGCGGGCGTATGGAAATTGGTGAAATGCGTGGTGAAGCCGTTCACGAACAGCACCTTCTCGCCGGTCTCGGGATGGGTGCGCACCACGGGATGCTCGGCATCGGGGTACTGGGCCTTGAGCGCCAGCCGCCTTTCGATGGGCATGGCCGCACCGAACGTGCATTCGATGCTGTGGCGCGCGCGCAGCGGCGCGATCAGCGCCTTGACGGCGTCCGGCAGGCGTTCGTAGGCCAGCGCCATGTTGGCCCACAGGGTGTCGCCGCCCACGGGCGGGCATTCCACGCAGTGCAGCACGCAGCCCATGGGTGGCGCCTCGCGCCATGTGGCGTCGCAGTGCCAGGAATTCTCGTAGCGGTCGTTGGGCTGCTCGGGCGTCCTGTAGATACGCACCAGGCCCGGATGCTCGGGGTCGCTGCCGGCCACCGGATGATCCTCCAGCTCGCCGAAGCGCCGCGCAAAGGCCACGTGCTCGGCGCGCGCCAGGCCCTGGTCGCGCAGGAACAGCACCTTGTGGCGCAGCAGCGCTGCCCGGATCTCCGAGAAAAGCGCGTCGTCGCGCACCGCGTCGGCCAGCTGCACGCCGAGCAATTCGGCGCCGATGGCGCATGTCATGGGCTCTATGCGCATGCCTGTCTCCTGTCATTGTTGTGAAGGCCCGTGGCGGCACGGTCCGCCCGGCGTGGGGCCGGTCTCTGCAATGTAGGAAAACCCGGTTCCGCGGACTATGCAAGCCATGCCATCCTCTTTGCATTTCGTGCCACCACGCCACGGACTGACAGGAGGGCAAGCATGGTCACCATGGTGCGCGCGGCGGCCTTGACCCATTTTTCGGACGTCATGCGCGAACTGGGCGGCGACCCCGACAAGGCACTGCGCCAGGCCGGCCTGCGGCCCGCGCTGCTGCGCGAGCAGGACCAGCTGATCGACGTGGCCATCGTCGCGCGCCTGCTGGAAGACGCGGCCCAGTCCACGGGCTGCGAGTCCCTGGGCCTGCGCATGGCCCGGCACCGCCAGCTGTCGAGCTTCGGCGCCGTGAGCCTGCTACTGCAGCACCAGCCCACGCTGCGCCATGCGCTGGACACGCTGGTCGCGCACATGCACCTGGTCAACGAATCGCTGCTGATCCACCTGGAGGATGCAGGGGACATCGTCATCCTGCGCGAGGACTTCGTCCTGCACGGCGCCATGCGCCAGTCCGTGGAACTGGCCATGGGCGTGCTGTGGCGCATGTGCGAGGCATTGCTGCGCGAGCGCTGGCGGCCGCAGGGCGTCAGCTTCAGCCACGCGCCACCGGCCGACCTGTCCGAGCACCGCCGCATGTTCCGCTGCCGCATCACGTTCGGCGCCGAGTTCAACGGCATCGCCTGCCGCGCCGCCGACTTGGACGAGCCCAACCCGCTGGCCGACCCCGCGCTGGCGCGCTATGCGCTGCGGCTGGTGGAGGCCATGCCGGCCCACCGTGCCGCCTCCGTGGGCCACCAGGCGCGCCGGGTCATCTACCTGCTGCTGCCCTCGGGCAACGCCACCTGCGCGGGCGTGGCGCAGGGCATGGGGCGCAGCCTGCGCACGCTGCAGCGCGAACTGGACCGAGAGGGCCTGAGCTTCAGCGAGCTGCTGACCGAAGTGCGCCACGAACTGGCCCTGCGCTACCTGGACCACCCCCACTACAGCGTGGGCCAGGTCGCCGCCATGCTCGGCTATGCCAGCCACAGCGCCTTCACGCGCTGGTTCGCTGCGCAATTCGGTTGCGCGCCCGAGGCCTGGCGCAGCCGCGCGCAGGGACTGCCTCGCGCCTGACGCACCCAGCGTTCCTGGCGCACCTGGCGGACCTGGCGCACTTGATCGCACTTGACGCACCACCACGGCGCACCCCGCCCCTGCGCGGTGCGGCGGGCGCATTGCGGTGCACGCTGTCTGCGCACCAGACAGCGTGCACCACGGGCAGGCACCGCGCAGCGGTGCTGGCACGGCACTTGCATTGGCAGCCCTGACCCGCCGGCCCTGGCCTGCGGCCCGCAAAACACTGGATGCGCAACGCAGGACGCCAGATGAACATCGTTGTGATCGGCCACGGCATGGTGGGCCACAAATTTCTCGAGCAGCTGCATGCCCTGGGGGTGGCAGATGCGAACGTCACCGTGCTGTGCGAGGAGCCGCGCGCCGCCTACGACCGTGTTCACCTGTCGGAATTCTTCTCCGGCAAGAGCGCCGAGGACCTGAGCCTGGTGGCGCCCGGCTTCTTCGAGGCCAGCGGCTTCACGCTGCGCCTGGCGGCCAGGGCGGCAGCCGTGGAGCGGCGCGAGCGCACCGTGACCACGGCCGATGGCGAAGTCATCCCCTACGACAGGCTGGTGCTGGCCACGGGCTCGGCGCCCTTCGTGCCGCCCGTGCCGGGGCGCGACCGGCCGCACTGCTTTGTCTACCGCACCATCGAGGACCTGGAGGCCATGCAGGCCTCGGCCGCGAAATCACGCGTCGGCGTGGTGGTGGGCGGCGGCCTGCTGGGCCTGGAGTGCGCCAAGGCCCTGCGCGACCTGGGCCTGGAGACCCATGTGGTGGAGTTCGCCCCGCGCCTGATGGCCGTGCAGGTGGACGACGGCGGCGGCCGCGTGCTGCGCAGCAAGATCGAGGACCTGGGCGTGCAGGTGCACACGGGCCGCAATACGCTGGAGATCACCGACGGCGCCACGGCACGCCACCGCATGGTGTTTGCCGACGGCACGCACCTGGAGACGGACATGATCGTCTTCTCCGCCGGCATCCGCCCGCGCGACGAGATCGCGCGCCAATGCGCCCTGGCCATAGGCCCGCGCGGCGGCGTGGCCGTGGACGACCATTGCCGCACCAGTGACCGCAGCGTCTACGCCATTGGCGAATGCGCCTCCTGGCGCGAGCAGACCTTCGGCCTGGTGGCACCCGGCTACGACATGGCGCGCGTGGCGGCACGCCACATTGCGGGCGAGGCCGAGGCCGCCTTCGGTGGGGCCGATCTCAGCACCAAGCTCAAGCTCATGGGCGTGGATGTGGCCAGCATCGGCGACGCACAGGGCAAGACGCCGCGCAGCCGCAACTACCAGTTCATCGACGAGCGCAAGCAGGTCTACAAGAAGATCGTGGTCAGCGAGGACGGCCGCCAGCTGCTGGGCGCCGTGCTGGTGGGCAATGCCGATGAGTACGGCACGCTGCTGCAGATGACGCTCAACAGCATCGCGCTGCCCGAGGAGCCGGAGTTCCTCATCCTGCCCTCCAGCGACGGCAAGGCCAGGCCCGGGCTGGGCGTGGACGCCCTGCCCGACACGGCGCAGATCTGC
Organism: Delftia sp. WSY_10; assembly: GCF_043104705.1. Lineage (NCBI taxonomy): Bacteria > Pseudomonadati > Pseudomonadota > Betaproteobacteria > Burkholderiales > Comamonadaceae > Delftia > Delftia sp. WSY_10. Next base: position 61,451 of record NZ_JBICKY010000034.1, on the reverse strand, counting down.
TCGTGCAACAACGTCACCAAGGCGCAGATCTGCGCGGCTGTGGGCGAAGGCGCCTGCACCATGGCCGAGCTCAAGTCCTGCACCCAGGCCGGCGCCACCTGCGGCGGCTGCGTGCCGCTGGCCACCCAGGTCATGAAGGCCGAGATGGCCCGGCGCGGCATGGCCGTCAACAACCATGTCTGCGAGCATTTCCCGCACTCGCGCCAGGAGCTGTACCACTTGGTGCGTGTGGGCGGCATCAAGACCTTCGACGAGCTGCTGCACCGACACGGCAAGGGCCTGGGCTGCGATGTCTGCAAGCCGCTGGCCGCCAGCATCCTGGCCTCGTGCTGGAACGAGTTCGTGCTGCAGCCCCAGCTGGCCAGCCTGCAGGACAGCAACGACTACTACCTGGGCAACATCCAGAAGGACGGCAGCTACTCCGTGGTGCCGCGCATGCCCGGCGGCGAGGTCACGCCGGACGGCCTGATCGCCGTCGGCCAGGTGGCCAAGAAATACGGCCTGTACACCAAGCTCACGGGCGGCGCCCGCGTGGACCTGTTCGGCGCGCGCGTGGAGCAGCTGCCGCTGATCTGGGAGGAGCTGATCGCGGCCGGCTTCGAGTCCGGCCATGCCTACGGCAAATCGCTGCGCACCGTCAAAAGCTGCGTGGGCTCCACCTGGTGCCGCTACGGCGTGGACGACAGCGTGGGCCTGGCCGTGCAGCTGGAAAACCGCTACAAGGGCCTGCGCGCGCCGCACAAGATCAAGTTCGGCGTCTCGGGCTGCACGCGCGAATGCGCCGAGGCCCAGGGCAAGGACGTGGGCGTTATCGCCACCGACAAGGGCTGGAACCTCTACGTCTGCGGCAACGGCGGCATGAAGCCGCGCCATGCCGAGCTGATCGCCTCCGACCTGTCCAAGGACAGGCTGCTGCAGCTCATCGACCGCTTCCTGATGTTCTACGTGCGCACGGCCGACCGCCTGCAGCGCACCAGCACCTGGCGCGAAAACCTGGAAGGCGGCCTGGACTACCTCAAGGACGTGGTGGTCAACGACAGCCTGGGCCTGGGCGCAGAACTCGAGGCCCAGATGCAGCATGTGGTGGACACCTACCAGTGCGAGTGGAAGACCGCCGTCACCACGCCCGAAGTGCGCCAGCGCTTTCGCAGCTTCATCAACAGCGACCAGCCCGACGAGCACATCGTCTTCGTGCAGGAGCGCGGCCAGATCCGCCCGGCGCGCGCCGAGGAGCGCAGCGAGGCCACGGCCTGACACCCCCTAGAGACCCGCGACAAGGACCCGCCATGGCACATGCCTCCCAAGAACACTGGCTGCCCGTTTGCGCCACCCAGGACATCGTCCCCGACACGGGCGTCTGCGCCCTCGTCCAGGGCCGCCATGTGGCGGTCTTTCGCATCGGCGACGACCGCTTCTACGCCATAGACAACGTGGACCCGCGCTGCGGCGCCAGCGTGCTCGCGCGCGGCCTGGTCGGCAGCCTGGGCGAGCGCGTCGTCGTCGCCTCGCCCATCTACAAGCACCACTTCGACCTGTCCACCGGCGAATGCCTGGAAGCGCCCGAGCACTCCGTGCGCGTGCATGCGGTGCGCAATGAGAACGGGCAGTTGATGGTGGCGCTGCACTGAGATTCGTGCGGAGCACAGCCGCGCAGGAAGGTCCTGCGTGCCTAGCTTCCCACACCATCCCTGCGCCGTTGCCACGCTGCAAGACCGGCCACGCCGCCCATCAGCGCCAACAGCGCAGGCCACCCCAGCAGCGGCACCGCCACCGGGCCGGGCTGCGGGGGAATGTAGGGTTGCATGCTCCAACTGCCTTGGGCAGGCGAAAAAGTGAATCCTGTACCACCAGCAAGCACCTGCCTGCACACATTGCCATTCAACAAGACGCATGTGGTGTCCGAATGGTCACCAGCGATGTCCCCCGAGCCTGAGGCGATATTGAAAACGTCCACCGGCTGGCCTGGGACATGGGGCGCAGCAGGTGAAACCATCGCCAGGTTCCAGGCAGTGATATTGCCGCTGCCATCGGTAGAAACCTTGAAGCGCGGCGGATCACCGATCGAAATACCAGCCAGGATCTGTGCATTGGCCTGCGTATAGGTATTCACGCCGTCGCTGAACGACCAACTGCTGATCGGGTAGGACGTTCCCGGGCCGATGACGATGTCCGTCTGGCTGGCCGGCAGGGACGCAGGCAGGACCATTGAGCCGCTGATGCCCATGGCGGTGGTGTAAGGCGCATGGGCATCGTTGTAGTTGACGCCCGCATAGGTGTACTGGGTATCTGCCCATGCAGATCCAAGGCCTGAGAAGGAAAGGCATACGCTGGCAACTAAAGGCCTTATTCTCATCAATCTTTCCTTCAGTGGCTGAATGAAGATAAAAACAGAATCAATGAAGCAACTATTCCAATCCATTGCCTCGAGAAGTCACGTCAAAAATATATCCTGGAAATTTCATGGATCTCAATTGATTTAATCAATAGAAAGCCACGGCCAATTAATGACTGGCGAGCGTTTATGTCTGGAGCATGTCGTCCACTTTTGCGTGCCCGAGACGTTCGGGGGTGCCGAGCCGGGAAAGCGGCCGCCCATGTTTGATGCCTCGCCTGCGCCGTGATCGAAGCGTCCGCACTGGAATGCGAGATGGCGCTGCACTGGGTTCGTCAGCTGCCCATGGCGCGGACCCCTGACAACCGGCCCGACGGTACCCGGGACTGCGGGCTCAGGCGTAAAAGGACAGCAACGCCAGGCACACGATGACCACGATGGCCGCCGTGATGACCATCACCCTGAAGCCGCCGTCGCTGCTGCGCAGCAACCGCAACTCCAGCAGGGCCGCACCCACCCGGGCCATCCAGAAACAAAGCAGTTCCACCATGGGCGCAGCATAAGCGGCCCGGCAGATCAGGTGCAGGGCGTGGAAAATGCCGGCGAGCGCCTTGGCATCGCAGGCCATCCAGATGTCGTGAAGCCCGTTACCCACAGGGAGATTTATGGAACAGATTCGGGAACAGTCAGCTGGCAGCAGGCCAGCCACCAAGAGGAAAAGAATCCTCATGGTCTGCACAGGGAACATCTGCCGCAGCCCCACGGCCCACGGCGTGCTCGAGAAAATGGTGGCCGACGCGGGCCTGGCGGGCCGCATCGAAGTGGACTCCGCAGGCACGCACGGCTACCACGTGGGCGAGGCACCCGACCGCCGCTCCCAGGCCCATGCCGCGCGGCGCGGCTATGACCTTTCGCAGCAGCGCGCGCGGCAGCTGCGGGCCGAGGACTTCATGGCATTCGACCAGGTGCTGGTGATGGATGGCGCCAACGAATCCGCCGCGCGCAGGATCTGCCCCGAGTCCGAATGGCACCGCGTACAGCGGCTGACGGACTTCTGCACCGAGCACTCCGCACGCGAAGTGCCCGACCCCTATTACGGCGGCGACCGGGGTTTCGAGGACGTGCTGGACCTGGTGGAGGACGGCTGCAGGGGGCTGCTGGCCACGCTGGGCATGGCGCCGCGCAAACATCGCACTGGCTGATTGCAAGACTGGCCTGGCGCCTCTACTCCTCCGCCACCACCACCCTCCCCTTGCCCGCGCGCTTGGCCGCATACATGGCCTCGTCGGCGCGCTGCAGCAGCTGGGTGGTGTTTTCCCGGGCGGCATTGAGGGCGATGCCGATGCTGGCGCCGACCTGGACGGTGGCACCGTTTTCCAGGCGGATGGGCTGGCAGATGGAGGCCAGGCAGCGCTGCATGGCCTGAAGGGCGTCGTTGGCCGAGGCCAGTTCGCCCAGCAGCAGCACGAATTCGTCTCCACCCATGCGGGCCACGCAGTCGGTTTCGCGGGCCTGGGTAGTGAGGCGGCGGGCGACGATGCGCAGCACTTCGTCGCCGGCATCGTGGCCTTCGGTATCGTTGATCTGCTTGAAGCCGTCCAGGTCCATGAAGCAGACGGCCAGTTGCCCCGGTCCGCAGGCCTGGGCCAGTTGGCGCTGCAGCCGGGCCTGCAGTGCGCGGCGGTTGGCCAGTCCGGTCAGCACGTCGTGCAGCGCCTGGTGCTGCGCGGCTTGCTCGTCACGCTTGAGCGCGTCTATGTCCACGAAGACCCAGATCGATTCGCCATCGGCCAGGCCTGCGCCGCTGACATCGACCCAGAGCAGGCTGCCATCGCTGGTCTTCAGCTGCATCTGGGCATGGCATTTGCCGCTGGAGCGCAGTGCGCCATAGGCCAGCTCGCCGGAGCGTTCATAGGTTTCCTCATCCGGGTAGAGGATGCGCGCCGAGGTGCCCTGCAGCTCGCCGGCCGGGCGCTTGAGCATGCGCTGCAGGGCCTGGTTGGTCCACAGCAGCCGGCGCTCGCGCAGGCGGGCGATGCCGATGAGGTCGTTGTCCATGAACAGTTCCTGCTGGCGCAGCAGCTCGGCAAGCCGGATGCGCGCCACGCGCTCGCGCTGCTGCAGCAGGTAGAGGCTGACCGAGCCCAGCGCGATCAGTGCCATGCTGAGGCCCGTGAGTGCCCAGGCGCGCCAGGCCGATGCACGCCATGCGGCCAGGTAGCTTTGTGTGCCCAGGCCCGTGAAGACGGTCAGGGGATAGCCGGCCAGCCGCTGGTAGGCCGTGATGCGCTCCACGTCGTCCATCACCGTGGGGGTGATGTACCAGCCGCTGTCCCGGTTGCCGGCCAGGGCGTGGTGGTACTCGCTGGAGACCGCAGAGCCGCCAATGCCGGCCACGGACCACGGATCGGCCGCCGAGTAGCGGGCCACCAGCAGGTCCTTGTCCGAGCGCAGCGCAATGGCGCTGTCGGGCCCGAAGGCCTGGCGACGAAACAGCGACTGGAAATGCGTGGCCGAGACCACGGCATAGACGATGCCCTTGAAATCCCCGTCCCCGGACTGCAGCCGGCGTGCCATCACGATGGCCCATTTGTTGAAGGAATGGCTGACCAGCGGATCGGAGATCACCATGCGGTCGGAGTGGCGCGCGCGCTCGAAGTAGCTGCGGTCGGCCACGGAAAACGGGGGCTCTTCCTCGTTGGCCGTCAGCAGCACCTGGCCCTTGGCGTCGGTCACGCGCAGCGCGGTGACAAAGGGCAGCAGGGCACGCTGCTCCTGCAGGATTTCATAGAGGGCGAGGGCCGCCACATCGTCGCCGTCCAGGCCCCGGCTGCGGTAGCGGCCTGCCACGGTGGCCAGGGCGTTGTCCACCAGCCGCATCTCGGCCGTCAGCTCCAGGCTCAGGCTGCGGGCCTGGTTCTGGGTGACAGCCACGCCCAGGTCCAAGTCGGCCTGGTGGTTGGCGCGCAGGCTCAGCCAGGTGGCCAGGCCCAGCAGGCCGGCGACCAGCAGGTTGCCAAGCACCAGGCGCCGCAGCACCTTGTCAGAAAGAAGCGTCTTCATGGCGCCGGGTGTCCCTTTCCGTCTGGCTGGATGAGCGTCCGGGTGGATGGAGCCGCACATTTTTAGCACAAGGACGGGACGATCCAGACAAGGTTTTGACCGATGGCAACGGCGCTCGCGCCGCTGGCGTACCTTCACCTCCGCAAGAATGGTCGCTGCCTGGGCCAGGGCGGGGGCCGCTGCGCAAAGGCCTGTTGCGCCGGCCTCCTGAGAAAGTGCAGAGCCGTCATGCAGCCTGCAGGATCTGGCGCAGGTCGGCTGCGCAGTCCTGTGCGTCCTGCTCATGGCGGAACGCCACGCGCAGCCGGCCCTCGGGATCGAAGACATAGGTGATGGCCGAGTGGTCCATGGTGTAGGACGCACCCGTGGGCACCTTCTTGTAGAAGACCTTGAATTCCCTGGCGACCTCGGCCGTCTGCGCCTCGTCACCGCGCAGCGCGACAAAGCCGGGATCGAAGGCGCCCACATAGGCCTTGAGCACCTCGGGCGTATCGCGCTCGGGGTCGATAGTGATGAAGGCCACGGCCAGGCGCTGGCCATCGGGCCCCAGCAGCTGGCGTATTTCCAGGGCGCGCGTCAGCGCCGTGGGGCAGACATCGGGGCATTGGGTGAAGCCGAAAAAGACCATCAGGGCCTGGCCCTTGAAGTCGGCCAGCGTGCGCTCGCGGCCATCGGCATCGCGCAGGCGGAAGTCCCGGCCGTACTGGGCGCCGGTCAGGTCTATGCCCTTGAACGGTACGGCGGCGGGCTTGCAGCCGGCCAGCAGCGCCAGTGCGGCCAGGCCGCCGCCAAGGCAGGCACGGCGAGACAGGGCGACGGAAGCAACGGATGGGCGGATCGAAGAAAAATCGGCGGCACGCTGCGGCGCCGCATGGCAATCGGAACGGAACATGGCATCCCTGCGTGGAATCTTGGCGAAGCCGCACCGCCAAGGCTGCGCCCGGCCGGTGCGGCAATGTTCTGAGACAGGCCAGCGGCCAGACAGCGCAGGACAGCGCTGCAAGCAGCCAAGGGCTCAGGCGATCAACAGCAACAAGGGAGGCCCGCGCGGCGGCAGCGGCGCGCCGACCAGGGAGGCAATGCGGGCAGAGACGATGGGCTGCAGCGCGCGGCCCATCGGCTGCAGTTGCGCCCAGGAGGGAGGGACATGCGCCGGCGGCGGCGTCACCGCCAGGCACAGAGGGCAGTCCAGCGAATGCTGGGCAGACACCGCCTGTCCTTCTTCACCGTTGACCACGACCAGCCTGACGCTGCCGCCAGCCGTGCAGACCAGCTCCATGGCCTGGGGGTGCACCAGGGGCGATGCAATGGCCAGGCCCAGCGTCAGCGCGAACCACGCCATGACCAGGCGGGCCAGTGGGACGGAGTTGCGCAGGGCTTGCATGGCTGGGGATTATGGGGGCAGGCCGTCACAGGGCCACGCCGACCTCGTCGCAGGCGGCCCAAAACCGGGCCGGGTCGCGCACTTGAAAGCGCTGTCCGCCGCGACGCGCCTGCACGATGCGGTCCAGCCGGAAGGTGCGCACGCCCTCGCGCTCGCAGTCCCAGGCCAGCAGGTACCAGAACGGCCAGGCCAGCAGCAGACATTGCGGCTCCACCACGCGCTCGCTGCGGCGCTGGCGTCCGTCCAGGTAGGTCAAGGCCAGCATCCATTGCTGTGCAAAAGCCTGGTAGACGCTGGCGCGCGCCTCCACGCCCTGCGCACGCTCGCGCAGCGAAGCCTGGACTTCGACGGACACCGGCGAGGCCACGCGGATGCGCTGGCGCAGTTGCGCGATATCTGCGCGATCGGCCGGCGCAAAGCAGCGCGCGAACTGGCGGCGCAGTTCGCCATGACGCCCCGCCAGCGACAGGCCCAGGGCTTCCGACAGCGCCAGGGACATCAGCAGCTCCAGCGCGTCGTCACCCCGTAGCGTCACGCGGCCGGAGGGCCAGCGATGGACCACGCGGACACCGCCGCCCCTGCCCGAGGAGCTGTCCAGCTCCCAGCCCTGCTGCCTGAGCAACGACAGGTCGCGCGCCAGCGTGCGCTGGCTGACGCCCAGTTCCTCGGACAGCGCCGCCACGCCGTGCACGGCGCCATCGGACAGGCGCTGGGAAAGGGCTTCAAGCCGGGACAGACGGGCGGGCAGCGTGCGCGGTTTCATGGCCGGCATCATGGCGCAATTGACAGCCATTGAATGGCAGCGATGCAGGGACCATGGGCGGCATGTTCAATCCACGGAGAAATGCCATGCAAGTCATCGAATGGGCAGCGTTCAGCCTGCTGCCCGGTGTGACGGAAAACACCCTGCTGCAAGCCGCCAGCGCCATGCAGCACCAGTTCCTGGATGTGCAGGGCGGATGCCTGTCACGCCATCTGGTCCAGCTGGGCCAGGGGCGCTATGCGGATGTCGTCACCTGGCAATCACAGGAGGCGGCCCGTGCCGCCCTGGCGCAGGCCGGCCGGTCGGCTGCCTGCGCGGCCTACTTCGGGCTGATGCGCGTGGAGCATCCTCCCTTGCTGGGCGCCAGCGTGTTCAGCCACGGCGGGGAACATGGGCTGCCGCAGGGCATGGAGTTCTCGTTGTTCCGGCTGCGCCCCGGCGCCGATTCCCATGCCTTGGCCGCCGCCGCGCACCGCATGGCCGATGGCCTGTACCGGAATGAGCCCGGCTTCACGGCCCATGGCGTGATGCGCAGCGCCCACGACCCCGGCCTGTATGCCGACGTGGTGCTGGCCGACAGCGCCGGCCGCGCCCACCAGCTGTGCAGCAAGTGGGGCCAGGGACCGTTCGATCCGGCCTGCCAGGACTATCTGGAACTGATCGCGCCGGGGTCGGCACAGCTGCAGTTCTGGGACAGGGTGGCCTGAGCGCCGCCATCGCCGCGCCTTGGCCGGATGCCGGATATGCGTGGTATCCGTATCCGCCAGCCTGCACCGGCCATCCCATAATCGCCTTTTCCCCAAGCAGTGACCGCCATGTCGAAACTCCATGTTGTGCAGCAGGGCCAAGGCCCGGCCCTCGTTCTGAGCCACGCGCTCGGTTGTGACCTCCAGATGTGGGACGGCGTGGCCCAGGCCCTGCAAGACCGCTTCACCGTGGTGCGCTACGACCACCGGGGCCATGGCCGCTCGCCCGCCATCGGCGAGGCCTTCGACATGAACGACCTGGCCGACGACGCAGCCGGCGTGATCGAGGCGCTGGGCCAGGGGCCGGTGCACTTCGTGGGGCTGTCCATGGGCGGCATGACGGCCCAGGCCCTGGCCGCGCGTCATCCGGCGCTGGTGCGCAGCATCACCATCGCCAATTCGGCCAGCTACTACGACGAGGCCGCGCGCGCAGGCTGGCAGGCGCGCATTGCCACGGTGCGCGCCCAGGGCGTGGCCGCGATTGCCGATGGCGCCATGCAGCGCTGGTTCACGCCCGAATTCCGCGCCGGGCAGGCCGCCCGAGTGGCAGCCTTGCGCGCCGGGCTGGAGGCCACGGCGGCCGCGCCCTATGCGGCGGCCTGTGCGGCCGTGGGCGGCATCGATCTGCGCGAGAGCAACCGGCGCATCGCCTGCCCCGCGCTGGTCATTGCAGGCAGCCGCGACGAGGCCACGCCCCCTTCCCTGTCCGAAGACATGCAGGCGCAGATTCCGGGCGCGCAGCTGGTGTCGCTACCCGCCGCGCATTTGAGTGCCGTGGAAATGCCGGTGGAATTTGCGCAGTTGGTGAGCGACTTTGTCGCGCAGATCCGCTAGATCTGCCGTCCTGCCCGGACGGAATGGTCGCTGAGCGACGCCGCTAGCAGGCCGGCATCACGGCCGGCAGATCAACTCCGCCACTTCCATCAGCAAGGCCTCATCGATCTGCTCGCGCAGGTCCACGGCCAGCCTGCGCCGGTAGAACACGCCCAGGTCCAGCCCCACGCCCAGCGCGCGGATCTGCACGTCGCCCGCGCGCTCGTGCCGGGCGATGACCTGGCGCAGGTGCTGGTCCAGGTAGTGCTCGTCGTTGGCCTGGTGCGTAGCCGTGTCCATGGGGCAGCCGTCCGAGATGACGAGCAGGATGCGGCGCTGCGCGGGCCGCGCCAGCAGCCGCTCGCAGGCCCATTCCACGGCCTCGCCGTCCACGCCCTCGCGAAACAGGTCGGGCCTGCGCAGCGCGGCAATGCCGTGGCGGGCGTGGCGCCAGGGTTTGGCGGCGTCCTTGAAGACGATGTGCAGCCGCTCGTTGAGCCGGCCCGGTATGTGGGGCTGGCCCGCGCGCTGCCAGTCGCGGCGGGCGCGGCCGCCGTTCCAGGCCTGGGTGGAAAAGCCCAGCACGTCTACCGGCACGCCGGCCATGGACAGCGCGCGGCCCAGCAGGTCCACCAGCAGGGACAGCGGGCGCGCATGCGCCTTCATCGAGCCCGAGCAGTCCAGCAAGATGGCCACGGCCGCATCGCTGACGGGGTGCGGCAGCTCGTTCCTGAAGATGGCGCGCTGCTGCGGATCACTGACCAGTTGCGCCAGCCGGCTTGCATCCAGGTGTCCATCCTCCAGGCCGAACTGCCAGCCGTCGTGGCGCGGCACGGCCAGGCGCTGCTGCAGGTGGCGGGCCAGCCGGCCCGCGTGCAAGCCGCTGCGCGCCAGTTCCTCATCCATCTGCTCGCGGAACTCGGCCAGTTGCGCGGCGCGGATCAGCTCGGCCGCCTGCGCCTCGCGGTCATAGGCGCGCGTGAACACGCGGTAGCTGTGGGCCGAGCCGGCCCAGGCGCGGCTGTCGCCGCTGAGCGCCACGGGCGGCGCATCCAGGCTTTGCGATTCAAAGTGCAGCGGCAGCGCGAAGCTGCCCCGCCGGCGCGGCCCGCCAGCGCCGCGCGGCGCCTCTTCCTGGGCTGACCGCACGGCCTGGCCCACCCAGCGGCTGATGGCCAGGGCCGGCGCAATGAAGGCCTGCTGGTCCTGCCGGTGGCGGCGCAGCAGGGCCCACTGCGCGCCCAGTTGCGCGGACAGGCCGGCGCGCGTAGCCTCGGCCAGGTCGGCCAGGGCATCGGGCGGCTCATGGCCGCTCAGGCGGCTCCAGGCGGTCAGCGCCACGGTGAACAGCAGGATACCCAGGCTGCTTTCGGTCAGGCCCGAATCGGCAAAGGCCTGGCTCCAGTGCACAAAGCGCGCATGCAGGTTGTCGCGCGCGCCGGGCCATTCCTCGGGCGCCAGGCTTTCCACGCGCAACTGCTCCAGCAGTTCGAACACCAGCCGCTCCACCGGGTCGCCGGGCAGGTGGCGCGCGTGCAGCGCGGCATCGCTCAGGCGCAGGCGCAGGCTGGCACCGTCGAGCAGGCCGCGCTGGTCGGCCAATCGGGCCGGCACATCGGCCTGGTGGGCCGCTGCCAGCACCACGGGCGCCGTGCCCCGGTACAGCGTCTGCCCGCTCCATTGCAGCGAGGCATCGCCCGCCATGGCGCGCAGCAGCGCGCCGCCCCAGGCCTCCATGCGCGCCAGCGAGGGGGATGCCTCAGCAGGCATGGGCGGGCTCGTCGCGCAGCGCCAGTTCCTGGCCGAAGCAGCGCTGGAAGTACTCGGCCACGATGGCCCGCTCGGCCGGCTCGCACTTGTTGAGGAAGGACAGCTCGAAGGCCAGCCGCAGGTCATGGAAGATCTGCGCGTTCTCGGCCCAGGTGATGACGGTGCGCGGCGACATCAGCAGCGACAGGTCGCCCACCGCAAAGCCCTTGCGCGTGAGCGCGGCCAGCGCCACCATGGCGGCCACCTGCTCGCGCCCCTGCGGCGTGGCCAACTGCGGCACGCGCGCCAGCACGATGGCGGCTTCCTCGGCCGGTGCCAGGTAGTCCAGGCTGGTGACCAGGTTCCAGCGGTCGAGCTGGGCGTGGTTGAGCATCTGCGTGCCGTGGTACAGGCCGCTGAGGTTGCCCTGGCCCAAGGTGTTCATGGTGGCGAAGAGGCGGAACTGCGCATGCGGCTGGAGCACGCGCTTTTGGTCCAGCAGGGTGAAGCTGCCCTCGCGTTCGAGCACGCGCTGGATGACGAACATCACGTCGGGCCGGCCCGCGTCGTATTCATCGAAGACCAGGGCCACGGGCCGCTGCAGCGCCCAGGGCAGGATGCCTTCCTGGAACTGCGTGACCTGGCGGCCCTCCTGCAGCACGATGGCGTCCTTGCCCACCAGGTCCAGCCGGCTGATGTGGCCGTCGAGGTTGACGCGCACGCAGGGCCAGTTCAGCCGCGCCGCCACCTGCTCGATATGGGTGGACTTGCCCGTGCCGTGCAGCCCCTGGATGACCACGCGCCGGTTGTGCGCAAAGCCCGCCAGGATGGCCAGCGTGGCCTGCGGGTTGAAGCGGTAGGCCGGGTCCACGGCCGGCACATGCTCGCTGCGTTCGGCAAAGGCCGGTACCTGCATGTCGGTGTCCAGGCCGAAGGTCTCGCGCACGCCAAGCGTGCGCGTGGGATGCATCAGGGTCAGCTCAGTCATCGTCAGGGGCTCCCGGGGGGACTTCGTCGTTGATGCGCGCAATCGCCTCGGCCGCCGCGCGCAGTTGGGGAAGAAAGGACAGCGCCCGCTCGCGCGGGAAACGCATGATGGGCGCCTGCACGGCCAGCCCCATGTTCGAGGGGCCGCCCTGGATGGAGGGCACGAGTACGCCCAGACACAGCAGGCCGGGAAGGAATTCCTCGTTGTCGAAGGCATGGCCCTGGGCGCGCACCTGGTCCAGCTCGGCGTCCAGCGCGTCGAAGGCCGTCAGCGTGTTGCCCGTGAAGGCCTCCAGCGGCACGGCCGACAGCAGCCGCCTGCGCTGCGCGGGCGCCATCTGGCTCAGGAACAGCTTGCCCGTGGCCGAGCAATGGGCCGGCACGCGCGAGCCCGGGTGCAGATAAAAGCGCAGCGGCGCGGGCGTCTCCACCCGGTCCAGGTAGAGCACCTCGCTGCCCGAGAAGGCGGTGATGTTGCAGCTCTCGCCGATATCGCGCACCAGTTGCGCCAGCACCGCGTGGCGCGCGCCATGCGTGGTGTTGTTGAGCAGCACGCTTTCGGCCAGCCGCATCAGGCGCCGGCCCGTGCCGTAGTGCCGGCCATTGCCCTCGCGCTGCAGGATGCCCGCGCCTTCGAGCTGCTGGAGCATGCGGTGCATGGTGGGCTTGGGCAGGCCTGTCTCCTCGACCATGGTCTGCAGCGTGAAGGGCTCGTTCTTCTGCGCAATGGCCTCCAGCAGCGCGAACAGCCGCAGGTTGGGGGTATCGCCATCAATACGGGCAGGGACAGGGTCTCGGGTGTTCATGGTGTTGGCCATCATATGTTTTTCAATTTTTCGAGTCAATTTGTTCCGAAAAAAGAAATTTGTTTGACATCCAGGCGAAATCACACCTAGACTTGCGCCGTAATTTCTTTTTTCGGAACTTAAAGTTCCATTTTCAAGGAGACAACATGACTGCAGCCAACAATCGTACGGTGGTCGAAGGCGTCCAGAAGATGACCCCTTCCGAAGCCTTTGTGGAGACCTGCGTGGCCAACGGCGTCACGGAGATGTTCGGCATCATGGGCTCGGCCTTCATGGATGCCATGGACATCTTCGCGCCCGCCGGCATCCGCCTGATCCCCGTGGTGCACGAGCAGGGCGCGGCCCACATGGCCGACGGCTATGCGCGCGTCTCGGGCCGCCACGGCGTGGTGATCGGCCAGAACGGCCCCGGCATCAGCAACTGCGTGACCGCCATTGCTGCCGCCTACTGGGCCCACAGCCCCGTGGTCATGATCACGCCCGAGACCGGCACCATGGGCATGGGCCTGGGGGGCTTCCAGGAAGCCAACCAGCTGCCCATGTTCCAGGAGTTCACCAAGTACCAGGGCCATGTCTGCAACCCCAAGCGCATGGCCGAGTTCACGGCCCGCTGCTTTGACCGCGCCATCTCCGAGATGGGCCCCACCCAGCTGAACATTCCGCGCGACTACTTCTATGGCGAAGTGCAGTGCGAAATCCCCAAGCCCATGCGCGTGGAACGCGGCTCGGGCGGCGAAAACAGCCTGCAGGCCGCCACGGAACTGCTGGCCACGGCCAAGTTCCCCGTGATCCTGGCCGGCGGCGGCGTGGTCATGGGCGATGCGGTCGAGGAGTGCAAGCAGCTGGCCGAGCGCCTGGGCGCACCCGTGGTCACGGGCTATCTGCGCAATGACGCCTTCCCCGCCAAGCACCCGCTGTGGGCCGGCCCGCTGGGCTACCAGGGCTCCAAGGCCGCGATGAAGCTCATCGCCCAGGCCGACGTGGTGATCGCGCTGGGCTCGCGCATGGGCCCCTTCGGCACCCTGCCCCAGCACGGCATGGACTACTGGCCCAAGAACGCCAAGATCATCCAGGTCGAGGCCGACCACACCAACCTGGGCCTGGTCAAGAAGATCTCGGTGGGCATCCACGGCGACGCCAAGGCCGTGGCACGCGAGCTGGGCCGCCGCCTGCAGGGCCAGACCCTGGCCTGCGACGCCACCAAGGCCGCGCGCGCCGACACCATCGCCACCGAGAAGGCCGCCTGGGAGAAGGAGCTGGACGAGTGGACGCATGAGCGCGACCCCTACAGCCTGGACATGATCGAAGAGGCCAAGGGCGAGCGCACGCCCACGGGCGGCAAGTACCTGCACCCGCGCCAGGTGCTGCGCGAGCTGGAAAAGGCCATGCCGCCGCGCGTGATGGTCTCCACCGACATCGGCAACATCAACTCCGTGGCCAACAGCTACCTGCGCTTCGACGAGCCGCGCAGCTTCTTCGCGCCCATGAGCTTCGGCAACTGCGGCTATGCCCTGCCCACCATCATCGGTGCCAAGTGCGCGGCGCCCGACCGCCCGGCCATCGCCTACGCCGGCGACGGCGCCTGGGGCATGAGCATGGTGGAGATCATGACCGCCGTGCGCCATGACATTCCCGTCACGGCCGTGGTCTTCCACAACCGCCAGTGGGGCGCGGAGAAGAAGAACCAGGTGGACTTCTACAACCGCCGCTTCGTGGCCGGCGAGCTGGAAAGCGAGAGCTTCGCGGCCATTGCCAGCGCCATGGGCGCCGAGAGCATCGTGGTCGACCAGATCGAGGACGTGGGCCCGGCGCTGCAAAAGGCCATCGACCTGCAGATGAACCACGGCAAGACCTGCGTGATCGAGGTGATGTGCACGCGCGAACTGGGCGACCCGTTCCGCCGCGATGCGCTCTCCAAGCCCGTGCGCTTCCTCGAAAAGTACAAGGACTTTGTCTAACCCCCTGAGGCGCTGACGCGCCTTCCCCCTCTCTACCCGCTGCGCGGGGGAGGGGGACGACACCCTCGGTGCGGGGCGGCCCTTCCTCGGTGTCCCTGGGATGGGCCGCGCCGGTTTCATGCGCCTGGGTGAAGCGCAAGGCCCTCGAAAGCCGATTCCCAGATTCCCTGCGTTGCTCGCGCCGGGCCCTGTACTTTCCCGCAGGAGCTTTCATGGTCCCCCCACTTTCACTTGCCGTGGCCGCCGATGATGCGCCCGCCACGCCCCGTCCCCATCTCCAGCACTTGCTCGACCAGGCCAAGGCGCAAGGCCCCATTCCCGTGGCCGTGGCCTATCCCTGTGATGCGGGCTCGCTGCAGGCCGCCATGCAGGCCGCGCAGGCGGGCCTGATCACGCCGCTGCTGGTCGGCCCCGAGGCACGCATCCGGGCGGCGGCCCAGGCGGCCGGGCTGGACCTGGCGGGCGCGTCCATCCACTCCACCGCCGACGATCCACGCGCGGCGGCTGCCCAGGCGGCGGCGCTGTGCGGCAGCGGCCAGGCCCGCGCGCTGATGAAGGGCAGCCTGCACAGCGACGAGTTGCTGGGCGCCGCCGTGGCGCGTGAGGCCGGCCTGCGCGGCAGCCGCCGCGCCAGCCATGTGTTCGTGATGGACCTGCCGGGCTTCGAGCGCCCGCTGCTGATGACCGATTGCGTGGTCAACATCTTCCCCACGCTGATGGACAAGCGCGACATTGCGCAGAACGCCATCGACCTGGCCCGTGCCATCGGCATTGCCCGGCCGCGCGTGGCCGTGCTCTCGGCGGTGGAGACGGTCAACCCCGCCATTCCCGGCACCATCGACGCGGCCGCGCTGTGCAAGATGGCCGACCGGGGGCAGATCAGCGGCGCCATCCTTGACGGGCCGCTGGCCTATGACAACGCCATCTCGCTGCGCTCGGCGCACCACAAGGGCATCGTCTCCGACGTGGCCGGCCAGCCCGACGTGCTGTTGGTGCCCAGCCTGGAGGCCGGCAACATGATCTACAAGCAGCTGGTCTACATGGCCGACGCCGAATGCGCGGGCCTGGTGCTGGGCATGCGCGTGCCCATCGTGCTGACCAGCCGTTCGGACTCCGTGGCCAGCCGCATTGCGTCCTGCGCGCTGGCCGTGCTGGCCAGCGCGGCGGGCGGCAAGGAGCAGTCATGAGCCAGGTCCAAGCACAGGTGGCTGCGCAGGCGCCCGTGCCGCGCATGCTGCAGTGGCTCAGGCTCCTGCCCGGCACGGGCCTGTCGGGCGTGATCGCGCTGGCGGCGACCTTCGTCTCCACGCTGCATGGCGGGCCGCAGCTGCTGTTCGCGCTGTTCTTCGGCGTGGCTTTCCACTTCCTGAGCCAGGACGCGCGCGCCAAGCCGGGCATCGAGTTCTGCGCGCGCGGCGTGCTGCGCCTGGGCGTGGGCCTGCTGGGTGCGCGCATCACGGCCACGCAGATCGCGGGCCTGGGCTGGACCACGGCGCTGATCGTTATCGCCGCCGTGGTCACCACGCTGCTGTGCGGCACGCTGCTGGGCCGGCGCCTGGGCCTGACACGCCCGCAGGGCGTGCTGTCGGGCGGCGCGGTGGCCATCTGCGGTGCCTCGGCGGCGCTGGCCATCTCGTCGGTGCTGCCGCGCGACAAGGACAGCGACCGCTTCACGCTCACCGTGGTGGTCACGGTCACCGTGCTGTCCACGGCCGCCATGGTGCTGTATCCGCTGGTGGCGCGCGCCTTGCATCTGCCGCCCGAGCTGGCGGGCCTGTTCATCGGCGGCACCATCCACGATGTGGCCCAGGTGGTGGGCGCGGGCTACACCATCGACCAGGCCACGGGGGACTACGCCACCATCGTCAAGCTGTTCCGCGTGTCCATGCTGGCCGTGGTGGTGGTCATGGTCTCGGCCCTGTTCAAGCGCCAGCGCGAGGCGGCGGCCGAGCAGCACCACGGCAAGAAGCCGGGCCTGGTGCCCTGGTTCCTGTGGGTGTTCGTCGCGCTGGTGGCCATCAACTCGCTGGGCTGGGTACCGCCGGGCCTGCAGCACCAGTTGAGCGACCTGTCGCGCAACTGCCTGGTGCTGGCCATTGCGGCCCTGGGCCTGAAGACCTCGTTCCAGCAACTGGCCCAGGCCGGCTGGCGGCCTTTTGCACTGCTGGTGGTGGAGACGCTGTGGATGGCGGCCTTCGTGCTGATCGCCATCGAGATCGAGATGCGCTGACGCCTGCACAGGCATTGCCGCAAGAGGCCCGCCCTGCGCGGGCCTTTGTCATGGCGCCACACATCGCTTGATGGGCATGCACCAAGATGATACATTTGCACACAAATTTTTGATCCACATCAACGCCCTACCGCGCCGTGAACGTTTTTCGCAAGCAAGCCGGCAGATTCCGCAGGCTGACCGCCACCCAAGTCCTCACCCTGCTGCGCAATCAGCAACCCCGGCAAGCCGCCCTGCTGCGGCTGCTGCCCTGCCTGTCGATGCTGGCCGTGTGCGCGGTGCTGCTCGATTCCCTGCTGCCCATTCCGCTGTGGGCCATCGCCAGCCTGACCGTGGTCATGGCCGCCTACATCGCCCACAACTGCCAGTCCTTTGTCGCCACCCAGCGCAGAAAGTCCACGCTGCGCCATCTCGCGCGCTCCTGCCTGCTGCACGCCGGCTGAAGCACAAGTGCCCCTGGGTGCCGGGCGTCAGGCACCGCCTCTGGCATAGGCCGTCAGCGCCTGGGCCACGGCCTTGAAGACCACGGCGCAGCGCTCGCTCTTGCGCAGGTCCTCGTGCATGGCCACCCAGGTATCGAGCTTCCATGAAAACGCCTGGGGCAGCACCCGCACCAGGCCCGGCTCCCGGGCCGCCAATGCCGACTGGCACACGCCAATGCCAAAGCCCGCGCGGATGGCGCCCAGCTGGGCCAGGTCGCTGTCCGAGCGCAGCGCCATGCCTTCGCGCGTGAGCATGGGAAACTGCTGCTGCATCTTTCGGATCAGGGCGCTTTCATGGTCGAAGCCGATGAGCGAATGCCCGGCCAGGTCCTCCAGCGATTCCGGCACGCCGCGTGCGGACAGATAGCTTTCATGGGCATGCAGCCCCAGCTCGATGGCGCCGATATGGCGTGCCACCAGCGCCTCCTGCTGCGGCCGGAACATGCGCACGGCCACGTCGGCCTCGCGGCGCAACAGGTCGTCCACCGCGTTGGACAGCACCAGCTCGATGCCCAGTTCAGGGTGTGCCGCGCGCAATTGCGCAAGCACAGGCGGCAGCACCTCCACGCCCACCACCTCGCTGGCCGTCAGCCGTACCGTGCCGCGCACGCCCGAGCCATGGCTGGCCGCCACGCGGCGCAGCGCGGCCGCCGTCGCGGCCATGCTGGCTGCATAGGGCTGAAGCTCGTAGGCCGCCTCCGTGGGCGCGAAGCCATCGGATGAGCGGGTGAACAGTTGCAGGCCCAGCGCCGACTCCAGCCCGTCGATGTGGCGGCCCACGGTCGGCTGCGCCACACCCATGGCCCGGCCCGCCGCTGACAGCGACCCGGACTCCAGCACCTGCAAAAAACTGCGATACCACTCCCAGTGGGGTTCCGACATCACTCATCCATTCATTTATGCATGGACACCAGAGAATTCTAGGCAATTTTCTTTTTGCAGCGGGTTGCTGACACTGAGGCTGTCACCACAGGACCCAGCCCATGCCATCCATTGCACTCTTCGGCGCCGCAGGCGCCATCGGCCAGAGCCTGGCCGCCGCGCTCAGACAACAGGGCCGCGCCTACCGCGTGGTCGGCCGCAGCGAAGCCAGCCTGCGCCAGACCTTCGGCGCCGACCCGCTGGCCGAGATCGTCCCCTGGAACCCGGACAGCACCGGCTCCGTCGAGGCTGCCGCCCACGGCGTGGACACGCTGGTCTACCTGGTGGGCGTGAACTACTGGCAGTTCGCATTGCATCCCGAGCTCATGCGCAGGACGCTGGACGGCGCCATTGCCGCCGGCGTGCGCCGCATCGTACTGATCGGCACCGTCTATCCCTATGGAAAGGCGCAGGCCCATGCCGTGAAGGAAGACCATCCACGCAACCCGCATACCTTCAAGGGCCGCATGCGCAAGGCGCAGGAAGACCTGCTGCTGCAGGCCCACGCACAGGGCCGCATCGAGGCCACCGTACTGCGCCTGCCCGACTTCTACGGCCCGGGCGTGCACAACAGCCTGCTGCACGGAGCCTTCGAGGCAGCGGCCCGTGGCGGCCGGGCCGACATGGTCGGCCCGCTGGACCGGCCGCATGAGTTTGTCTATGTGCCCGATGTGGGCCCCGTCGTGGCGCGCCTGATCGGCACGCCGCAGGCTTTCGGCAAGGTCTGGCACCTCGCCGGCGCGGGGGCGATCACGCAGCGCGACGTCGTCTCGGAGATCGAACGCCTGACCGGCAGGCCGTTGAAGCTGCGCGTTGCAGGAAAGACCGCGCTGCGCCTGGCCGGCCTGTTCAACCCCTTCATGCGCGAGCTGGCCGAGATGCACTACCTGCTGACCGATCCGCTGATCATGGAGGACTCCGCCCTGCACGCCCTGCTGGGCCCCATCGCCAAGACGCCCTATGCGCAGGGCATATGCGCAACGCTCAACGCCGCCATGGCAAGTGCCGACTCACACTTGGCTGCGGCCTGAGCCTGGCCTGCAGCCCGAAAACAAAAAAGCCCTGACAGCAAAACTGTCAGGGCTTTTGTCTATCTGGCAGGGGAGGAAGGACTCGAACCCTCGCATGCCGGAATCAAAATCCGGTGCCTTTACCAACTTGGCGACTCCCCTAGAAGACCTAAATTCTAATACGTTTTTTTGGCCCGAAATCCAAAACTCCAAAAATTTCGACACCGCCAAAGTTGTCTTCATGGCGCGGCCAGGGCTCCCTCAAGACAGCGGAGTATCGCCTCCCGCCCCATCGCCGTGAAACAGCCAATGAAGACAAACACGGACTCCGAGACCCTGGCCCCATGCAGGCTGGCAATGCGCAAGCGCCCACCCACCACGTGGACTTCCTGGACGCTGTCCTGCCCGCCCAGCCGCACGATGCCCTTGGCCCGCAACAGGGGGACAGGCAGCGTACGCAGCGCCTGCCGCAACCGCTGCCGGTCAAAGCAGCGGCGCGTTGCGTAGGAAAAGCTGCCCACATCGGCCATGCCGGCCATGTTCCCGGCCTGGCTTTTCCAGGAGCCGCCCGCTTGCAGCAGGCCTTGCGCGCGGCGTGGCGAGGCAGCCGCATCAATGAACACGGCCAGCGGTATCTCGCCATGGCGGGCCGCCAGCACCACGGCACCGGGCGCCATGCCGGCCACCCGCGCGGCCACCTTTTCGGTGGCACATGCGCCGGCCAGATCGGCCTTGGTCAGCACCAGCGCCGTCGCGCCCGAGATCTGGCGGCGGACCATGTCGCCGACCAGCGGGTCGCACAGTTGCTCATCGACGGCCTGGACATCCACCACCACCAGGATGGCGTTGAGCTGCAGCGCGGGGTCGAGCATGCCGACCTGGGCGATGCGCACGGGGTCGGAGACGCCGCTGGCCTCGATGACCAGCAGGTCCGGGCGGTCGGGCCGCGCGCCCACGGCGGCCAGGGCCTCGGCCAGCCGGCCGCCGATGGAGCAGCAGATGCAGCCGTTTTCCAGCTGCAGCACGTCGCTGCTGCGTGTGCGGATCAGGGCGGCGTCGATGTTGATCTCGCCGAAGTCGTTGACCAGCACGGCCACGCGCAGGCCATCGGCACGCTCCAGCAGCCGGTTGAGCAAGGTGGTCTTGCCCGCGCCCAGATAGCCGCCCACGACGACCATGGGAACGGGCGCCCGCTGCGCCGCGGCGGCCGGCGTGCTCATGGCGCTGACCCGGGCGCGGGGAAGATGCGGCCGCCCAGCACGGTGCCCCAGACCTTCACGTCCTTGAGGGCCGCTGGCGCCACCGCGCGGGGATCGTCCTCCAGCACGGCGAAGTCCGCCAGCTTGCCGGGCTCGATGCTGCCCACGCGCCGCTCCAGCTTGAGGGTGCGGGCCGCGCCCATGGTGATGGCATGCAGGGCATCGTCCACCGACAGGAGCTCGGCCTCGCCCAGCACGCGGCCTGAAGCGGTTTCGCGCTGCACGGCGCACCAGGCGGTGAACAGGGGGTGGATAGGGGTGATGGGCGCATCGGAATGCATGGCGAAATCCATGCCCAGGCGCCGCGCCGTGCCCGCTGCGTTCATGCGCGAGGCCCACTGCATGCCCACGGTCTGCTCGGCGTGGGCATCGCCCCAGTAATAGAGATGGTTGGAGAAGAAGTTGACACACATTCCCAGGCGCGCGGCGCGCTGCAGCTGGGCGCTGCTGGCCAGCTGGCAGTGCTGCAGGGTGTGGCGATGGTCGGCGCGCGGGTGCCTGGCCAGCAGGTCCTCGATCACATCCAGCACCACCTCGGTGGCCTCGTCTCCGTTGGTGTGGATATGCAGTTGCAGCCCGGCCAGGTGGAAGGGCTCGAACAGCGCGGGCAGCTGCGACGGGGGAATCAGCCACAGGCCGTTGGGCTGCCCGCCCGCGTAGCCGGGAGCGCGCAGGCGCGCGGTGAAGCCCTGGATGGAGCCGTCCACGATGAACTTGACGGGGCCGAACTGCAGCTTGTCGCTGGCCGAGGACGCCGCTGCAGCATGCACGCGCGCGGCACCGCCTTCCGGGTTGCGCTGCGGCGCGAAGGCCGGGACGATGCGCAGCGGATAGGCCGCGTCGCCCGTGACTTCGCGCAGCGCGGCCAGGCCCTGGGGCGAGAGATCGCTGACCAGGTCGGTGGCCGTGGTCACGCCCGCGAGCTGGGCCACGCGGCCGAACTTCCAGATGGCCTCGCGCTGCTCGGCAGCGGCCAGCGACAGCGCGCTGCCGATCACCTTCTGCACGGGGTACATGGCGGCGAATTCCTGCAGCTCGCCCGTGGGCTGGCCCTCGGCGTCCTTGTGGATGCCGTCGATGTCGGTGTCCTCGTCAATGCCGGCCAGCGCCAGCATGGCCGAGTTCACATTCATCAGGTGCACGCTGGCATGCAGGATGACGATGGGCCGCGTGGCGGAGACACGGTCCAGCTCGCGCACCGACAGCCGGCTGCTGCCGAAGAGGATGGGATCGAAGCCCCAGGCCAGCAGCGTGGCCTGCGCATCGGGCAGGGCACGCTCGGCCTCGGCCAGGCGCGCCAGCACGGCGTCCAGCGTGCGCAGGCCGGGCCACAGGCGGCCCTCGGGATCGCGCCGATCGAAGTAGCCCAGGTACACAGCCTCCCACATGGCGCCTTCCATCAGGTGGCTGTGCGCCTCGATCAGGCCGGGCATGAGGACCTTGCCGTGCAGGTGGTCGATGCGTTCGGCCTCGGGCCAGGCAGCCATGTCGGCCTCCTGGCCAACGGCCAAGATGCGGCCGCCCTGCACGGCCACATGGGTGGCCTGCGGCTGGGCCGGGTTCATGGTGAGGATGGTGCGCGCCACAAAGACCTGCGTGCGCGCGTTCTCGTCGTGGTTCATGGTGGTGGTCTTTTTCAGGCGGCCTTGACGCGCGCGGCACCGGGCAGATAGTGGACGATGGCCGTGACCAGCAGGTTCAGCGCCAGGCTGATGAAGCCCAGGTTGATGCCGCCGAAATCCGGCTGCTGGATGTACAGCGCAATGGCCAGCGCCTGGCCGCAGGCAATGCCCAGGGCAACGGCCATGGGCCGGATGCGCCAGCCGAAGAGGATGGCCATCATTCCGGGGAAGAACTGCGTCACGCCGTAGTAGGTGGTGTTGATCAGCGTCAGCATCAGGTTGGGCGTGAGCAGCGTCATCACGATGGACAGCACCAGGTAGATGACGATCACCACCTTGGCGCCCTGCTTTTGCTTGGCCTCGGGCAGGCCGGGCAGCAGGTTGCGGGCCACGATGGGGCCGATGGCCAGGCAGATGCCCGCCAGCACCAGCAGGCCCGACAGCGCGGCGCCTGCGGCCACCAGGCCCAGCAGCCAGTCGGGCAGCAGTCGCACGGCAGCCGCGAAGAAGGCCTCGTTGGGCGATGCCAGCTGCAGGTTCTGGCTGATGGCGTAGTACGAGGCCAGCACCAGGAACGGGTACATCAGCATGTACAGCGGCATGGCGATCTGGGTGCGGCGGATGGTGTGCGAACTCTTGGCCGTAAAGAAGTTCTGCACGGCGAACGGCATCATGTAGAAGCCCAGCGCCTGGAACAGCATGGTGCTCATGGAAAAGCGCAGCTGCGTATCGGTCATGTGGTTGCTGACCTTGGCACTGGCGGCGGTGAACACATCGCCCACGCCCGCATGCCAGCCCACGGCCACGCCCGTGGCGATGATGGCCACCACCATCAGGATGTCCTTGAGGATGGCGATATAGGCCGAGGCGCGCACCCCCGAGATGGCGATGTAGGTGAAGGCCAGGCCCGCAGAGATCAGCAGCAGGTGCAGCGGCTGGAAATTCCATCCCAGGCCCTTGAGCGCGGCCACCAGCCCCGTGAACTGCAGCTGGCCCCAGGGCAGCAGGAACAGGATGGCCGAGCCGGCCACGATCAGCTCCAGCGCACGGCTGCCGAAGTGGCCCTTGAACAGGTCCGGCAGCGTGATGGCGTTGTGCCGCAGCCCCGCCTTCCAGATCATGGGGCCGAGGAAGTAGCCCAGCGGATAGGCCAGCAGGATGTAGCCCAGGAACCAGACGCCATAGGTCGGCCCCTTGGCGTAGATGCCGCCCGGAAAGCCGACCATGGTGCCGATGCTGTAGATCTCGCCAGCGGCCAGGAAGAACACCAGGTAGGCGCCGAACTGGCGGGAGGCGACGAAGAAGTCATGCACGCTTTGTGCACCCTTGCCCGTGCGCGAGCGGATGGCCAGGTACAGGGACAGCGCGATGAAGCCCAGAAAGACTGCGGTGGTCATGGCGGTGCTCCCTTCAGGCGGACTGCGCGTCGTCGGCTTCGTGGCGGTCGAACATCAGCCAGCACACGAGCATGCACAGCGACGTCAGCACGAACCACATGAAGATCCACAGGTAGATGAAGGGCACGCCGAACACGAAGCGATCGACGGACGCGACCAAGGGAAGCAGGCCGATCACCGCGATGTACGGGATGCCTATGCCGATGAACAGCTTGAGCATGGTTTGTCTCCTTTTGCTCCGATGAAAGAGTTGGCGGTTGTGGCCGCTCTATAGAACATTTCAATGTCCCTGGATGCAATCTTAGGAAGCGCCTACCTATAATTCAAATGAAAAATTTGCCAACAAACCATGAGGACTCCGCATGGATACACAGAAGCTGCGGCACCTGCTGGCCATCGTCGAGCACGGCACCTTTTCCGACGCGGCGCGCGCCGTGCATCTCACCCAGCCGGCGCTCAGCCGCAGCATCCGCGCGCTGGAAGATGAACTCAGGGCGCAGTTGTTCGACCGGGGCGCGCGGCGCGCCCGGCTGACAGTGTTTGGCGAGCTCGTGGCCGAGCGTGCACGCCGCATGCGGCTGGAGGAAACCCAGTTGCGGCGTGACCTGGAGCTGCTGCGCGGCGGCCAGGAAGGCGCGCTCGCCATTGGCGTGGCGCCCGCGCCCGCGGCGCTGCTGCTCAAGCCCTTTCTGATCCACATGGCGCAGGCGCATCCGCGCGTGAAGGTGCGCGCCGAAATGGGTGCCACCAGCGCATTGCTGCAGCTGCTGCGCAACGAATCCATCGATGCCATCGTCGGCGACGCCTACGTGCTGCGCGCCGCCGATGACGTGGAGATGGAACTGCTGGGCGAGCTGCCAGCCGGCCTAGTCTGCCGCGCGGGCCACCCCGTGCTGCAAAACCCCGGCATGGACGAGATCCGCCGCTACCCGCTGGCCACCACCACGTTGAGCACGGCCATGGCGCGGCAGCTGGCCGAGCTGTGGGGCGAAGGCGCCGAGCCCGACAAGCTGTTCACCCTGCACTGCAACGACCTGGACCTGCTGCGCGGCGTGACCCTGGCCACGGACACCTTGCTGTTCGGCGTGCTGTCCATCACCCGCAAGGAGCGCGCCAGCGGCGCCATGGCCGAAGTGCCCCTGCCCGCCGATCCCCGCCGATGCGGCCGCTACGGCATGGCGCGCATGGCCGCGCGCAGCCTGTCACCGGCGCTGGAAACCGTCTATGCATTCACCCGCACGCACTGGCGGGAGCTGTCCGAGCACGACCAGTGAAGCCGGGCAGGCGCAAGTCATGCATCGGCCCGCGCCAGCGGCAATGTCTGCGTGCGCAGCCACTCCAGCACCAGGGCGAAGCGGGCCTCGTCATGCACCGGCCTGGGTGACATGAGCACGTAGTGCGAGCCATCGGCCACGAAGCCGCGCGGCGCGCACAGCGTGCCGCTGGCCAGGTCATCGGCCACCAGTGCCAGCGGGCCGATGGCGACGCCGGCCCCGGCCACGGCGGCCTGCAGGCTCAGGTAGAAATGCTCGAAGCGCACCTCGCGACCGGCCCGCAGCGGCACGCCGGTCAGTTCGCTCCAATGCCGCCATGCGTCCGGCCGCGACTGCGTATGCAGCAGCACCCCGCCCAGCGGCCCTGAACGTGCCAGCGCCTTGGCAAGCGCGGGCCTGCAGACGGGCCCCACGCGCTCTTGCAGAAAGGGCTCGGCCACCACATCGGCGCCCATGTCGAAATCCGCGCGGCGTATGGCCAGATCAATGCCCTCGCGCGCAAAGGGCACGGAGCCGCCGGCCGATACCAGGCGCAGCTCGCGCTGCGTGCCGATCGCTTCCTGCAAACCACCCAGACGCGGAATCAGCCAGCGCATCAAAAACGTGGGCTCGCACGACAGCACCAGCGGCCGGTCCGGCCCTGCCGCCTGCCGCGCGCGGCCCAGCGCGCCGCGCAGGCGCTCCAGCGCCAGGGCCACCTCCTCGGCCAGCACGCGGGCCGTGGGCGTGGCAATGATGCTGCGGTTGCTGCGCTGGAACAGCGCAAAGCCCAGCGCCTCCTCCATGTCGCGCACGGCACGGCTCACGGCGCCATCGGTCAGGTGCAGCTCGCGCGCGGCCTTGGAGACACTGCCATGGCGCACCGTGGCCTCGAAGGCGCGCAAGGCAGACAGCGGCGGCATGTGGACGGGTGCGGGCATGGCAATGGCGGCTCTAGACAGGTGGAACAGCGGACTTTCAGTTGAACATTGCTCAATTGAATGATGAGTCTATATCGATTTATTACTGGAGCATCTTCATGCAAAGTAAGCCCATCGATTGAGGTTTCAGCAAGAACCATGAAGCACTCCAGCCCCAACTCCGCCAACCCCTCGGCCAGCACCCCGGCCAGCGCGCCCCTGGCCATCACCATGGGCGATCCATTGGGCATCGGGCCCGAGATCATCGTCAAGCTGGCAATGGACCCTGCGCGGCCCTGCACGCCGTTTCTCGTCATCGGCGACATCGCCCGGCTGCAGCGGGCGGCCGATGGGTTGGACGTCCATCCGCAGATCCGGGCCATCGAGACACCGGCCCAGGTACCTGCCCTGGTGCCGCCCGCCACGCTCTTCGTGCTGCAGGCCGGCGAGGACCTGCCGCCGGACCTGCCCTGGGGCTGCGTCGATGCACGTGCCGGCGCGGCCTGCCATGCCTATATCCAGCGCGGCATCGACCTGGCCCTGGCTGGCGACGTCTCGGGCCTGGTGACCGCCCCCATCCACAAGGAAGCGCTGCGCGCGGCAGGCTGCCCGCATCCGGGCCATACCGAGATGCTGGCCGAGCGTTCCGGCACACGCGACTTCGCCATGATGCTCGCCAATGATGAGCTGCGGGTGCTGCTGGTCTCCATCCATGTGCCGCTGCAGCAGGCCATCGCCTCCGTGACCATGGACAACGAGCTGCGCGCCATTCGCCTCGCGCACCAGGCCTGCCGCGCGTTCGGCATCCCCCGGCCCCGGGTGGCCGTGGCAGGGCTCAATCCGCATGCCGGTGAAAACGGTCTGTTCGGGGACGAGGACCGCTCGGTGATCATCCCCGCCATTGCCGCCGCGCGCGCCGAAGGCATCGACGCCAGCGGCCCCTGGCCCGGCGACACGGTCTTCATGCGGGCGCGCCGGGGCGAGTTCGACGTGGTGGTCGCCCAGTTCCATGACCAGGGGCTGATTCCCGTGAAATACCTGGGTGTGGAGCAAGGCGTGAACATCACCGTGGGCCTGCCCTTTGTGCGCACCTCGGTGGACCATGGCACGGCCTTCGACATCGCGGGCACGGGCCGCGCCGACCACGCCAGCCTGGCCTGCGCGCTGCGCCAGGCGGCAGCCATGGTGCAGGCCACCCGTACCGGTGCCAGTGCACGAACGCAACGCCCGGACTTCATCTTCATGCTCACGCAGCAGGACAGGACCATTGCCGATGCGCGCGAGCGGCTGCGCGAGGTGCTGGCCCAGGGCGTTCGCCATGTGGGCTTCAAGGACATCGGCCTGCCCCTGCCCGAGCTGCATGCCCTGGCCCGGGACATCCGGGCGGGCGGCGCCAGGGTCTATCTGGAGGTTGTCAGCCTGGACGAGGCCAGCGAAGTGGCCTCGGCCCGCGCGGCGGTCGAGCTCGGTGTGGACGTGCTCATGGGTGGCACACGGCCCGAGGCGGTGCTGCCCGTGCTGCGCGGCAGCGGCATTGCGTACTACCCGTTTCCCGGCAAGGTGAGCGGGCATCCGAGCGTGCTTTCAGGCCCGGTACAGGACATCGTGGCCAGCGCCCGCCGCATGGCGGGGCTGGACGGCGTGCATGGCCTGGACCTGCTGGCCTACCGCTTCCACGGCGACGTGCCGGCCTTGATCAAGGCCGTCTGCGATGCGGTGGACAAACCCGTGGTCGTGGCCGGCTCCATTGATCGCAGTGAACGCATCGCGGCCGTGCTGGCCGGCGGCGCAGCGGGCTTCACGATAGGCACTGCCGCCTTCGAGGAGACTTTTCCGGCCGCGCGGCCCGGGCTGGCGGCGCAATTGCAGGCCATACAGGCGCTGGTGGACTGACGCCGGCCATGTCGGCTATGCCGGCCCGCGCCTCGCACGCCGGGGTCACGGTCCAGCAGCAGCTGCAGCGGTTTCGCCCACCGGTGCCCGGGCGTTCTCACAGCCCCAGGTACAGGGCCAGCAGCGAAACGGCGGCCGGCACGGCCTGCACCCAGAGGATCTTGCGGCTGGCCGTGGCGGCGCCATACAGGCCTGCCACCAACACGCACAGGAGAAAAAAGTACTTGAACGCAAGGCCGTCGGCGCCCTGCGCCAGCCCCCAGATCAGCCCTGCGGCGAGAAAGCCGTTGTAAAGCCCCTGGTTGGCGGCCAGCGTCCTGGTCTGCTGCGCAAATTCCGGCGTCAGCCCAAAGGCCTTCCTGCCAGCCGGCCGGTCCCAGAGAAACATCTCCAGCACGAGGATGTAGACATGGATTGCGGCGACGATGCCTATGAGAACGTTGGCCATCTGGGTGGATAGGAAAGTGGACAGGCCCCTGTATACGGGATGCATCCGCCGCCGTCCATGCCCGCCGCGCCACACATGGCCTGCAACGGCCTGCCCGTGTCACCCGGAAGACTGGCTGCCGGGTGGCACGGGCTTTTCCACTGGCTTTTGCGCACTCTCTGCCGGCGCCACGGCACCTGCGGCCGCACCGCCCAGCGCACCGGCCACGCTGCCTACCGTGCCGCCCACCACCACACCCACCGGGCCTGCAATGACCGCACCGGCGGCAGCGCCGGCAGCGGCTCCGGCCAGTACGCCGCCGCCGATGAACACCGAGCGTGACTCGCGCTGCGCATCCTGCGGCGACAGCTGGTACTGGGCAGCTGCCTCGGGGTCCTGGGAAGGTACGCCGTGGCCCGGTCGTGCCTGTTCGGCCAGGTCTTCGTCCTCCACCGCATCTGCAGACACCGGCGGGATGGATGGCTTGTTGCTTGCATTCATGGGAATCTCCTTCGGGGATGGACCGTGGACGCGGGACTGCATCCGCAGCATCCCTCTTGCTGTTTTCGTTGTACGCCTGTGCCCGCCAGGCCGACGCCGGCCCAGGCTGCACTGCCGCGTCAGCAAACGGCCGCAGCTGCGCAGACCATGACTACAAGGGCTCGTAGGACCTGGCCTCCGGCGCCCAAGGACCCTCCTACGCCGGTCGCGGCGCACCGACTACCCGGAGCACTTCATTGCGGTCCTAAGCTGGAACCCAGAAGCACACAGGCTTCGACTTCGCCAGGCGATGCACGGGCTTTGAAGGGGCCGCCTCCCGCGCCTTTTCCCATGCCGCATCGCCCAGCCGCCAGATGCACAGCGTCGGCGTGCCAGCACCAACCCACTCAATGGAGAGCCTCATGGTCACACCCAACACCGTATCGAGCGTCATTTCTTCCGAAACCGTCAGCGGCACCAATGTCTACAACCCCGCGGGCGACAAGCTGGGCAGCATAGACACGCTGATGATCGACAAGCTGTCCGGCAAGGTGCGCTACGCCGTCATGGAATTCGGCGGCTTTCTGGGCATCGGCACGGACCGCTATCCGCTGCCCTGGGAATCCCTCAAGTACGAGCCCGACATGAACGGCTACGTGGTGTCGCTCACGCGCGAGCAGCTGGACAACGCGCCCCGCTATGAGCGCGACACGGCACCGGCCTACACCGATGAATATGGACGCCGCGTGAACGATTACTACGGCGTGCCCTACCTGTAAATCCCGACCCTTGCGGTCTTTGACACAGCCCCGTTCGCGGGGCGTTTTCTTTGGTGCGGATAGCTGGCCAAGGAAGAACGCCCTGCGCGACTTCACTCCCTCATTCCAGGAGAACTCCCATGAATACCACCCCACCGTCCATCGACTACAAGGCCTGCATGGATGCCTGCCAGGCCTGCATCATTGCCTGCAATACCTGTGCCGCCGCCTGCCTGAAGGAAACAGACGTCCAGATGATGGCCGCCTGCATTGCCCAGGATCTTGAATGCGCGCAGGTCTGCGAACTGGCCGTGGCCTCAATGGCGCGCCAAAGTCCGCATGTCTCAGACATCTGCCGCCTGTGCGCCCGGATCTGCCAGGCCTGCGCCGACGAATGCAGCAAGCATTCCCACGACCATTGCCAGACCTGCGCGGCAGCCTGCCAGCAATGCGCCATGTCGTGCAATCTCATGGGCATGCAGTCGCACTGACGCCGCTGGCCTTTGTCACGACAGCCGGCCAGGCACCCATCCTGCAAACCGGCAGGAAAAAAAGCCACCGGCGCTGTCGTCATCCGCCCTATATCGGCAGCCTTCGACGCTGCCTACACTTTGATGCATATCCACGCACAAAGGAGATGGGCATGGCACTGAACATCAGCATAGAACAGCGGTTCCTTACCCTCCTGGGCCAGTTGAAGCACATGCCTCCCTGCTCATCCCGCCAGGAAGCGCACGACATGCTCCTGCTGCTGTGGATGCGCATCTGCGAGGGCGCAGGCGCGCGCAGGCAATTGCTCAACAGCATGCGCCAGCGCACGCTGTGCGCAGAGCACGGCTGGAAAAACCTCGACAAAAGCCCCTGCTACTGGGATTCGGAGACCACGCCGGGCATCCGAATCTATCTGCATGCCAATGGCACCATCGTCATTCAAAGACAGGGCGGAGCGCAGGATTCCGAAATCCTGCACTTCAGCAGCCACCGGGAGTTTGTCGAGGCGTAGACAAATGCCTCGCGCTCAATCCCGAACAATGGCGGAATATTGAAAAACCTAGGTGCAAACACCGACGATGTCCCACATGCGACATCGACCCTGTCTCCATAAAATGCGTCATTGTGTAGCACACTATCCATGAGGAACATATGACAGCAGATTACAAAACCCTGCTCAAGCAAAAGAGCGAGCTTGAGGCACGGATTGCCGAAACGCTGAAGGCGGAGAAAGGCGGAGTCATCGCCAAGGTCCGAGAACTCGTCCATGAGTTCGGATTGACCCACGACGACATCTTCAGCGCCCGCAAATCCAAGTCCGCCAACATTGGCGTGCCGAAATACCGGGACCCCGCCACCGGAGCCACCTGGACGGGACGGGGCAAGCCGCCGCGCTGGATCGAAGGCAAGGACCGCAAGGCCCTCGAGATCTGAGCATGGCCCGCCAACGCGGGCATTTTTTATGGCGGCCCCAATCGCCCGGACTCTCGCCAGGCAATGCCGGAAACAGAAAAACCCAGTGCTATTCACATAGCACTGGGTTTCATGTTTCTGGCGGAGAGGGAGGGATTCGAACCCTCGGTACGTTCGCACGTACGCCTGATTTCGAGTCAGGTACAATCGACCACTCTGCCACCTCTCCGCAGCGTCGAAGCTGAAATTATAGCCTAAAAATTCAGGCCTTCAGCAAAGTCTGTCCACCCATGTACGGGCGCAGCGCCTCGGGGATGGTCACCGAGCCGTCGGCGTTCTGGTAGTTCTCCAGCACCGCCACCAGCGTGCGGCCCACGGCCAGGCCGGAACCGTTGAGGGTGTGCACCAGCTCGTTCTTGCCCTGGGCATTCTTGAAGCGCGCCTGCAGGCGGCGCGCCTGGAAGGCCTCGCAGTTGGAGACCGAGCTGATCTCGCGGTAAGTGTTCTGCGCAGGCAGCCAGACTTCCAGGTCATAGGTCTTGGCCGAGCCAAAGCCCATGTCGCCCGTGCACAGGCTCATCACGCGGTAGGGCAGGCCCAGCTTCTGCAGCACGGCCTCGGCGTGGCCGGTCATCTCTTCCAGCGCCTCGTAGCTCTTTTCCGGATGCACGATCTGCACCATCTCGACCTTGTCGAACTGGTGCTGGCGGATCATGCCGCGCGTGTCGCGGCCGTAGCTGCCGGCCTCCGAGCGGAAGCAGGGGCTGTGGGCCGTGAGCTTGATGGGCAGCTGGTCCTCGGCCACGACCACGTCGCGCACGAAGTTGGTCAGCGGCACCTCGGCCGTGGGAATCAGGTAGAGCGCCGCGTTGTCGGGCACGGGCTCGCCGTCCTGGCCGCCCTTCTTGGCGGCGAACAGGTCGCCCTCGAACTTGGGCAACTGGCCCGTGCCCTTGAGCGAGTCGGCATTGACGGCGTAGGGCACATAGCACTCGGTGTAGCCATGCGAGTCGGTCTGCAGGTCGATCATGAACTGCGCCAGGGCGCGGTGCAGGCGGGCGATGGGGCCCTTCATCACGGTGAAGCGCGAGCCCGACAGCTTGACGCCCATGTCGAAATCCAGGCCCAGCGGCTGGCCCACGTCCACATGGTCCTTGACCTCGAAATCAAAGGTCTTGGGCGTGCCCCAGCGGCGCGCCTCCACATTGCCGCTTTCGTCCGCACCGACGGGCACGCTTTCGTGCGGCAGGTTGGGCACGGCCAGCAGCATGGCGTGCAGCTCGCCCTGGATCTGCTCCAGGCGCGTGGCCGACTGGTCCAGCTCGGTCTTGAGGCTGCCGACTTCGGCCTTGGCGGCCTCGGCAGCGTCCTTCTCGCCCTTGCCCATCAGCATGCCGATCTGCTTGGACAGCTGGTTGCGCTTGGACTGCAGCTCCTCGGTCCGTGTCTGCAGGGACTTGCGCTCTGCTTCCAGGGACTGGAAGGCCTCCACGTTCAGGAAGGCCTGGGGCTTTTTGCGGGTCTCCAGCCGTGCGACGGCCGAGTCAAGGTCTTTGCGAAGAAGAAGGATATCGAGCATAGCCGGCAATTTTAGGCGGTATCGCCATGGCAGCGCCCGCCCCTGGGCGTTGGGGGTCTTGCTGCTACAGAAATCCCGCGCCGGCGCCGATACTTCCAATATGCCGCCCACAGCGGTTTGCGCACCCGGGAGCACCCATGTTTTTTGTCTTCGGTCCCAACGGACAGATGTTTCGCGGTCCCGCCGAGCGGCTGGGCCAGGTGGCGCCCGTGCGCCGCGTACAACGCCCGCAGGCCCTGCGCACGCGCTCGGCCGATGTGATGGCGGGCGACGCCGCCGCCTCGTTCCCCGCCATCCTGGCCGACCTCGCGGGCCAGCCTGCCGGCGCGCCGGAGCCCGCTCCGCGCAGCCGTGGCGCGGTCGATGCCTACCTTTCCACGGAAAAAGGCCCCAGCCAGCCACGCCAGCCCCTGCAGACCGTGGCCGACGTGATGAGCCACGAGGCCGTGACGGTGTCGCCCGAGGCCGGTGTCAACGACGCCTGGCGCGTGCTGGCCGAGCACGGCGTGGCCCAGGCCCCCGTGCTGGATGCCGGTGGCCGCGTGGTCGGCCTGCTGCTGCGTGCCGACATGGCGCCGCTGGACCTGCTGCCCGAGCCCGGTGCGATCAAGGACGCCATTGCCCTGGCGCGCCGGCCCGTGAACGAGGTCATGATCTCCCCCATACCCACGGTGGCCACCACCACCGACCTGCGCCGCGTGGCCGGCGTGCTGCTGGAGACCGGCCTGCCGGGCCTGCCCGTGACCGATGAGCAGGGCCTGCTGGCCGGTTTCATCAGCCGCACCGACATCCTGCGCGCCGTGGCCTCCGATCCGCCGCTGGATCTGTGGAGCTGAGGCTTTCGGCCCCACCATGCAAAACGGGCGCCAGGCGCCCGTTTGCTTTTTGGCCAATATGCCCGCTGCGCCTGCGGTTCAGCCGCCCGTCTCGGGCTGCTTGCCCACGGAGATCTCCAGGCCCGTGGCCGCGTCGATCTTCAGGCCCTTGGGCAGCGGGAACTTCACGGTCTCCTCGATGCCATCCATCTTGCGCACCGACAGCGCGCCCAGCTGGCGCAGGCGCTGGATGACCTCGTCCACCAGCACCTCGGGCGCCGAGGCGCCGGCCGTCAGGCCCACGCGCCCGGCATTGGCAAACCATTCCTCGCACAGCTCGCCCGCGTTGTCCACCATGTAGGCGGGCGTTCCCAGGCGCGCGGCCAGCTCGCGCAGGCGGTTGCTGTTGGAACTGGTGGGGCTGCCCACGACGATGAGCACATCCACCTGCGGCGCCAGCACCTTGACGGCGTCCTGGCGGTTTTGCGTGGCGTAGCAGATGTCCTGCTGCTTGGGCTCGCGCACCTGCGGAAAGCGCGCGCGGATGGCCGCCGTGATGCCGGCGGCATCGTCCACCGACAGCGTGGTCTGCGTGACCACGGCCAGCTTCTCGGTCTGGCGGGGGGTGACACGGGCCACATCGGCCTCGTCCTCGACCAGGTGGATGCCCTCGGACAGCTGGCCCATGGTGCCCTCGACCTCTGGATGCCCCTTGTGGCCGATCATCAGGAACTCGTAGCCTTCCTTGGCCAGCTTGGCCACTTCCACATGCACCTTGGTCACCAGCGGGCAGGTGGCGTCGAAGATGGAGAAACCGCGCCGCCGCGCCTCTTCCTGCACTGCCCGGCTCACGCCGTGGGCGCTGAACACCAGGGTGGCGCCGGGCGGCACGTCGTCCAGCTCCTCGATGAAGATCGCTCCCTTGGCCTTGAGATCGTTGACCACGAAGGTGTTGTGCACGATCTCGTGGCGCACGTAGATGGGCGCGCCGAACTTGGCCAGCGCACGCTCCACGATCTCGATGGCGCGGTCCACGCCGGCACAGAAGCCCCGGGGCTCGGCCAGCAGGATTTCCTGGGGCGAGGTCGAATCCAGCACCTCAGAGCACCCCGATGATCTGCACTTCGAAGGTCACCGGCTGGCCGGCCAGCGGGTGGTTGAAGTCGAACAGCACGGCGCCGTCCTCGCGCACCTGCACCACGGCACCCGCGTAGCTGCCCAGGCCGTCGGGCGTGGGGAACTGCACCACGTCGCCGGGCGCGTACTGCTCGTGCGGGTCGCCCAGCTCGTTCATCAGCTTGCGCGCCACCCACTGCATCATGTCGCCGTTGCGCTCGCCGAAGGCTTCGCCGGCCGGCATCTCGAACGTGGTGCGCGTGCCTTCGGCCAGGCCCAGCAGGCGCTGCTCGACGGCGGGCGACAGCTCGCCCGCGCCCAGGGACAGCGTGGCGGGCTTGTCATTGAAGGTGTTGATCACATCGCCTGCAGGCCCGGACAGGCGGTAGTGCAGCGTGAGGAACGAGCCGGCCTGGACCGTGGGGTGGGCCGGGGAAGAAGCGCTAGAGGTCATGGAAGTCCCGATAAACTGGCCCGTATTGTAGAAAAACATCCATGTCCCCACGCCCCGTGCAACGGTGCCCCTGCGGCGCCCCTCACCTGGCTGAACCATGGCTCTCAAAGACCTGCCCGCCCAGGCCCAGCCGCGCGAAAGGCTCGCGGCACACGGCCCCTCGGCGCTTTCCGACATCGAACTGCTGGCCATCGTGCTGCGCACCGGCATGGCCGGCAAGGGCGTGCTGCAGCTGGCCCAGGAACTGCTGCAGCTGCCCGGCCGGCCCGGCCTGTCCGGGCTGCTGCAGGCCGGGCATGCCGACCTGAAGGCCATCAAGGGGCTGGGGCCTTCCAAGAGCGCACAACTCCTGGCCGTGCTCGAACTGGCGCGCCGCGCCACGGCCGAGCAACTGCGCGAGCGCCCTGCCCTGGCCTCGCCCGAGGCCGTGGCGCGCTACCTGCAGCTGCACCTGGCGGCACGCCAGCACGAGGTGTTCGCCGTGCTGTTCCTGGACAGCCAGCACCGGCTGATCGCGCTGGAGGAGATGTTCCGCGGCACGCTCACGCGCACCAGCGTCTACCCCCGGGAAGTGGTGCTGCGCGCCCTGCACCACCACGCGGGTGCCGTCATCCTGGCCCACAACCACCCCAGCGGCCATGTCCAGGCCAGCGCTGCGGACAGGGCCGTCACGCAGAGCCTGCAGGCTGCCCTGGGCCTGATGGACATCCAGGTGCTGGACCATGTGATCGTGGCGCCGGGCGCCGCTCTGTCCATGGCGGGCCAGGGGATGCTGTAGGACCCCGGCTGGGCCCGCCATGGCCGCCGGGGTGCCGAAATTGCGGTACAACCGGCGTCACCATGACTTTGAAAGCCACCAGCCTGCAGGACCTCGCGCCAGTGCGCCGCGCACTGGCCGAAGCCGCCGCCCAAGAGGCCCTGCTCCAGCAGCAGCGCGCCGAGGCGGCGCGCCGCCTCCTGGCCGAGCAAAAGCTGTTCGAAAACACCGTGGGCCCGGTGCATGCGCTCAAGTCCGCGCACGCCCGCCACCTCCATGCC
This sequence comes from Delftia sp. WSY_10, assembly GCF_043104705.1. NCBI lineage: Bacteria > Pseudomonadati > Pseudomonadota > Betaproteobacteria > Burkholderiales > Comamonadaceae > Delftia > Delftia sp. WSY_10. The sequence continues at coordinate 25,792 of NZ_JBICKY010000034.1, read as the reverse complement.
CCCGAGCCCCCCGAGCCGCTGCCCCTGCAGCTGGAGCTGGACGAGCAGCGCGTGCTGCAGGAGGCCATGAGCGACGAGTTCGACGTCAGCACCCTGCTGGACACCGACGACCAGCTCAGCTTCCGGCGCCCCGGCATCGGCCTGGACGTGACGCACAAGCTGCGCGCCGGGCAGTGGAGCATCCAGCGCCAGCTGGACCTGCACGGCCTGCGCGTGGACGAGGCGCGCGAGGCGCTGGGCCAGTTCATCCGCCTGTCCCACCGCACCGGCATACGCTGCGTGCGCGTGGTGCACGGCAAGGGCCTGGGCTCGCCGGGCAAGACCCCCGTGCTCAAGGGCCGCGTGCTGCGCTGGCTGGTGCAGAAAAAGGAAGTGCTGGCCTTTGTGCAGGCCCGCCCGGCCGAAGGTGGCGCGGGCGCCCTGGTCGTCCTGCTGCAGCCAGGCAAGCGCCAGCTGTACTGAAGGCGTGGATGGCGTGAGCGGTGATGGGGCTCAGGCCGCGGCCACCGCCGCCGCCTTGCGCGCCCGCCCTATCACCAGCGCCATCACCGCCGCCACCAGGCAGGCCAGGCCGGCCGCATACAGCGCGGGCGTATAGGTCAGCAGCAAAGTGCGCGTCAGGCCTGCGCCCCAGGCAGCGGCGGCCGCGCCCAGCTGGTGGGCCGCGAAGATCCAGCCGAACACCAGCCCCACCTTCTGCGGCCCGAAATGCTGGGCCGTGAGCTTGACCGTGGGCGGCACCGTGGCGATCCAGTCCAGCCCGTAGAACATGGCAAACAGGCCCAGGCCGTAGAAGGTGAACTCCGAATGCGGCAGCCAGAACAGCGACAGGCCGCGCAGCCCGTAGTACCAGAACAGCAGCTTGCGGTTGTCGTAGCGGTCCGACAGCCAGCCCGACAGCACGGTGCCCACGAAGTCGAAGGCCCCCATCATGGCCAGCACCGACGCGGCGGGCACCGCGCCCATGCCGTTGTCGCCGCACAGCGAGATGAAGTGCGTCTGCACCAGGCCGTTGGTGGACAGGCCGCAGATGAAGAAGGTGCCCGCCAGCAGCCAGAAGGTGCGGTTGCGCGCGGCTTCGGCCAGCACTTTGAAGGGCGTGCCGAAGTTCATGGCCATGGCCGGCGGCGGCGGGGCTGATGCATCGCCGCCAAAGGGCGCCAGGCCCAGGTCCGAAGGCCGGTCCCGCACGAACAGCAGGGCCAGCACCGCGATCAGGGCACTGGCCACGAACACCGGCACCGTGGCCGAGCGCCAGCCCCAGTGCTCGATCATCCAGGCGGCCAGCGGCAGGAAGGCCAGCTGCCCCGTGGCCGCACTGGCCGTGAGCACGCCGATGACCAGCCCGCGCCGCGCCGCAAACCAGCGGTTGGCCACCACGGCGCCCAGCACCAGCGCCGTCAGGCCCGTGCCCATGCCCAGCAGCAGGCTCCACAGCAAAAACAGATGCCACAGCTGCGTGGCCTGCGTCACCATCGCCATGGCGCCGCCCACCAGGGCCAGGCCCATGCACATCACGGCACGCAGGCCGAAGCGCTCCATCATCACGGCCGCAAACGGCCCCAGCAGGCCGAACAGTGCAAAGCGCAGCGCCAGGCTGCTCGATATCTGCTCCGTACTCCAGCCGAACTCGCGCGACAGCGGCTGCAGCATGGCGCCCGGCAGGCCCAGCGCCGCCGACATGGTCAGCATGGTGAGGAAAGTGATGGCCGCGACCAGCCAGCCGTAGTGGATGCCGCGCCGCTGCAGCCAGCGCGCCGTGGAGTTGGAGAGCATGGGAGTCTCTTCGGGGGGTTGGGAATTAGGTAGGGCCTACGCCTGCGGGCCGTCTGCAGCGTTGCCATCGCCATCGCCATTGCCGCCATCGAGCAGCACCAGGCATTCGTCGATCAGCGCATGCAGGGCCGCCACGCGCTCCAGGCCAACGCGGGCGTTGAGCTCGTTCTGTGCGGTCTTCCAGCTTTGCTTGGCCTCTTCGCGCTTGGCCTGGCCCGCGTCGGTGATGTGCACCAGGCGGCTGCGCTGGTCCTCGCCCTGGCCCATGCGCACCCAGCCGGCGTCGATCAGCGGCTTGAGGTTGCGCGTCAGCGTCGAGGCGTCCATGCGCATGCGCCGCGCCAGGTCCGAGGGCCGCACCGGACTGGCGGCCAGCACGTGGCTGAGCAGCGAATACTGTGTGATGCGCAGCCCCGTCTCGTTCAGATGGGCGTCATACACCTGGCCCACGCTGCGCATGAGCTGGCGCACGCGGTGGTTGGTGCAGCCCTGGGGCACGGCGAGGATGTCTGGATTCACTGGCATGGCGCAGATTATTGCATATACAACTGTTGTAGATACAATAATATCCACGCCGCCATCCCAGACAGCCTGGAGCCCGCACTTTTCCCAATGAAAGAGAGACATTCCATGGACACCCGCACCCACTCCCCGGAGCAGGCCGCCCGCAACACAACCTCCAGCGTCACCTCCAGCGCCATCTCCCCTGCCCTGCAAGCCTGGCTGGACGAGGAACAGGCGGTCACCCTCCGGCTGGACGCCGGCCCCGGCGCAGGCGTATCGCGCCCCGACCAGGTCGCAGGCCGCAGCGGGCTGGAGCTGATGCAGGCCATGCTGCGCGGCGAACTGCCCTACCCGCCCATTGCACGCACGCTGGACTTCATGCTGATTTCCGTGGGCGAAGGCAGCGCCGTCTTCCAGGGCCGCCCCGGCGCCAACCACCTCAACCCCATGGGCACGGTGCACGGCGGCTGGTTCGCAACCCTGCTGGACTCGGCGCTGGGCTGCGCCGTCCACACCTGCATGCCGCCGGGCCGGGGCTACACCACGGCCGAGCTGGGCGTGAACCTGGTCAAGGCCCTGACCCCGCGCGTGCCGCGCGTGCGCGCCGAAGGCCGCGTGCTGCACTGCGGCCGCCAGCTGGCCACGGCCGAGGCGCGCCTGGTCGGCCCCGACGGCACGCTCTACGCCCATGCCACGACCACCTGCCTGGTGTTCGAGATGCCTCCTGCTCGGTGAGCACGCTGAACAAGCTCAACCCGCTCAACACGCAGAAAGCCGCCACCAATGCAAAAAGCCCCGTGCGCCAGGCACGGGGCTTTTTGATGGCCGGTCCGGCTTACTTCGACAGATCCAGGCGGTACTTGGACGTGCCCTTGCCCGAGCCGTCATCGGCCGCCACCAGCGAGATGTTGGCCAGGCCCGCAGCCTGTGCCACCGGCAGCGCGTTGGCGCCGGAGCTGAACACCACGTTGGCCGAGGTGGCCACCTTGGTGAAGCGCCAGCTCTTGGCCGCGCCATTGGCAGCGCGCGTGATGCTGCCGTTCTTGCGCACGTAGCCGATCACCACATCGCGGTTGGCGTCCGGCGAGGCCCAGATGGCGCTGGAGCCGTCGAGCTTGGCGATGAAGCTCTTGCCGCTGGTGGCGCGGTAGTTGTTCGTGGCGATCACGAACTCCTGCGCGGGGTCGATGGCCTTGCCCAGGTACTGCAGGTTCTTGATGCGGCTGCCCACGGGCTGGGTCACGTCGATCTCGTACTGCACATCGGCCGTGGTGAACATGTCGAAGTTGTAGCCCGGGAAGGTGCTGATCAGCTGCTGCTCACCCGTCTTGGCCGGATCGATCTGGTTGAAGCGCTTGGCAGCGGCCTCCAGCCAGTCCTTGATGTCGGCGCCATTCACCTTCACCGCATACACGGTGTTGGGGTACAGGTACAGGTCGGCCGCGTTGTAGATGGCCAGCGGGCCCACGGCCACGTCGGTGTAGTCGGCGCCGCCCTGGAAGCCCGACTTGAACGGCGCACTCACCGACAGCACGGGCAGCTGCGCGTACTGCGGCAGGCTGGCCTTCACATAGTCGGCCACATAGTCGCGCTGCGCCTGGTTGACGATCTGGATGGCGCCCGGGTCGCCCACATCGGCGAACAGCGTGCTCATGCGGAAGTCCGTGCTGCCGATGGGCGTCTTCACGTACTGGATGGCGGCCTGGTGCTGGCTCTCGATCAGCGGTGCCACCGTCGGGTCCACGGCCACGTAGGTGGCCTTGCCTGCGGCGTCCTTGCCGGTCTGGATATTGCGCAGCTCGCTCTTGCCCGCGCTCTTGTCCACGCTCCACTGCTTGCCGTCCCACTTGAGCGCCAGCTGGATCACGCCCAGCGCCTTGCCCCAGGAACTGGCCATCACCGACTGCACGCCGTTGATGGTGCCCGCCTTGTTGTCCACGCCCGCCTGCGTGAACGCCGGCGTGGCCGCCGTATCGGGGAACACGCCGTGCTGGTGGCCCATGACCATGGCGTCGATGCCGGCCACCTTGCTCAGGTGCAGGCCGGGGTTTTCCATCGTCGGCGAGTAGGCCGCGCCATCCAGGCCGCCGTGCAGCATGGCCACCACCACGTCGGCGCCCTTGGCGCGCATCTCGGGCAGGTACTTCTGGGCGGACTCCACGGCACCTTCGGTGTAGAGCTTGCCCTCCAGATAGCGCTTGTCCCAGTTCATGATGCCCGGCGTGGTGAAGCCGATCACGCCGATCTTGATGGGCAGCTCCACCGCCTTGCCATCCTTGTCCTTGGCCGCGATCTTGCGCTCCAGAATCACGTAGGGCTGCACCAGCGGCTGCTTGGTCTTGCTGCTGTAGACATTCGACAGCGCCACCGGAAAGCCATTGCCCGCGCACTTGACCGACTTGTCCACGCCGTCCACGTCCAGGCCGCCGCCCAGCACCTGGTTCAGGAAGGGCAGGCCGTAGTTGAACTCATGGTTGCCCAGCGTGCCCGCATCGAAGCCCAGCGCGCCCATGGCCTTGTACATGGACAGCTGCTGCGTGCAGGGGATCTTGGCCACCTCGGCCTCGTAATCGGCCAGGGCCGTGCCCTGGATGGTGTCGCCGTTGTCCACCAGCAGCGTATTGGCAAACTCCTTGCGCGCCGCGCGCACCAGCGTGGCCGTGCGCTCGAAGCCGTAGGAGGCATCCTCGGCCAGCTTGAAATAGTCATAGCTGCGCACATTGAAGTGCAGATCCGTGGTCTCCAGCACGGCCAGCGTGGCCGTCGCGGGCTGGCTGGCCACCGGGGGCGTCGTGCTGTCGTTGCTGTCGCTGCCACCGCAGGCGGCCACCAGCGCGGCGCTGGCCAGGACGCTCAGCGCCAGGCGGCGGGACAGGAGCAGGGATTGCAATGTGGGGAGTTTGCTCAGCGGCATGTGGTTTTTGTGGGGGTAGTGAAGGGGGGGAGTTTGTTGGTGGGGGTTTACAGGGGTGTGACAGGTGGGGGGGCTTGTTCTGGTCTTGTTCTGGTCTTGTTCTGGTCTTGTTCTGGTCTTGTTCTGGTCTTGTTCTGGTCTTGTTCTGGACTTGGTCTGGACTTGGTCTGGACTTGGTCTGGTGCTGTTTTTTGTCCCTGCCGGGGGGTTTCTTTTCGAGGCCGGGTTTCGGCCCGGCGGCCGACCTACTTTCCTTTGTTTCGCCACCGGTACGCCGGCCGAAGGAAAGTAGGCAAAGCAAAGGCGACCCGGATGTCCGCGACCCCTTCGCTTCGCTGCGGGGCAACCTGCGTCGTGGCGGTTGCGGGGTTCGCCGTGAAACTCACTTCGCGCTGCGCGCTACGTTCAAACATCACGGCGAGTCAGATCACGAAGCAAGCCTGTCCTTCGGCAGGCTTGCAACCCCACAACCGCCACGACGCAGGCGCTGACATACGGGGAGCTTGCTCGGGCCTTCGCTGCGCTCGGCCTGGTTTCTTGATACGCAGCCGTTAAACTTGCGGCGAGCCGAAAGGCTTGGTGTGTCGTAACACCAAACACGTAGAGGTGCAGCCCCCACCTTAAAGGGGGCTTTGTCATGTCCAGATACCTGGGGCGGGTGCGTCAGCACGCATTCGCTTCGATCGGTTTTGGACGGGATGGGCCTACCCGCAAGGATGGCCGCACGTCTGCGTGCGTGTTACGAACATCCCGTCCACCCGTCGCCTGTCGTAGGGTAGCGAGTGGTTCTCTTGATTCACGCAGGAACCAAGATATGCACCCCCTCATCGCCGCACAGGCGTCTTCTCCCCAACCACCTTTTCTTCCCACTTGGCGGCAGGCCATGCACGCCTCGCTGGGCCTGGTGCACAGCACGCTGCAGCAGTTGATCGAACTGATGGTCGACGATCCTGACAGGGACGACAGCGAAGTCGATGTGGACTGCGCCGTGGAGCTGGCGCTGGAGCACATCAAGCGCATGAGTGTCCAGCAGCATGCGGACCGCTATGCCTTCGAGGTGGAGTGGATCAAGGCAACAGCGGCGCTGCGGCTGGCGCAGGGCGCCTTCGGGCGGCCGGAATCACGCTTCGGCCTGCGGCTCAAGGATGCTATCCAGCAGCTGGAGATGCTGCCGGAGCTGGTGGAGTTCGTGGACCAGGACGACGGCGAGTGAACTGTGCGGCGCGCCCGTATCTCTGTGAGAAACTGGCCCGCCGAACACCCCCTTGCCTTCACCCATGGAACTGCGCCAGCTGCGCTACTTTGTCGATATCGCCAAGACCGAGCACCTGACGACATCGGCCAGAAACCTCTATGTCACGCAGTCCACGCTCTCGCATGGGCTGCGCCAGCTGGAGGAGGAGCTGGGCATGGCGCTGTTCGAGCGCATTGGCCGGGGGCTGAAGCTGTCGCAGGCCGGAGTTGTGTTCCGCAACTATGCGGAGCGCGCGCTGCATGAGGTGGAGGCCGGGCGCATGGCCCTGGCCGACCTCAGCGAGCTGCAGACCGGTACGCTGACCATCGGCGTGATTCCCACCTTCCTCAACACCCTGGTCGCCCCGGCCGTGGCGGCTTTCATGCGTGCCTATCCCAAGGTCAACGTGGTGGTGATCGAGCTGCTGGCCCCGCCCGTGGAGCAGGGATTGCTGGACGGCAGCCTGGACCTGGGCGTGAGCTTTCACCCGCCCCAGCGCGCCGAGCTGGACGCGCTGCCGCTGTTCGACGAACGCATGATGCTGCTGGTCAACCCCTCGCACCCGCTGGCCGGGCGCCGCACGCTGTCCGTCAAGTCGCTGGCCGGCGTGCCCCTGGCCCTGCTGCCGCGCACGTTCTACACGCGCAGCCTGATCGAGGACGGGCTGCGCACCGCAGGCGTCACGCCCTTGCTGCGCGCGGAAATGGGCTCGGTGGAATCGCTGATCGCGCTGTGCCGCTGGGGCGACATGGCCACCATCGTCCCCGAGCGCGCCGCCCAGCAGGCCACGGACATGGTGGCCATCCACCTGGTCGCCCCCCAGCTCATCCGCACCGCAGGCCTGCTGTGGCGCCGAGGCGCCAGCTACAGTGCGGCCGCGCGCGAGTTCGCGGCGCAACTGGCCCCCGCCACCAGAACCAACATGCCCCGCTAAAAAACACCAGGCCGAGCGCAGCAAAGGCCCGAGCCCACTCCCCGTATGTCAGCGCCTGCGTCGGGCCGCCTGCGGGCTTGCAGTCCTGCCGAAGGACAGGACTGCTTCGTCAACTGACTCGCCGCAGCTGTCTGAACGGAGCGCGCAGTGAGTTCTGCGGCGAACCCCGCAGGCGGCCCGACGCAGGTTGCCCCGCAGCGCAGCGAAGGGGTCGCGGACATCCGGGTCGTCTTTCTTTTGCCTCCTTTTCTTCGGCGGGCGTACCGGTGACGAATCAAAGAAAAGGAGGTCGGCCACCGGGCCGAAACCCGGCCTCGCCCCCCCCCCCCGGCAGGGTCAAAAACCCGCTCACTGCAAAGAAGGCCGCTGCCTCTCAGGCACCCGAGCCCCCAACGCAGCCGGCACATAAGCCGCATCAAAACTACACCCCACCCCAAACTTGGCCTCATTAGCAGAACAGGCCGCAGCAATCCCAGCCGCAGTCGGCTTCACCCCCGCCTCCACCCACTGCATCAACGCAGTCATCAACGTGGGATAGGTCGCATCGCTGATATAGCTGTGCGTCCCCTGCCGCGTAAAGGTCTGCACCAGCCGGTCCCCACTGCCGCCCTGCTGCATCACCGCACGGAACCGCGCATCCAGCTCCACGAAGGCGGTGGGGTCGCTGATCCACTTGGCCGAGAGGACCGGCACGCCAATCCTGCCCACGGGGTCGGTGTCATCGGCGAACTTGCGGTAGGCCGCAGGATCGGCGCGGTAGCGCAGCACGCCGGCATTGAGCGCGGCATCGTCGGGCGAGCCGGCATAGACCGCACCCTCGTTGCCGAAGGGGCTGGCGCCGCCCGTGCGCTTGGCCGAGATGTCCTGGAAGTGCATGGTGCCCCAGTTCATGTGCGACTGGATGGCGCTTTCGGGGATCTTGATGACCTTGGTGATGGTGTCGATCTTCGCCTGCTGCGCGGCCGTGCGCTGGGCGGCGGGCTTGTCCAGCGCCAGGCATTCGTTCACGCGCAGGGCCACGTCGGCCTGGCGCATCTTGGCGTCAGCGGGCAGGCCCAGGTTGAGCGCGTACTGCGGCTCATTGGGGCGCGGGTGGTTGCCGCACAGGTACTGGTAGACCACGCGCAGGTCGGTGCGGAAGTCATAGGCATGGGTGCCGCCGCCCAGCACGCCGCTGGTGAGCAGCACGCCGTCGTAGGGGCGCTCGCCCACGGTCTGCTCGTTGAACATTTCCGCGCCCTTGGCGGCCACGCCCGCCCCCCAGGACTGGCCGTGCAGGATGGTGCGCTGCGGCTTGGCCACATGCTGGCGGAAGATGCCGCGCAGGCGCTCGGTGTCCTCTGCGGCGGCGCGCACTTCCACGCCGCCCTGGCGGTAGGTGGAGCCGGCCCAGGCGTAGCCTGCGCGCACCATGATGGACCAGCGCACCAGGTCTTCGGCCGCACGGGCGGCGGTGGGCGCGGCCAGGTCCGGGCCGCCGTGGGCGTGCAGCACCAGGGTGCCGTTCCACTGCGCGGGCTTGGCGATCAGGTAGTAGGCGCCCTTGGAGTCCTGCCCGGCCCAGCAGCTGATGCCCGCAGGAATCTCGGCAGGGCAGGCCGTGCTCTTGGGCGCGGTCTCGATGGAGGTGACCGGCCCGTGCAGCACGGCCGAGCCGCCGCCGCAGCCGGCCAGGGCGAGCGCGGCCAGCAGCGAGGCGCTGGCGGGACGCAGGGGGAAATACGCGGATGCTTGCATGTCTTGTCTCCTGTCTTGGCTTCTTGTTGGAAGTCACCTGCCGCGCCGCGGCAAGCGGTCGCATCGGTGACTGGATGGGATTCTGTAGAGGCTTGTCCAATATTTCAAAGATTTTTAGGATATCGGCTGGATACTTTTCACATATATGGAACTGCGCCATCTCCGTTACTTCCTGGCCGTGGCCGATACCGGCCACATCACGCGCGCGGCCGAGCTGCTGGGCATGCAGCAGCCGCCGCTGTCGCAGCAGATCCGTGCGCTGGAGGAGGAGCTGGGCATTGCCCTGTTCCGGCGCCACCCCAAGGGCGTGGACCTGACCGACGCGGGCCTGGAGCTGCAGGGCGAGGCCACGCGGCTGCTGGCCGACTTCACCGCCATGCGCGACCGCATGCAGGCCTTTGCGCGCGGCGAGCGCGGGCGCATCCATGTGGGCTTCACCAGCTCGGCGGCGGCCCATGCCTTCACGCCCGAGGTGCTGCGCCTGTGCCGTGGCCGCCATCCCGACATTGCGCTGGATGTGAGCGAGAACAATGCCGCCGAGATCACCGAGGCCGTGCAGGCCGGGCGCATGCACTGCGGCTTTCTGCGCGTGCCGGTGGCCCGGCCCGAAGGCCTGGTGTTCGAGACGCTGCTGCAGGAGCCCGCGCTGCTGGCCATTCCCGTGGACCACCGGCTGGCGCGCGATGCATCGCGGCCCGTGGCGCTCAGGCAGCTCGATGGCGAGCGCCTGATCCTTGTGCGGCGCACGGGCGCGCCGGGGCTGTATGCGAACCTGCTGGCGCTGTGCGCCCGGCACAAGGTACAGGTGGAGGTGGCCGCCGAGGTGGAACGCATGATGACCAATGTGAACCTGGTGGCGGCGGGCGTGGGCCTGTCCATCGTGCCCGCCTCGGTGCGCGGCGCCCATCCCGAGGCCGTGGTCTACCGCGCCTTCGAGCCCGCCGTGCGGCTGAGCGCCCCGCTCACCCTGGTGCACCGCGAGGCCGGCACGCAAACCGGCGGCGCAGGACCCGCGGCCACCTTCATCGCCCTGGCGCGCGAGCTGGCGCAGCGCCACCAGGCGCCGGGCGGCTGAGGCATGCGGGCACCCCAAGGCACCGATACCGGCCGGCGCGCCCTGCTGGCGGCGGGCGCCTGCGCGCTGGCCTGGCCCGCCCAGGCATTGCCGGCCCGGCCCGCCTGGCCGGGCGCCAGCGTGCGGATCGTGGTGGCCTACCCCGCAGGCGGTGTCAGCGACATGGTGGCCCGCGCCCTGGCCGAGCAACTGGCGCAGCAATGGGGCACGGCCGTGATCGTGGACAACCGCCCCGGCGCCAGCGGCACCGTGGCGCTGGAGCTGCTGGCGCGCAGCGCGCCCGACGGCCGCACCCTGGTCTTTGCCGCCGCCACCGCCGTGGGCCTGGCCGCAGCCTCCGTGACGCCCGTGGCCGGCGTGATGCGCACGCCCATGCTGCTGGTGGGCACGCCGGCGCTGAAGGCCGCAGATTTCGAGGGCATGCTGGCCGAGGCGCGCGGCATGCCCGGCGGCATACGCTGGGCCACCACGGGCGAGGGCACGACGGGCCACGCCGTGCTGCAGCGCATAGAGCAGGCCACGCGCATTCCCATCGTGCATGTGCCCTACAAGGGCGGGGGCCAGCAGCTCAACGATGCGCTGGCCGGGCATTTCGAGCTGCTGTCCACCAATGTGGCGCCGCTGCAGCTGCAGGCGCTGCGCGCGGGCCGCCTCAAGGCCCTGGCCGTGGGCGCGCCGCAGCGGCTGGCAGCCCTGCCCGATGTGCCCACGCTGGCGCAGCTGGGCCATGCGCAGGCCAATCTGGATTCGCTGTTCGGCCTGTTCGCGCCGCCGCAGATGGCGCCAGCGCTGGCCCAGCGCATCAATGCCGCGGTGGCCCAGGCGCTGCGCGCGCCGGCCATCCGCAGCCGGCTGGAGGCGGCCAGCAACCAGCCGTTCGAGGGTTCGGCCGCAGAGTTCGCACGGCAGGTGATGCGCGAGGCCGGGCGCTGACCGCCCTGCATCGCTCCCCCCGCACCACGCCCTGCACCACGCCGGACGGGCTCAGCGCGCGTACTTCTTGGCCCCGGCCACGCAGACCACGGCGGCCATGGTGACCAGCACCATGCCCCAGCTCACCTGTTCATGCAGCAGCAGGGCCGCCAGGCCCAGGCCCATGAAGGGCTGCAGCAGCTGGATCTGGCCCACGGCCGCAATGCCGCCCTGGGCCAGGCCCCGGTACCAGAACACAAAGCCGATGAGCATGCTGAACAGCGAGACATAGGCCAGGCCCAGCCATGCGGGCCGGCCCACATCGGCCAGCGATGCCGGCATGCTGAGCAGGGCGGCCGGCAGCATGACGGGCAGGGCCAGCACCAGCGACCAGCTGATGACCTGCCAGCCGCCCAGCGTGCGCGACAGGCGCGCGCCCTCGGCATAGCCCAGGCCGCAGACGATGATGGCGGCCAGCATCAGCAGGTCGCCGCGCAGCGAGCCCCCGGCCCCGCCCACGGCCGCATAGCCGGCCACGAAGGCCGCGCCCGCCAGCGAGAACAGCCAGAAGGCCGGGCGCGGCCGCTCGCCGCCGCGCAGCACGGCGAACACGGCCGTGGACAGGGGCAGCAGGCCCACGAAGACGATGGAATGCGCCGAGGTGACGTACTGCAGCGCCAGCGCGGTCAGCAGCGGAAAGCCCACCACGCCGCCCAGCGCACTCAGCGCCAGCGAAGGCATGTCGGCACGCGCGGGCCGGGGCTGGCGCAGCGCCAGCAGCATGGCCAGGGCCAGCAATGCCGCGATGCTGGCGCGCGCACAGGTCAGGAAGGTGGGGTCCAGGTCGGCGACCGCCACGCGGGTGGCCGGCAGCGATCCCGCAAAGATCGCCACGCCGATGAATCCGTTGATCCACCCGCTGCTTGTCTTGTCCATCAAAAAGCTCCTTGGTTTGCAGCAGGCAGTGGGCCATTGCACGGCCGGATCTTCCATAGACAGTCCAATACAATTCAAAAGAACTGTTATGCACACAAATCCACTACAGAAGAGAGAGCAGCCATGCGCAGCGGCACACGCATCCAGGCGGTGATGGAGGACATCCAGTCGCGCATTGCCGCGCGCACCTATCTGCCCGGCACGCGCCTGCCCTCGGTGCGCGCGCAGGCGCAGGCCATGCAGGTGTCGGTGTCCACGGTGGTGGAGGCCTATGAGCGGCTGGCGGCCGAGGGGGTGATCGCCTCGCGCCCGGGCTCGGGCTTTTATGTGGCGGGGCCGGTGGCGCCGCTGGCGCTGGGCGGTATCGGGCCGCGCGTGGACAGGGAGGTCGACCCCCTGTGGCTGGCCCGCCAGTCGCTGCAGGCAGATGCCCACGCGCTCAAGCCGGGCTGCGGCTGGCTGCCGCCTTCATGGCTGTACGAGGAAGGCGTGCGCCGCGCGCTGCGCTCCCTGGCGCGCTCGGGCACGCTGGAGCTGACGGAGTACGCAACGCCGCTGGGCCACCCGGCACTGCGCCGCCTGCTGGCGCGGCGCATGGCCGCCATGGGGCTGGAGACCTCGCCCGAGCAGATCCTGCTGACGGAGTCGGGCACGCACTCCATCGACCTGGTCTGCCGTTTCCTGCTGGAGCCCGGCGATACGGTGCTGATCGACGATCCCTGCTATTTCAATTTCCATGCGCTGCTCAAGGCGCACCGCGTGCAGGCCGTGAGCGTGCCCTACACGCCGCAGGGGCCCGACGTGGCCCGGTTCGCCGACGCGCTGCAGGCCCACTCGCCACGCCTGTACATCACCAATTCGGCCATCCACAACCCGACGGGCGCCACGCTGTCGCCACTGGTGGCGCACCGCATCCTGAAGCTGGCCGACAGCTCGGACCTGGTGATCGTGGAGGACGACATCTTCTGCGACCTGGAGACCCATGCGGCGCCCCGGCTGGCGGCCTTCGACGGCCTGTCGCGCGTGATCCAGATCGGCAGCTTCTCCAAGACCGTGTCGGCCTCGCTGCGCTGCGGCTTCATCGCGGCGCGGCCCGACTGGACGCAGGACCTGGCGGACCTGAAGATCGCCACCAACTTCGGCGGCGGGCGCATGGCCGCCGACATCGTGCTGCGCACGCTGACCGACAGCGGCTACCGCAGGCACATGGAGTCCGTGCGGCTGCGGCTGGCGCAGGAGATGGAACGCACGGCCGCGCGGCTGCAGGCCCTGGGCATGAAGCCCTGGCTGGTGCCGCAGGCCGGCATGTTCCTGTGGTGCCAGTTGCCCGGGGGCATGGATGCCACGGCGCTTGCGCGCACCTGCCTGGAAGATGGCGTGGTGCTGGCGCCCGGCAATGCCTTCAGCCAGTCGCAGAGCGCAGGCGATTTCCTGCGCTTCAATGTGGCGCAGTGCTCGGATGCGCGGATCTTCGAGGTGCTGGCGCGGGCGCTGAAGGGCTAGGCCGTTTCAGCCTGCAGCAGGCCGCGCACCCGTGCCTGCACGTGTTCCAGGGACGGCGGCAGGTCGAACAGCACGCGGTAGACGATGGGCGCGGCCAGCGCGTCGATCAGGGTGTCCGCAGCGGGCATCGCCTCGCCACGCCGCGCTGCGCGCTCGCCGATCTGCGCCAGTTGCCCGCGCAGGATTTCCACGCAGGCGCAGGGCGTGTGCTCGTTGCCCGCTGCGGCGGCCATGTCGCGCAGCATGGTGCGGCCCAGTGGCGAGGCCGACTCCTCCAGGAACTGCTCGGCCCAGGCCAGCAGGTCGCCCTCCAGCGTGCCCGTGTCCAGCGGCGGCGCCGTGGGCCGGATGATTTCCACGGCCACATCGGCCAGCAGCTGCTGTAGGTCGCCCCAGCGCCGGTAGAGGGTGGACGGCGTCACGCCCGCCTGGGCGGCGATGAGCGGAAAGCTCAGTTCCTCGCGCGGCATGGTTTCCAGCAGGCCCTTGACGGTCTGGTAGACCGTGGCCTGGATGCGCGCGCTGCGTCCGCCGGGACGGGCGGGACCGCCTGTTTTGGAAAGGGATGGGACTTGCGTGCTCATGGTTATTAAAGCTAAAAATTTGCGTTAACAGCGCACAAGCGCAGAATTCACTAACGCAAAAACTTTGCATTAATTGTGCAGCAGGGCTCTTAACCATGTCGGTACTGCAACCATCCAACTCCACTTCCGCTGCCCGGCCCGGCCGCAGCCTGGCCGTCCTGGCCTTCGGCCTGGGCAGCTTCTTCGCGGCCTCCAGCGCGCCCACGCCGCTGTACAGGCTCTACCAGCAGGACTGGGGCTTTTCCTCCGGCATGCTGACCCTGGTCTTCGCGGTCTATGCGCTGAGCCTGCTGCTGGCCCTGCTCACCACGGGCGCGCTGTCGGACCACCTGGGCCGCAAGCCCGTGATCCTGGCGGCGCTGGTGCTGGAGATCGTCTCGCTGGCGGTGTTCGCCCGCGCGGGCGACGTGCAGGCCCTGGTGCTGGCGCGCGTGCTGCAGGGCTTTGCCACCGGCATGGCCAGTGCGGCCATGGGCGCGGCGCTGCTGGATCTGCACCGCGAGCGCGGCACGCTGGTGAGCACCATGGCGCCCATGGTCGGCATGGCGGCGGGCATTGTCGTGGCGGGCGAGTTCGCGCAGCTGTGGCGCCAGCAGCTGGGCCTGGTGTTCTGGCTCATGGCGCTGATCTTCGTGGCCGTGGCCGCCGCCATGGCCGTGCTGCCCGAGACGGGCACGCGCCGCCCCGGCGCACTGGCCGCCATGCGCCCGCGCGTGCGGATTCCGGGCCAGGCCCGGGCCGACTTCATGCGCGTGCTGCCCATGAGCATCACGGTGTGGGCGCTGGGGGGCTTTTACCTGTCGCTGGGCCCTTCGATGATCCGCTCGGTCACGGGCTCGGAGGTCGCCGCCAGCTTTGCCGTGTGCATCAACACGCTGAGCGCCGCCGCCGCCATCTGGACGCTGCGCAGCCGCGCGCCGCGCGCCATGCTGCAGTTCGGCGGCAGCGGCCTGCTGGCCGGGGTGGCCCTGCTGCTGGTCGGCGCCCATCTGCAAAGCCTGCCCCTGGTGCTGGGCGCCTCGGTGGTGGCGGGCGCGGGCTTCGGCGTGGGCTTCCAGGGCGCGCTGCGCAGCGTGGTCCCGCTGGCCGAGCCGCACGAGCGCGGCGCCCTGATCTCGGCCATCTACATTGCCAGCTACCTGGCGTTCAGCATGCCGGCCATCGCGGCGGGCATGGCCGCCGCGCGCTTCGGCCTGTTGCCGGTGACCTATGCCTACGGCCTGATGCTGATGCTGTTCGCGGGCCTGGCGCTGGCGGGGACGCGCCAGCCCAGGCCGGTGGTGGTGTCCTGATGCGTTGGCTGGAAAAATAAAACCATAGCAATCCAGCCTTAATCCACCTGGTGATCAACGGGAAATAAGGGAGAAAATCTCAGCGGCAGCGCAAAAAAAGTCCAGCCGAACTTGCAGGATGGGCATGGCTTGTTCGGCATACGGGGAGTCACGCCACTTTTCCCAGCCACCATGCCACGCCCGCACTCCCGACAGCCCCAGCACGGCTGCCCCGCCGCCCCGGGGTGGCGTGCGTCCAGGGGCAGCGCCGTGCTGCTGGCAATCGCGCTGCTGCTGGCCGCTGCGGCGCCGGCACCCTCCCGGGCGGCGTCGTCAGCCCAGGCGGCGCAGCGCAGCTTTTCCGTTGCCGCCGGACCTCTCGCGCATGTGATCGCCCAGTACGCCAACCAGGCCGGTGTGGCGCTCTCGTTCGATGCGGCCCAACTGGGTCGGCGGCAGTCGCCGGGCCTGCAGGGCCGCTATGCCGTGGACGATGGTTTTGCGAGGCTGCTGGAGGGCACGGCGCTGCAGGCCGTGCACGAGTCCGGCGGCGTCTATACGCTGCGGCCCCTGCCAGCGGCGGCCTCGGGCACGGGCGGCCAGATGCTGGGCACCGTCAACGTCCGGGCCACGGCGCCGGCCAGTGCAACGACCGAAACCTCGGACAGCTATGCCGCCAGCCTGGTCACGGGCTACAAGGGGCTTCAGTCGGTGCGCGACATTCCGCAGCCCGTGACCGTGCTCACGCGCCAGTGGCTGGACGAGCAGGCCCTGCCCGACCTGCATGCCGTGCTGCAGCACACGCCGGGCGTGACGGTGGAGTACATCGACAGCGAGCGCATCGCCTATTACTCGCGCGGCTACCAGATCGATTCGCTGCAGGTGGACGGGCTGAATGTGAACCAGGTGGCCTCGGCCTCCACCTTCATCCAGCCCGATACGGCCATGCTGGACCGCGTGGAGGTGCTGCGCGGCGCCACGGGCCTGCTGCGTGGCGCGGGCTCGCCCTCGGCCATGGTGAACATGGTGCGCAAGCGGCCCACGGCGCAATGGCAGGGCTCGGCCGCGCTGACGCTGGGCTCCTGGGACCGCCAGCGCATGGAGGCCGACCTGTCCGGCCCTCTGAACGCAGCCGGCACGCTGCGCGGCCGGCTGGTGGCGCTGGCGGACGACAAGGCATCGTTCCAGACCGCGCGCAAGGAAAAGCGCCTGGGCCTGTACGGCGTGCTGGAGGCGGACCTGGGGCCGCGCACCACGCTCACGGCCGGCCTGCAGCACACGGACCTGCAGGCCACGGGCTCCTAGGGCGGCCTGCCCGCCGCCGCCGACGGCAGCCAGCTCGGCCTGCCGCGCAGCACCTACCTGGGCACGCCCTGGAATACCTGGGACCGCCACAACCAGCAGGCCTTTGCCGAGCTGGAGCACCGGCTGGACAGCGGCTGGCAACTGAAGGCCCAGGCGGCGCACACGCGCTTTCGGTCGGACGGGTTCAAGCAGACCTCGTTTTCCAGGGCCAGCGACAGCAATCCCTATCTGTTCGATGTCAGCACCTCCATCTATGGCGGCGACGGCAGCACGCAGAACGCGCTGAGCCTGCTGGCCAGCGGCCCCTTCGAGGCCCTGGGCCGCAGGCACGAGCTGTCGCTGGGCGCCGACCTGCAGCGCATCCGCAGCACGGGCGCCACGGGCTACTGGGGCGTGAGCCCGCTGCGCAATGTGGACATCCGCGGCTGGAATCCATACACCAGCTACCCCGAGCCGTTCTACAGCGAGGGCAACGGCAACGCCTATTCATCGCCCGTGTCCCACATCCACCAGTACGGCGGATTCGCGCGGGCCCGGCTGTCGCTGACCGACTCGCTCACCGCCATTGCCGGCGCGCGCCTGAGCTGGTGGAGCTATCTCGAGCCCGGCAATGCCCAAAGCGGCTACAGCGTGCGCCGCGAGCTGACGCCCTATGCGGGCCTGGTGCATGCGCTGTCGGACACGCTCGACGCCTATGCCAGCTACAGCGAGATCTTCAGCCCCCAGGACAAGAAGGCCGCCGATGGCAGCATCCTGGCGCCCGCCCGGGGCGAGGACCTGGAGGCCGGGCTCAAGGGCAGTTTCATGGACGGCCGGCTGCAGGCCAGCGTGTCATTGTTCCGCATCCAGCGCGTGGGCAGCGCCATGCAGGACACGGCATCGGCCATGCCCTGCCTGCCGTGGTACCCGACCAGCCACTGCTTCATGGCCGGCGGCAAGAGCCGCAGCCAGGGCTGGGAGCTGGAGCTGTCCGGCGAGCCCGCGCCGGGCTGGCAGGTGCTGGCCGGCTACACCTATACCCAGGCCAGGTACCTGCGCGACACCTCCGAGGCCAACGTGGGCCAGCCGCTGCGGCCCGTGGACCCGCGCCATGCGCTGCGCCTGTTTGCCAGCCACCGCTTCAAGGGGCCCTTGCAGGGATGGACCGCAGGTGCCGGCGTGCGGCTGCAAAGCGATGCCTACGCCAGCGTGGGCGATGTCACCACCCGCCAGGGTGGCTATGCGCTTTTTGACGCGCTGCTGGCCTACCGCCTGGACGACACCTACTCGCTGCAGCTGAACGTGAGCAACCTGCTGGACAAGCGCTACTACGCCAAGTTCTCGCCCAACAGCACCTACTTCAACAACTACTACGGCGATCCGCGCAACGTCACGGTGTCGCTGCGCGCGCGCTTCTAGGGCCACGGCCGGCCTGCCCTCCTTTCCCGGCTTTTTCTTCACGGTTTTTCCAACCTTTGCACATGACTGCCATGACGCACCCCAGCACTCCTGCGGACTTCCGCTTCGCTCCCCATCCCCTCACGCGCCTGATCCGCCAATGCCTGGGCGCCGGCCTGGCCCTGGCCGCCGTGGGCGTGGCGGCCCAGACGGCCGAGGGCCCGGCCCTCAAGGAGGTGACGGTGAGCGACCAGGCCGAGGCCATCGGCGGACTGCAAAAGACCTATGCCGGCGGCCAGATCGCGCGCGGCGGCGACCTGGGCATCCTGGGCAAGACCGACCAGATGAACGTGCCCTTCAGCACGACCAACTACACCTCGGAGCTGATCGAGAACCAGCAGGCGCTGACCATCGCCGACGTGGTGATGAACGACGCCTCGGTGCGCACCCTGCAGGCGCGCGGCGGCTATGGCGATGACTTCCAGGTGCGGGGCTTTTCCCTGTCCATGCGCGATGTGTCGGTGAACGGCCTGTACGGCCTGTCGCCCTCCACGCGCCTGCCGCTGGAGGTGATCGAGCGCGTGGAAGTGCTCAAGGGCCCCGGCTCGCTGACCAATGGCGTGGGTCCCAGCGGCAGCATCGGCGGCAGCATCAACGTGGTGACCAAGCGCGCGGGCGACGTGCCGTTGAACCGCCTGACCGCCACCTACATGGGCAAGGCCCAGTTCGGCACCCACCTGGACGTGGGCCGCCGCTTTGGCGAAGACAACCAGTGGGGCGTGCGCGTGAACGGCGTGTGGCGCAACGGCGAAGGCAACATCGACGGCGGCCGCCAGCGCCTGGGCCTGGCCTCGGTGGGCCTGGACTACGAAGGCCAGGGCCTGCGCTGGTCGCTGGACGCGCTGACCACCAGCGGCAAGACCACGGAGTTCCGCCCGCAAAGCGCCTTCCTGGCCGGCATCACCCAGGTGCCCGCCGTGCCCGACAGCCGCACCAACTTCAACCCGGGCACGGAACTGCTGGACAAGGCCAAGACCGTGATCTCGCGCGTGGAATACGACATCAACGCCAACACCTCCGTCTACGGCGGCGTGGGCTACAGCGATGTGTCCAGCGACCAGAGCTTCCCCACGGCCGTGCAGCGCATCGACTCGCTGGGCAACTTCACCGTGCGCAACGGCTTCTACGACGAGTTCAACAAGACCACCTCGGCCGACGTGGGCCTGCGCACACGCTTCAAGACCGGCGCCATCGGCCACACCGTGGTGGCCGCGGCCAACTACATGGACCGCGAGAGCGGCTACTTCTACCAGCTGACCACCAAAGCCGTCCCCTCCAACATCTACAACCCGTCGCCCCTGCCTGCCATCGACTTCGTGCGCGGCGCGCCCACCAAGAACGCCGAGCTGACGCAGCACAGCCTGGCGCTGGCCGACACCATGGCGCTGTTCAGCGACCGCCTGCTGGTGACCGTGGGCCTGCGCGACCAGACCATCGACCAGAAGAACGCCAGCGGCACCACGCTGTACAAGGCCAGCGCCGTGACGCCGCTGGCCGGCGTGGTGTTCAAGCCGCAGAACCATGTCGCGGTCTACGCCAACTACACGGCAGGCCTGTCGGCAGGCGGCACGGCCGGGCCCAACACGGCCAATGCCGGCCAGGTGTTCGCGCCGCAGAAGTCCAAGCAGTACGAGGTCGGCGTGAAGGTGGACTGGGGCCGCATGACCACGCAGGCCGCGCTCTACCAGATCCAGCGCCCGGGCTCCATGACAGACCCGGTGACCAATGTCTACAGCTTCGGCGGCGAGACACGCAACCGCGGCCTGGAGCTGACCGCCTACGGCGAGATCCACAAGGGCCTGCGCCTGCTGGCCAGCGCGGCCTTCAACAACGCCAAGCTCTCGCGCACGGCAGGCGGCGTGAACCAGGGCAACGATGCCAACGGCGTGCCCGAGCGCACCTTCAACCTGGGCCTGGACTGGGATACGCCCTGGGTGGAGGGCCTGAGCCTGAACGGCCGCGTGATCCACACCTCGTCCATGTACTACGACGCGGCCAACATCCTGCGCATGCCCGGCTGGACACGCCTGGACCTGGGCGCACGCCTGCGCACCCACGTGGCCGGCAAGCCGGTGGTGCTGCGCGCCAGCCTGGAGAACGTCAGCAACAAGAGCTACTGGGTGACTGCCGCCGGCTACACCACCACGGGCGCACCGCGCACGCTGATGCTGTCGGCACAAGTGGACTTCTAAGCCCCCGGCAACCGGCAACCGCCCCGCCCCCGGCATGGCGCCGGGGGCGCGGTGATGGCGGGGGCCCCCGGCCCCCTTCTGTCAGAGAAAAGAACACCCCATGCAAAGCCACACGATCAAGACCTGGGCCTGGTTGCACAAATGGAGCAGCCTGGTCTGCACCGTCTTCATGCTGCTGCTGTGCCTGACCGGCCTTCCGCTGATCTTCCACCACGAAATCGGCCACCTGCTGGGCACCGAGGTGGAGGCCCCGCCCATGCCCCAGGGCACGCCCCATGCCAGCCTGGACAAGGTGCTGGAGGTGGCCCGTGCCCAGCACCCGGACCGCGTGGTGCAGTTCGTCTCCAAGTCCGACGACACCGACGACCTCTGGTTCGTCACCATGACGCCCACGCCGGCGCCCACGGACGATTTCCGCTCCGTGGTCATCGATGCGCGCACGGCCGAACTGCTGGCCCAGCCGCGCTTCGACCAGGGCTTCATGTGGGTCATGTTCAAGCTGCACGTGGACCTGTTCGCGGGGCTGCCGGGCAAGCTGTTCCTGGGCTTCATGGGGCTGCTGCTGCTGATCGCCATCGTCAGCGGCGTGGTGCTGTACGCGCCCTTCATGCGCAAGCTCGATTTCGGCACCGTGCGCCGCACGCGCCAGCCGCGCCTGAAGTGGCTGGACCTGCACAACCTGCTGGGCATCGTCACGCTGGTGTGGCTGTTCGTGGTGGGCGCCACCGGCATGATCAATACCTGGGCCGACCTGCTGATCAAGTACTGGCAGCATGACCAGCTCAGCAGCGTGCTGGCGCCCTACCAGGGCCAGGACACGGTGCCGGTGGCGGAGCGCGCCTCGCTGCAGCAATCGCTGCAGGCCGCCCAGCAGCAGGTGCCGGGCACCAGGCTGTACTTCATCGCCTTCCCCGGCACCACGTTCTCCAGCCCGCACCACCACACCTTCTTCCTGCGCGGCAACGAGCCCCTGACCTCGCGCCTGTTCCTGCCCGTGCTGGTGGACGCCAGGACCGCCCAGGTCACGGCCGCGCCTGCCCTGCCCTGGTATCTGACGGCGCTGCTGGTGTCCCAGCCGCTGCACTTCGGCGACTACGGCGGGCGGGCCATGCAGATCCTCTGGGCGCTGCTGGACATCGCCAGCATCATCGTGCTGGGCACCGGCCTGTACCTGTGGATCAACAAGGGCAAGAGCGTGCCGGCCCCGCAGCCCGCGCCGCGCGGCAAGGAGGTCTCGGCATGAGCGGCGCGCGACACCGGGGCTTTCTCGCCCTCTGGGGCTGGCCCATCGCGCTGGGCGTGCTGACGGCCATCGGCCTGGTCTCGGCCCTGTTCAGCGACGGCGGCCTTGGCGACATGCTGGCCGGCGTCTGCCTGGCCGTTCCCACGGCGGCCGGGATCTGGCATGGATGGCTGCGGGGCAGGCCGCCGGGCTGAAGCCGGGGCAGGCCGGCACGGCGCTCAGTCGCGCAGGTCGCGCTGGCCTGCGCTTTCCAGCAGCTGCTGCAAGGCTGCGCCCAGTGGCCGCCAGACATCGGTGACACCGGACCAGTCGCCGGCCAGGCAGGCCTGCTCCAGGCTCCTGGTCAGTCCGCTGGCCCGCTCCTGTCCCAGCAGGCGCAACACGCTCTGCAGGCTGTGCGCCCGCCTGCGCAGGGCCATGGCGTTCTGCTCCGCGATAAGGACCTCCATCCGGGCGATATCGTCGGGCAAGTGTGCAAGGCAGATGTCACGGTAGCTGTGGAACAGGCCTGCGTCGCCACCAAAGAAATTGGCGATGGCGAGCGCGTCCGACGGCGCATCCGGTTGCACATCCGATCGCACATCCGGCTGCGCATCGGCGCCCTCGCCCGTCCCGGCCTCCTGCCTGGGAGGGGGAGGCGGCGCATGCTGCTGGAGCACCGACTCCACGCAGTCCACCAGTTGCGCCACCGACACCGGCTTGAGCAGCACGCGCCACACCTTCAACTGCTCCAGCTGCAGCGCAACATCGGCCCGCACGCCGGCACTGAAGACCACGGCGCAGCAGCCCGCCTGCGGCGAGCGGCGCAGCCACTCGATCAGCTCCACGCCGGAGGCGCCGGGCAGCATCAGATCGGTGATCAGCAGGGCAAAGGGCTGGGTTTGCAGCAGTTGCTGGGCCTGCTCCGCACTCGTGCAGGACACCAGCGTGAGGGGCAGGCCCTCCAGCGCCAGCGCAACGAACCGCGCAATCGAGGCATCGTCCTCGACCAGCAGGACCGCGGGAAGGGGCGCGTTCACGCCGCCGGCCCGCCCAGCAGCCCGCCCAGCGCTTCGGGCAGTTCCTGCACCAGCTGGGGCTTGTGGATCACGCGCACGCCGCCCAATGCGAAGGCATAGGCCTCGCGCTCTGACGCCTCCAGCGAGGTGACCACCAGCAGCTTGCAGCGCGCGAACTGCTCATGGGTGCGCAAGGTGGTGATCAGGGCGGCGCCGTCGATGTCGGGCAGCAGGATGTCCACCAGCAGCACATCGGGCTGGATCTGGCCGTACAGCGCCATGCCCGTGATCCCGTCGTTCGCCACATGCAGCTGGACGTCGGGAAAGTGACGCTGCACCAGCATGCGCACCAGATTCTGGAAGTGCACGGAGTCCTCGATCAGCAGCACGCGCTGCCCGGTGCCCGAACCCGCCTGGGCAGGGGCCGGCGCCTGTGCCACCGCTGGTGCACCGGGCACCCCGGGCGCTGCGCGCTCGCCCTGCCTGCTGCGCCAGCGCTCCACGGAAGCGCGCGTAATGCGGCGATGGCCTCCGGGCGTCTTCCAGGCCTCGAGCTCGCCGCGATCGACCATGAGCTGGACCGATCGCACGGCCATGCCCAGCAGCTTTGCCACCTCGGCAGTCGTGTAGTGCGGAATTTGGCCTGATGGGGTGCTGTTCTCGGACATGGCAGCAATTTTGCATCAAATACGATTGAAAAATTCAATATAAATTTGATGAATTTGATATTTATGATTTAGCCTCACGCAGCCCCCTTCAACTGCGTTGTGAAAGGTCCACCATGAAGAAGATACTGATCGTCGAAGACCAGGCCGACATCCGCAAACTGCTGCGCATGACGCTGGAGTCCGGCGCCTACGAGGTCATGGAGGTGCCCACCGCCGACGAAGCCTGGGCCGTGGCCCAGCGCAACAAGCCCGATATCGTGCTGCTGGACATGATGATGCCCGGCACGCTGGACGGCCTGGAGGTGTGCTGTCGCATCAAGACCTCCTACGATCTGCGACATACCCTGGTGGTGCTGCTCACCGCCCGGGACAGCGCAGAGGACCGCGAGGCGGGCTTCAATGCGGGCGCCGACGAATACCTGGTCAAGCCCTTCAGCCCGACCCGGCTGCTGCAGATCCTGGCCAGCCTTGAAAGGAGCGACTGATGATGATGCGCGCACGGGAGACCGGCCGCGTGGACCTGTCCATGGCAGACGGCCCGTCCAGCCGCAGGCTGGCGGGCGGCTGGCACTGGACGCAGGCGTTCGCGCCGGCCCGGCCCGTTCCTGTGCCGCACGACGGGTTGACCGCCATCGTCGCGCCCCGGAATTTCTGATGGAGCATCTTCATCATGTCTGATCGAGCTACCGCGCATCATTTCCTGGGTGCCGGACGCAGCGCCCACATCAAGGCACTGGTGCTGACCTTTGCCCTGTGCGTGCTTGCCGGGCTGGTGCTCTTCGTCTGGAGCCAGTTGCACGCCGAGGCCGACCAGAGCAAGTCCCAGGCCGCACTGCTGGCGCGCGTGCTGGAGGACCAGACGGCCAAGACCTTCGAGAACACCGAAATGGCCCTGTCCAGCCTGGCGCACCACCCCGCCATCCTGGCCGCCGGCAGCACGCGCAGCACGCGCGAGGCCGCCATGGCCCAGCTGATCGCCCAGCTGCCCTACCTGCGCAGCATGGCCCTGCTCGACGACAAGGGACTCATCCTGGCCAGCACCCAGGCGGGCGAGGCCGGCCAGCAGATCGACATGCAGGAGCTGCTGCACGACAAGAGCGCCGTCGTCGTGCCCGGCAAGCCCCTGCTGGGCCGGCTGGTGCCCGGCCGTGGCCTGTCGGCCCTGGCGCCCCGCGCGCACCCGTCGCCGCGCGGCGTGTCGTTTCTGCCGCAGCTGCTGGGCTTTCACCAGGACAACGGCATGCCCGCCGTGCTGGTGGCCCTGATCAACCCCGACGCCGTGGCCAACTTCTACCAGGCCACGCTGGAGATCCTCAGCTACGAGGCCGTGCTGCTGACCTACGACGGCCGGCCGCTGGCCAGCACCAATGCGGGCACGGGCGTGCAGGCGACCGCCGTGCTGCAGACACCGCTGTTCCGGCAATGGCTGCCGCACAGCGAATTCGGCTCCTACATCGGCGCGGGCATGCTCGGCTCCCATGAGATCGTGTCGTTTCGCACCGTGCGCAACTGGCCCCTGCTGCTGGTGGTGGAGGAGCCCTACGCAGCCCTGGTGGCGCGCTGGAGGGATGACGCCTTCGCCTTCTTCGTGGCCGGCGTGGCCCTGCTGGCCCTGGTGCTGGGCCTGAGCTGGTCGGTGCTCAAGACGCGCAGGGAGCAGAAGACGGCACAGCAGGCCATGGAGCAGGCCCAGGCACGCCTGGCGCGCAGCGAGCATGAGATGGCCGTGCTCATGCGCAGCGTGCAGGAGCTGATCTTTCGCACTGACAGCGAGGGTCTGCTGACCTTCGTGAACGCACGCTGGGAACAGCTGACCGGCCAGCCCAGCTCCGAGGCCGTAGGGCAGCCGCTGGAGAACATCGTGGACGGCCCGTACCGCGCGCAGATCCAGGCCCTGCTCGATCCCCTGGCCCGGCTGGCGCCGCGCAACTGCCAGGCCATGTTCCAGCTGCCGGGCCACCGGGAAATACTCTGCGACATCGCCGTCGTCCCCCTGCTGCGCGACGGCCGGCTCGTGGGCTTCGCGGGCAGCGCCGTGGACGTGACGGCCCGCTGGAAGGCGCAGCAGGAGCTGCAGACCCAGCTGGCCTTCCAGCATCTGCTGTTCGAGACCACGCCCCTGCCCATGCTGGTCACCGACGCGGACCAGCGCGTGGCCCTGGTCAACAAGGCCTGGGAGGACTTCTTCGGCCGCGGCCGCTATGCCGTGCTCGGCCACGAGATCAAGGGCCTGCACTCGCGCGACGATGCCCTGCTGCAGATGCGCAGCAACCAGGTCGTGATGCGCTCGGGCCAGCGCATGGTGCTGGAGGCCCGGCTGCCCCATGTGGACGGCAGCTACCGCGATGTGCAGATCTCCAAGGCAGCCGTCAAGAATGCCCAGGGCCAGATCACCGGCGTGCTCAGCATTTTTGTGGACGTGAGCGAATTCCGCGCAGCCGAGCATGCCACCCGCGAAGCCCGCGACGCGGCCGAAGAGGCCTTCCGCGTGAAATCGGAGTTCGTCGCCAACATGAGCCATGAGCTGCGCACCCCGCTGCAGTCCATCATGGGCTTTGCCGAGCTCGGC
>NZ_JBICKY010000033.1:0-6183 GCF_043104705.1 Delftia sp. WSY_10 | reverse complement strand
TGAACCTGCTGCCGCAGGGCGTGGCCGGGGAGCTGTACGTGGCGGGCGAGGGCTTGGCACGCGGCTATCTCAACAGGCAAGGACTGACGGCAGAGCGCTTCATTGCCAACCCGTTCAGCGAGACAGGCGAGCGCCTGTACCGCACGGGCGATCTGGTGCGCTGGAGTGCCCAGGGCGAACTCGAATACCTGGGCCGTGCCGACCAGCAGGTCAAGATCCGGGGCTTCCGCATCGAGCTGGGCGAGGTGCAGTCGCAACTGCTGGCCCAGCCCGAGGTGCGCGAGGCCGTGGTTTTGGCCAAGGAGGGCGCAAGGCTGATCGCCTATGTCTCCCTGCGCGACGCGGTGGAGGAAAGCCAGCTCAAGCAGCGCCTGGGCCAGGTACTGCCCGACTACATGGTGTCCTCGGCCATCGTCGTGCTCGATGCCCTGCCTTTGACCGCCAACGGCAAGGTGGACCGCAAGGCGCTGCCCGAGCCGGAGATGGTCAGCGCCCAGCAATATGAGGCACCGCAGGGCGAGTTGGAGGAAACGCTGGCGCAGATCTGGGCCGAGGTGCTGGGCGTGGAGCGCGTGGGCCGGCAGGACGGCTTCTTCGAGCTGGGCGGGCATTCGCTGCTCGCCCTGGGCCTGCTGGAGCGCGTGCGCGCCCAGGGCCTGCGTGTGCAGGTGCGCACGCTGTTCCAGCACCCGAGGCTGGCGGAGTTTGCGCAGGCGGTGCGGCAGGAGCAGCAGGGTGAGCAGGGTGAGCAAGGTGCGCAGGTGGCCGGCGAGATCGACGTGCCGCCCAATGGCATCCCCGAAGGCTGCACGGCGATCACGCCGGACATGCTGACCCTGGTGGCGCTGGATGACGATGAGATTGCGCGCATTGCGCAGGCGGTGCCCGGTGGCGCGGCCAACATCCAGGACATCTACCCGCTGGCGCCGCTGCAGGAGGGGATTTTGTTCCACCACCTGCTGCAGTCCGGGGGCGATGTGTTCGTCTCGCCCAACCTGCTGAGCTTCGGGACGCGCGAGCAGCTGCAATCCTTCGTGCACAGCCTCAACCAGGTGATTGCACGCCATGACATCCTGCGCACGGCCGTGCTCTGGGAAGGGCTGTCCGAGCCCGTGCAGGTGGTGCTGCGCCAGGCACCGCTGCAGCTGCAGTGGCCTGATGCGGATGAGGCGCATGGGTCGCACGAGGTGCATGAGGCACATGAGGCACTGGTGCCGCAGATGCTGGAGCAACTGCGCAGCCACGACCTGCGCCTGGACGTGCGGCAGGCGCCGATGATAGGGGCGCGGGCCGCGCACGATGCCGGGCAAGGCCGCTGGCTGCTGCAACTGCTGAGTCACCACCTGGTGATGGACCGCATCACGCTGGACCTGCTGCTGCAGGAAGTGCTGCGGCTTCAGCAGGGCCGCGTGGCCGAGCTGCCGGTGCCCGTGCCCTTCCGGCGCTTTGTGGCGCAGGCGCGCCAGGGTGTGGCGGCCGAGGCGCACGAGCGGTTCTTCCGCCGCATGCTGGCCGATGTGCAGGAGCCCACGGCCGCCTTCGGCCTGCTGGACGTGCAAGGCGATGGCCGTGGCATGGAGGAGGCCCGCCTGCGGTTGGACGCCCCACTGGCCCAGGGCATGCGCCGCCAGGCGCGTGCGCACGGCGTCAGCCCCGCCGCGCTCTGCCACCTGGCCTGGGCGCTGGTGCTGGCCCGCACCAGCGGCAGGCAGGAGCCGGTCTTCGGCACCGTGCTGATGGGCCGCATGGACGGCGGCGCCGGTGCCCAGCAGGCGCTGGGCATGTTCATCAACACCTTGCCGCTGCGCCTGCCGCTGGGCGAAGGCAGCGTGCTCCAGGGCCTGCGCAGCACGGCGGCGGCGCTTGCGGCGCTGCTGCAGCACGAGCATGCCAGCCTGTCGCTGGCCCAGCGCTGCAGCGGCCTGCCTGCGGGAACGCCGCTGTTCGGCGCATTGCTGAACTACCGGCATGGCGCGGCCGAGGGCGCTGCGCAAGAGCTGGCCCGGGCCGGCGTGCAGGTGCTGGGCCGCCCCGAGCGCAGCAACTATCCCGTGGGCATGGCCGTGGATGACGACGGCCAGGGCTTTGTGCTCGTCGCCCAGGTGGCGCGCAGCGTAGGGGCCGGGCGTGTCTGCGCCTACATGCAGCAGGCCCTGCAGGCGCTGGTGCAGGCGCTGCAGCAGCAGCCCGGCCGCGACCTGCGCACGCTGGACGTGGTGCCCCCGGCCGAGCGCCAGGCGCTGCTGGCGCAGGCCGGCAACCCCCGGTCCTGGCCGCAGGCCTTGCCGGTGCACCGCATGTTCGAGGCGCAGGCAAGGCAGCGGCCCCAGGCCCCGGCCCTGGCCGCGGACGGGCAGGTGTTCAGCTACGGCGATCTGGACCGGCGGGCCAGCCGCCTGGCGCAGGCCCTGATCGCCCAGGGGCTGCGGCCCGGGCAGCGCGTGGGCCTGGTGGCCGAGCGCGGGGCCGCCATGGTGGCCGGCCTGCTGGCCATCCTCAAGGCGGGCGCTGCCTACGTGCCCGTCGATCCGGCGCTGCCCGATGAGCGCATGCAGTACATGCTGCAGGACAGCGGGGCCTGCCTGGTGCTGGCCTCGGGCCTGGCGCCGGGCCGGCTGGCCGTGCTCGCCGCCAGCGTGCCGAAGGTGCTGGAACTGGAGGCGCTGGAGGTACTGGAGGTACTGGAGGCATCGGAGCCAGGGCCGCAGGCAGGCACGGAACGCGCGCCCCGCGTCGAGGTGCATGGCGACCAGGCTGCCTATGTGATCTACACCTCGGGCTCCACCGGGCGGCCCAAGGGCGTGGTGGTGCGGCATGCGGCCTTCTCCAACTTCCTGCAGTCCATGGCGGCACAGCCGGGCCTGCAGGCGCAGGACGTGGTGCTGGCCACGACCTCCGTGTCCTTCGACATTGCGGGCCTGGAGATCTTCCTGCCCCTGGCCGTGGGCGCGCAGCTGGTGGTGGCCGGGCGCGAACAGGTGCGCGACGCGGCCGCGCTGGCGGCGCTGCTGGAGCGCAGCCGCGCCAGCGTGATGCAGGCCACGCCCTCGGGCTGGCGCCTGCTGCTGGCCGGTGGCTGGAAGGCGGCACGGCCGCTGAAAGCGCTGTGCGGCGGCGAGGCGCTTGCACCGGACCTGATCGCCCTGCTGCGCGCGGCGGGCGTGGACCTCTGGAACCTCTACGGCCCGACCGAGACCACGATCTGGTCCAGCCTGCAGCAGGTGCAGGGCGATGCCGCCACGCTGGGCCAGGCCATCGCGGCCACCCGGCTGCTGGTGCTTGACGAAGGACTGCGCTGCGTGCCGCAAGGCGTGGCCGGGGAGCTGTTCATTGGCGGCCAGGGCCTGGCGCGCGGCTACTGGCAGCGGCCGGGCCTGAGCGCAGAGCGTTTTGTGGCCGATCCTTTCGCGGGTCCGGGTGAGGCTGGCGAACGCCTGTACCGCACGGGCGACCTGGTGCGCCGCAATGCCGATGGTGCGCTCGAATACCTGGGCCGGCTGGACCACCAGGTCAAGATCCGCGGCCACCGCATCGAGCTGGGCGAGGTGGAGGCCGCACTGCTGGCCCAGCCCGAGGTGCGCGAGGCCGTGGTCACGGCAGCGGGGTCCGGCAGCGATACGCGCCTTGTGGCGCATGTATCTCTACATGCATCGCTGCATGCGTCGCTATATGCACCGCTGCATGCATCACTGCATGCAGGCCCTCCCCTGGACGCTGCGGCACTGCGCGCAAGACTGGCCAGCGGCCTGCCCGACTACATGCTGCCGTCCGCCATCGTGGTGCTGGACACGCTGCCGCTGAACAACAGCGGCAAGGTGGACCGTGCCGCGCTGCCTGCGGCGCAGGCACCGGCCGGGCAGTCCTACGAGGCGCCCTCGGGGCAGGCCGAGGAAATGCTGGCCGGGCTCTGGTCCGAGCTGCTGGGCGGTGGCCGCGTGGACCGCCGCGACAGCTTCTTCGAGCGCGGCGGGCACTCGCTCAAGGTGGTGCAACTGCTGGCGCGGCTGCAGGGGGCAGGCGCTGCGGGGCTGACCGCCCAGGACATTTTCCGCACCCCGGTGCTGCAGGACATGGCGGGCCTGGTGCGCCTGCCGGCCCATGGCAGCGCGGATGCTGCGGGTGCTGCGGGTGAAACAGGCACGACAGGCGCGGATGCGCAGGCGCTCGATGCGCTGGATTCCTTTCTCGAAACTCTGGGAGATATCTGATGGACCGTGGCCGCCTGCGCCAAATCGCCGAGCGCTTTGCAAGCCTGAGCCCTGCCCAGCGCACGCTGGCATTGCAAAAGATCCGGTCCGAGGGACTGGATCTCTCGCACTTCCCCATCCCGGTGCGCGCACCATCGCCCGACCAGACCGAAGCCCTGTCCCACGCGCAGCTGCGCCAGTGGTTCCTGTGGAAGCTGGACCCGCAAAGCTCGGCCTACCACATCGCCCAGGCCTCGTGGATGCATGGCGAGCTGGATCTGGCGGCCTTGCGGCAGGCGTTCGGCGTGCTGCTGGAGCGCCACGGCGGACTGCGCACGGTGTTCGAGGAAAGCCCAGACGGCCTGGCGCGGCAGCGCATCGTGCCGCAGCTGGCCCTGGAGCTGCCGCTGATCGACCTGACCCCCTTGCCTGCCGCACAGCGGCGCGAACGGGCCCTGGCCGAAGCCGAGCGCCTGTGCCTCACGCCCTTTGACCTGACGCGCGGCCCGCTGCTGCGCGTGGCCGCCGTCCGCCTGGACAGCCGCCAGCACCTGCTGGTGGTGGTGATGCACCACATCATCTCCGACGGCCGCTCCATGCAGATCCTGCTGGAGGAATTCGCAGGCCTGTACGCGGCACTGGTGCAGCAGCGCCCGACCCGCCTGCCGCCGCTGCCCATTGCCTACAGCGACTACGCCGCCTGGCAGCGCGACTGGCTGGATGCCGGGGAA
Organism: Delftia sp. WSY_10; assembly: GCF_043104705.1. Lineage (NCBI taxonomy): Bacteria > Pseudomonadati > Pseudomonadota > Betaproteobacteria > Burkholderiales > Comamonadaceae > Delftia > Delftia sp. WSY_10. Next base: position 1,265 of record NZ_JBICKY010000033.1, on the reverse strand, counting down.
AGGCAGCGCCTGCTGGACTACTGGCTGCCCGAACTGGCCGGTGGTCAGGACCTGCATCTGGAGCTGCCCGCCGACCATGCCCGCGCGCCGGGCGCCGAGACCCGCTGGCATGCCGCCTGGCACCGGCTGGAGCTGCCCGCCAGCCTGGTGGCCGGACTGGAGCAGCGCGCCCGCAAGCAGGGCACCTCCCTCTTCGTGGCGCTGCTGGCCGGGTTCCAGGCCCTGCTGCACCGCTATACCGCCGAGACCGATATCCGCGTGGGCGTGCCCGTGGCCAACCGCAACCAGCCCGAGGCCCAGCCGCTGGTCGGCTTCTTCGTCAACACGCTGGTGATGCGTGGCCGGCTCGATCCCCGCATGCGCCTGCAGGAGCTGCTGGCTCAGCTGGCCGAGCGGGTCCGCCTGGGCCTGGCCCACCAGGACCTGCCCTATGAGCAACTGGTCGAGGCGCTGCAGCCGCGCCGCAGCCTGGACGGCAGCTCGCTGTTCCAGGTGATGCTGAACTACCAGCACGAAGAGGCGGCCGGCCTGGCGGGCCTGGAGATCCAGAATCTGGAGCTGGACGGCCTGGCCGCCCAGTTCGAGCTGACCCTGCACGCCAGCCGCCGCGCCGACGGCAGCCTGCAACTGGGCTTTGCCTATGCGCGCGAGCGCTTCGAGCCGGCCACGGTGCAGCGCATGGGCGCGCATCTGTCGCTGCTGCTGCAGGCGCTGGCGCATGCGCCGCAGTGCGCGCTGGACCAGGTGCAACTGCTGCCCGGCTATGAGCAGGCGCAGCTTCTGGACCGCAGTGCGCGCCGCAGTACCCGCAATGGACCGGCCCTCAACCCTGCGCAGCCCGCCTGCCTGCACCAGCGCTTTGCGGCAAGCGCGCAGCAGCGGCCGGATGCGGTGGCGTTGACCTGCGAGTCCGCACGACTGACCTACGCCGAACTCGATGCCCGGGCCAACCGCCTGGCCCACCGCCTCATCGCCCTGGGCGTGCGGCCGGAGACCCGCGTGGGCATCGCCATGCAGCGCTCGGTGGAGATGGTGGTCGGCCTGCTGGCCATCCTCAAGGCTGGTGGCGCCTATGTGCCGCTGGACCCGGACTACCCTGCCGACCGGCTGGCGCACATGGTGGCCGACAGCGGGATCTCTCTGGTGCTGACGCAGGCTGCGGTGCGCGAGCGCATTCCCGGCGCTGCTGCGCTGCAGGTGCTGGAGATCGACACGCTGGACCTGTCGGGCGAACCCGATACCGATCCGCAGGTTGAAGTCTCGGC
>NZ_JBICKY010000032.1:0-334672 GCF_043104705.1 Delftia sp. WSY_10 | reverse complement strand
CCGCCGAGGTCGATGCCGCCGCCCGCGCCGGGGGCGCAGCTTTGCACGGTGGGGTCGCATTTGCTGGTGCCGCCGCCCAGGTTGGGGGCGGCGGCTGCGGGGGAGGCCTGGGCCAGCAGTGAGGCGATGCACAGCAGGGCGCTGCCCAGCAGGGGGGTGAGATGGGGTCTATTCAACATCATGCGTCTCCCGTGCAGTTGGGGCAGTCAGCCCCTTTACAGTCGTTGTCGTTTCCATCTCCATTGCCTCCATCTCCATTTCCATCTCCTCCATCTCCGGTGCCATCGCCGCCGTCGTCTTCATCGCCCTCATCGCCCGGCCCCGGCGGCCCGACCGTGGTGCAGCCCACGGTTTCGCAATCGGGCGGTTCACCGGGTTCCGATGTATCGGGCTGGCCTGGGTCCTGCGGATTGCCCTTGTTGCCTGTGTCGGGGATGGATACCGTGGCATCGCTTTCCATAGCGTCGCTTTGCATGTGCAAGGTGGCCTGCGCGACGATGGGCAGTCGACCGTGCTGGATGAGTTCGGTGTGGAAGGGGTCGCTGCCGTCGTCCAGCCAGCGCAGGTAGTGCTGGTAGATGCCGCGCACCAGCGGGATCTTGAGTTCGTAGCCGTGGGTGACGCGGATCTTGAGCAGGTTGGCGTCCTGCACGCTCTGGCCCGACTTGCTGCCAATGTCTTTTTTGTCCCGGTGCGCCAGGCCGGCGTTGGGGATGGCGGGCACGCCATATTTCTCTTTCAGGTGGGGCTCGCTCCAGTCCTCGAAGCTCTCGCGCGTGGGGTTGATGAGGTCTATGCGCAGGTGGCCTTCAAGGTCGAGCTTGGCCTTTGTCTTGGCATCCGCCAGTTCGGTGCTGTTGCTGCCACCGCCATACAGCGGAACCATGGCGCGCAGATAGGCGTCACGGATATCGTCCATGCGCGCATGGGCCATGGTGCCCGCGCGGGCGGCCATGAAGCTGGCGTGATTGATCTGGTTCTTGTTGAAGAAAACCAGGCCGTACTGCAGCAGGGCCAGCCCCAGCAGGGTGATGATGGGGCCGACCACGGTGAACTCGACCATGGCGCTGCCGCGCTGGCGCGGCCTGCGGAATGAGGTGCTCTGGCGCATGAGGATGCCTGCAGGTTTGCGGCCGGCGGACGGGCTTGTATCCACCCGCTGGCCATGCTTCAGGGCCTGTTTGGGTGTGGCAGGGGGATGTGGATGGGCACGTCCGGTCCGGCCTTGTCCTTGCGCATCAGCATCAATTGCATGGTGCCCTGGGGGCCAGCGCCGAGGATGTGGATGATCTCGGCCTGCTTGCCGGTGATTTCGCCTTCGAGGCCATCGAGGGTGTAGTCCTGCCGGGTGAGGGGTGTGTCGGGCCGTGGAGCATCTGCGCGGACGTCGCTCGCAGGGCCTTCCAGCACGACGTTGATGCGTTGGCTGCGCGAGTCAGGGATCAACTGCGAGTTCACAAACGTCAGCTCTGGCACTTCCATCACTGTGCGCCTCTGGCTTTTGGGGTCTGTGTAGTCGATCTTTACGCCGGTGAGCTTGCCCGTGGCCGTATTGAATTCCGCCTCGTAGTTGACGCCGGTGTCCAGTATGTCGGTGGTGTACGGGTCCAGCCGCTGTGCCGTGCCGGCCAGCGTGCTGACACTGCCGATATAGGTCACGGTCGGCTCGCTCGGCGCCTGGCTCTGGTCGGTGAGCAGTCTGATGGCGGAAATCCAGTTGGTGTTTTCGCTGCGCATGTTGGGCATGCGGCCGACCATGCTGAGGTTCTGGCCTTCCGAGAAGGTGGTGCCCCAGATGCCTTCCTCGTGCTGGTCCGGTGGTCCTACGAGGAAGATGACGCCTGCATCGCCGCTGATGTTCTTGTAGTGGCTCTGGCCCGCCTCCGGGTAGTGCGTGACTTGCGGGTACTGCCTGCCCTGCACGATGAAGGTGTTGCGCCCTACCTGGAAGTCGCGCCTTGCCATGCCGTAGGAGCTGTAGATGAAACTGCTTTCGATGGCCTTGCCCGGCTGCTGGCTATAGGTGAGTGTGGTGTTGTGGATCACACCCATGCCGCTGAAATCGATCAACGACGTTTGTGCATCGGGATCGGTGATGAGTTTGATCAGGTCAGACTCCTCAATGGCCGATGAGGTGGGTTGCAGACAGCTGCCCGTGCTGCTGAGTTTGGTGCACAGCGGGCCTGAGGGGGCGATGAAGACGCCGGAACTGGCGGTGCCTCCGGGGCCTGGGTCTCCCGCGCCGCCTTCGTTGCCGGAGCCGCCACCGCAGGCGGTCAGGGCCAGGCCAGCGGCGCAGGCCAGTAGCCAGGATGAAGGGTGTGTCAGCCGCATGTGCGTGGCACCGTGGTCTGTGGGAGAGGTGATGGATGGATGGTGCATGTCCGTCGGTTTTTCAATGCGTAGTGGAGGAAGGCCGGCAGGGCCGGCTGGCAATTCACTTTGGTGTGTTCTGGGCAATGCGTTGTGTGGGCACCTCCGCGGCGTTGCATTAAGAGTTGGACCCGTCAGGGGTGAAGGCGCAGACGTTCAGCGCAGCCCCGGCACCTTCGATGGGCCAGGGCTGCAACTGCATGCCCGGCACCAGGCCCTGGCAGGCGATGGCACCTGCACGCATCTCCAGCACATGGGCGCTGCCGCGTCCGCCCCGGCTGAAGCGCCAGGGGACAACGCCAGGGCGCAGGCCGGTGATGCGGCCCTGCCGGTCGAGGTAGACGATGTCGATGGCCTGCCGCATGAAGCAGGTGTGCACGCTGGTGCAGCGCGCGATGAGCAATGCGCAGCGGGCGGCGGGTTGGGCCTGGCCCATGAGGCCGGCAAGGCGCTGCCAGAAGCCGCAGGCCTGGCGCACCAGGAAGGGGGAGGGCGGCATCTGCATCACAGTCCCGAGTTCAGCAGCTTCATCGCTATGGGGAACAGCAAGACGATGAAGGTGCAGGGAAAGATGAAGGCGATCAGCGGAAAGAGCATCTTCACGGGCGCTTCCATCGCGAGTTTTTCCGCGCGCATGAAGCGTTCGGAGCGGCGCTGATCGGCCTGTGCCCGCAGCACGGGGCCGAGGTTCATGCCCATGCTCTCTGCCTGGATCACGGCGGAGGTGAAGTTGGCGACGCTCGGCTCGTTCAGGCGCTCGGCCATGCCGCGCAGTGCTTCGGCACGCGCCTTGCCGGCGCGTATATCGCGCAGCACGCGCTGGAATTCGTCGCGCACCAGTCCCTGGGGGCCTTTGGCCACGGCCTGGGTCATGGCGCCCTGCATGTTCAGGCCGGCTTCCACGCACAGCGTGATGATGTCCAGGAAGAAGGGCAGCATGCGCAGCAGTTCGCGCCGGCGCACGGCGATGCGATCCCTGAGCCAGATGGCGGGGTAGGCCCAGCCCAGCAGTGCGCCTGCGGCCATGGCCTGCAGATAGATGGGCAGGGCGATGTGGCGCGCACCGCCATCGGCGCCCCGGGACAGGCCGTCGAAGCTGGAGACCAGCCACCAGGCCGCCAGCGCGGCCACCCCGGCGCCGACGATGCGGCTGGCGATGAACTGCGCAGGACTGAGCGCGTAGTCCAGTCCCGCCTGGCGCAGCCGCAGTTGCACGGCTTGCGCGGTTCTGCCCGTTCCGAGCCGGGGCGACAGGTGGTGGCTGATCCACTGGATGGGCCACCAGACCATGCGCAGGGCCAGTGGCGGCGGATCCTTGTAGCTGCGGTCCTCGGCGGGAACGCTGCTCATCGAGTGGCCCAGGAGCCAGGCCACCAGGGCAGCACTGAGTCCGGCTGCCACAGCGATCAGGGCGAGTATCACGGTGTTGGAGTCCATGGCGCGGCCTTCAGACGTCGATGGCGACGATCTTTCGGATGACATAGATGCCCATGGCCTCGAAGCAGGCGATCACGGCCAGCGCCCCCCAGCCCACGCGGGAGTGCCAGAGCATGGACATGGCTTCAGGCTCCATCCGGTCGAGGATGAGCATGAGGACGAGGGGCAGGGCGCCGACGACCCAGGCCTGCAGTTTTCCCTGGGCGGTGAGGGAGCCGATCTTGGCTTCCATTTGCAGCCGGCTGCGCACGGTGGAGGCCGTGCGTTCCATGGTCTCGGCCAGGCCGCCTCCGGTTTCGCTGGCGATGCGCATGGCCGAGGTGATGAGCACGGTGCTCTGGGTGGGCACGCGCAGGCTCAGGTGATTGAGTGCCTGTTCCAGGGATACGCCCAGGCGCTGCTCGCGCAGCATCAGCGAGAACTCCTGGCTCAGCGGCGGGCGGGACTCGGCCACAAGCTGGGCGATGGCGCTGCTCAGGCCAATGCCGGCGCGCAGGCCGCCGCTGAGCATCATCAGCGCATCGGGCAACTGCTCTTCAAACTTGCGCAGCCGGCGCTTGCGCATGTGCCGGTACAGCAGCCGGGGCAGCAGCCCCAGCGCGAAGAAGGCGGGCACAGCCAGCAGATGGCTGCCGCTGACCAGCCACACCAGGACGCCGCCCAGCGACATGACTGCCAGGTTGGCCAGGAAGAGTTTGCGCGGGTCGATGAAGAGGAAGAATTCCGCGGCCTGAAAGCCGGCGCGCTCCGTGAAGCCGGCCCGGTAGCGCCTGAGCGTGGAGCCTCCCAGGTCCAAGGCCAGCCATGTCAGCAGACCGACGCAGAGGGCGACCACGGCCGTGATCAGGGCCAGGACGGTGTCTGGCGAGAGCCCGCTCATGGCCGCTCTCCGGCATGCAGGTCCGCGCTCTCGGAGCCCGGACGGAAGATATCCAGGTCCAGCGCATGGCCGCTGGCGCGCAGTTCGTCGTAGAAGTGGGGAACGACGTCGCAGCCGGTGAACAGGCCCTGCACCTTGGCCAGGCCGTTGGCCTGGGCGGCGTAGCCTTTGTTGGCAAAGCGGAACAGCTCCTGCAGCTGGATCTTTCCGCTTTCCATGCCGCTGACTTCGCAGATGTGGGTGACCAGGCGTGTGCCGCAGGCAAAGCGGGTCTGCTGCACGATGATGTCCACGGCGCTGGCGATCTGCTCGCGTATGGCCGCCAAGGGCAGTTCCATGCCGGCCATCAGCACCATGGTCTCCAGCCGGGCGAGCCCGTCTCGCGGGGTGTTGGCGTGCAGCGTGGTCAGAGATCCCTCATGGCCCGTGTTCATGGCCTGGAGCATGTCCAGCGCCTCGGCGCCGCGGCATTCGCCGACCACGATGCGGTCCGGGCGCATGCGCAGGGTGTTGCGCACCAGTTCTCGGATGGGCACGCCGCCCTTGCCTTCGACATTCGCGGGGCGCGACTCCAGGCTGATCAAATGCTCGTGGGCCAGCTTGAGTTCGGCGGCGTCCTCGACGGTGATCACGCGTTCGCCGGACGGGATGAAGTTGGACAGGATGTTGAGCAGCGTGGTCTTGCCAGACCCCGTGCCGCCCGAGACGATGATGTTCTTGCGGGCCTCCACGCAGATGCGCAGGAAGTCGGCCATGGCCGGGCTGAGCGCGCCGAACTGCACAAGGTCGGCGGCATTGAGCTTGCGCCTGGCGAACTTGCGGATGGTCAGCGTGGAGCCCTTGAGCGCCAGCGGCGCGATGATGGCGTTGACGCGCGAGCCGTCCTTGAGCCGTGCATCGACCATGGGCGAGGATTCGTCGATGCGCCGGCCCAGCGGTGCCACGATGCGCTCGATCACGCCCATGACGGCGCGATCGCTGGTGAAGCTCAGGGCATGCTTTTGCAGGCGCCCCGCGCGCTCGACATAGATTTCGTCGAAGCGGTTGACCATGATTTCGCTGACCGTTTCGTCGGCCAGCAATTCCTCCAGCGGCCCCAGCCCCACGGCCTCGTCCAGAACCTGCCTGCGCAGCGCGTTGCGGTCCAGCTGGGCCGGTATCTCGTCGTCCATGTCCTGCAGCGTTCTGGCGATGAGCCGGTCCGCCTCGGCGCGCAGGTGTTCGTCGGACATGCTGGAGACGTCATGGCGGCGCAGGTCCATGGTGTCGATGAGCTTGGTGTGCAGGCGCTTGCGCCATTCGAATTGCAGCGCCTGAAAGTGGGCTTCCCCGGGCTCGGCTGCCGCAGGCTCGGGCGCGTCGGCAGGCACTGCCAGCGCCGTGTCCTGTGTGCTCTGCATGGGCGCTGTGGTGGCGGCATGCGCTGCGGCCGGTACAGGAAAAGGCGCGGCTTGCGGCTCTTCACCGCTGTTCAGGATGCGCAACTGGAACGGGCCAATGCCGATGAGGTCGCCGTTTTGCAGCGGGCCGTATTGGGCGGTGATGCGCTGACCGTTGACCAGCACGCCGCCGAAGCTGCCTGCGTCGTCGATCAGCACGCCCGAGGGGCTGGTGAAAAGGCGTGCATGCTCCTTGGCAAGGCGCCAGTTGTCCAGGCGGACTTCGCACTGGGAGCCTTTGCCGATGGAGCACATATCGGGCACGCTCAACGGCTGGTGCCGGCCGTCGGGGTGGATGATTTCAAGGTCGATCATGGGGGGCTGCCGGTTGCGGAGGTCAGGGGAGAAAGCCACTGGGTCTCGGCCCAGCCCAGCCGGTCATTGATGCGCACGGCCGAGAACTGGGCCTGCGGGGCCTGGGGCAGCACTTGCACAAGGCTGCCCACGGGCAGGTTCTGGAGGACGGGGGCGTTGATGTCGGGGGACACGCGAAGGGCAAGCCCATCAAGGCCCACGCGGTAGATGCCTGGTGCGGAGTGGCCCGTGGTGGTGCCGGATTCATGGGGCGTGAGAGCCCGGCCTTGCCGCGCCTGGCGCGCATGGGGTCCGTCGGGTGCGGGCTTCATGCCGGGAACGTGCGCGACGGGCTGCAGGCTTTCATCGCGCACCCAGCCCGTCAGGGCTGCGACCGCCACCGCGCGCCAGCCGGAGTGCGGGTTGTGGGCGGCAGATGAACCGGGTGCGGCACGCACGAAACTGCCTTGGCCCAGTTGCAGCAGGGTGTCGCTTTGCGCCCGAGGTTCGGCATGCAAGGCCAGCCCGTCATGCACCACGCGCCAGTGGTTGACCAGCGGCTGGTCCGCTGCTGCCGCGGAGGCCAGCGGGTTGCCGGTGTGCGGCAGGGCGGGCCAGTGTTCGGGCAGGGTCGCGGTGGCCGGTGCGGGCAGGGGCCGCACTGGCGCGGGGAGTTCCTGCACAGGCGCCGCGATGCTGGCGCTTGCGCTGGCCACAGGCAGGGGCGCCAGCCGGGGAGGATGCTCGGGCGCAGGGCCGGGTTCGGTCAGGTAGGGCTGGGGACCGTAGCGCTGGCCCAGGCGCGCACCGGCGTCTTCCACGCGCTGCAGCAGGCCCGGCGATCGGCTGTTGATCACCGTGGGCGTGACGAAGACCACCAATTCGGTCTCTTCGTTCTGGAATCGCTGGGACCGGAACAGGGCACCCAGCACGGGCAGGTCTCCCAGGAAGGGAACCTTGTCGACGTTGTCGCCACCCTTGCGCGACAGCAAGCCGGCCAGCACCATGGTCTCGCCGTCCTGGACGTTGAATTCGGTGAAGGTGCGCCGAGTGCTCAACCCGGGCCCCGAGGGCGTGGAGAACGATGGGTCGATGTTGCTGACCTCGCTGTCGATCTCGGCCCTGATGACGCCGTTGCGGTCCACGCGCGGCGTGATGCGCAGCTTGACGCCGTAGGGCTTGAACATGACCACGGGGCCGTAGATCGTGGCCACGGAGTACGGATATTCGCCACCGGCCAGGAACTCGGCCTTGGAGCCATTGCGCGCCGACAGCTGGGGCTGGGCAAGAATGCTGGCCTTTCCGTCACGGGCCAGCAGGTCCAGCCTGGCTGTCAGGCCCATGTTGACGGCGGTGAGGACGTTCAGGCCTCGGGGCAGCGGGCCTTTGTCACCGCTTTCCGGGGTGATCGGTGGGTTCTGGACGCCGATGACCAGACCGGGCTGATGGCCGCGCCGCGCCGGCGACCAGATGCCTCCCACGCTGGCCCCGCCCTGGGCGGTCCAGCGCAAGCCGAATTCGCGCAGCTCATTGACCGGGAATTCGACCACCTTCACGTCCATGAGCACCATCTGCTCCCAGCCGATCTGGTTGGTGAAGTTGATGATCTGCGGGTAGTGCTTTCTGAGGTCTTCGATCTTCTTGAGATCGACATCGCTGAGATGGTCCCCTTCGACCACCACCTTGTCTCCAATGATGGAGGCCCGCGCGTTGGGGATGGTGCTGAGAAAGGCTGCGATCTCGCGCGCATGGCGGCTTGTGTCGCCGCGCACCACATGGATCTTGACGCGCTGATATCGGCCGTCGGCGTTCCACACGAACAGCGAGGAGGTGCCGATCTCGTTGGCGAAGATGATGACCTCGCGCTCGTCCAGCGCGGCGGCCGTCAGCACCCGGCCATTGCCCACGGCAATGCGCGCCACGCCGGGGCTGGGGAAGACGCGCGATTCGCCCACGAACATCTCGATTTCCGGCACCTGAGCCTGGTCGTCCGGTTTCTGTATGGGGCGGTACGGCTGGCCCGCCGCTGCCTCGCGGCTGGGCACGCCCTGCAGCATGGGCGCGAATCCACCCGGCATGCCTAGGGACTGCGCAGAGCTTGTTGCATCCTCTGGTATCTGGGCTGTTGCCGGGCCGGCCAGGCTCCAGCCCAGGGTCAGCACGAAGCCGCAGCGCAAGGCCTGCAGAAAGGGCGTTGGACTGGAGCGGGCGGACAGGGATGCAGTGTGGGCTGAACGGATGGACATTGGGATCAGGCGCATGGAGCGATGAAAAAGGCAGGAGCGGGTGAGACGCCTTCAGCGAGGCAACGCGCTTGGCTGGATCGGGAAGGACGCAGGGAAAAGAGGAGCCTGGCCTGGTTGCAGTGCGGCTTGCGGGGCTGGCTGCACAGGCGTGGGGGCTGCGGCTGCCTCGGGCGGGCCTTCGCCGGCATCGTGGGCCTTGTCCTGGCGCAGCAGCAGGTCTTCGGGCTTGAAGTCCATGCGGCGTCCGCCATAGAGCACGGGAACGGCTCGGCCCGGTGATTGCGCTGCGCCCGCTGTCTGAATCAGGGACTGCACGTCGCCTGCCAGGCCCAGCAGGGCGGCCATGGCAGCGCTGTCTTCTTCGACAACCTCCGAGTCCTTGGGATTGCGCAGCAAGGCGGTGATCTTTCCCGCCTCTCGCGCGATGATCACGCTGCGGGCCTGCGCCTTGGAGGTGTCCAGCGTGACCGTGGAGTACTGGCGCCGCTCACCGCTTCTGGGGTCATCCACGGACCGCTGGCCGGTGGCCATGACCTGGACGTTCTGCAGCAGTGGAAAGGTGGTCTTGCGGCCTTTCTGATCCAGGGTGAGCATCAGGTCGATGGCATCCCCCGGCTCCAGCAGGCCCGAGATGGAGTTGATCTCGTCCACATGCACGGTGATGGCGCGCCGCCCTACCTCGATGCGGGCCGAGAAGGTCGGCACCTTGTCGCCTTCGAGCAGGTTCCACAGCAGGATGTCGCCGTGCTGCATGCCATGCTCCAGCGCGCGGCCTGCAATGCGGGAAAAATCCTCGGGGCCGATGGCCAGCGAGTGCGCGTAGTCGTGGGGAACGTCGCGCACGGCAATGGTCTCCTTGGATATGGGCTCGCCTTTGCTGAGATTGCGCTTGGCAACGATCAGCGGCCGGGTTTTGCTTTTTCCGCGCGCTTCTATGGCCTCCATCTGGCGATGCAGGTAACTGCGTGCAATGACGGCTGCGCCCAGGCCGATGGCCAGGGCCATGGCAAGAGCGACCCAGGTTTTGTTGGGACGCAGGGCGGTGATTCGGGCGAGTGCGGAGTTCATGGCTGACGGGTCAAATGGGCAGGGAGAGGGCGAAGCTGAACTTCTGGTAGGCAGCCTGCAGGGCGAGCAGCAACTGGTGCAGCACGCTGTTGCTGTCCACCATGCCGACGCCCAGCGCGAAGGCCAGGGCCGCGCAGACCACGGCGTACTCCACCGAGGACTGGCCGCGCAGGCGATGGGCAAGCTTCATGGCGCGGTCCCCACCGCCACGCTGGTGACGAGAACGATGCTGGTGAGGCCCCGCGCATTGCGGGAAATGACGGCCGTCGCCTCTTTGCCCGGGCCGCGCATCAGCACCGTGATGGCGCCGGTCTCAGAGCCGAACGCGTGGGCCTTGGTGTCTGTGGCGGCGTCGAAGCGGCGTTCCAGCGCATAGCCCTGCTCCTGCAGCGCCGCAGTGAGGCGTTGCGCATTGAGCGCCTCGCCGTGCCTGTTCGTGGCAACGAGATGGGTGGACAGCTGGCCACCGGCCTGGGTGTTCAGCAGGCTGGCGATCTCGGTTCCCGCTGGCAGCAGGCGCCGCCATCGGGCTCTTTCCCCCTGGCTGCGGGCCTTGCCGCTCAAGGCTGCGCGCAGGTGGGTGACAGCGACAAGGCCACGCGTGCCGCCGTCGGGGGCGGGTTCCAGTCGGATGGTGAGGTAGTGCTCGCCCTGGGCGCGGCCCAGAATGCGCTGGCCATCGCGCTGGTCGTCCATCAGGGGCTGGCCCAGGGTGCGCACAAACCAGTCGCCGGTCTGCCTGGGTGTGCTGCGGGTGGCGAAGCCGGTCAGCCGCATGGGCAGGCCGTCCAGGTCCATCTGCTGGCCGATGTGGTAGCTCCTGGCATGTTCGGGCAGCGGGATCTCGGGCCAGTTGGCCTGCGCAAAGGCATGGGTGAGCCCTGGCGTCAGCAGGCTCAGGCAGATGGAACGGAGCATGCGAGCCGTTGTCATCATTCGGCCCTGAGCCTGTCTGCCGGAACAATGTCCTGCCACTTGTCCAGGCGTCCGAACTTGGGGGCCGGCACCTCCATCAACTCGAAGACCGGTATGGCCACATCCAGCAGCGTCTCCACCGGGGAGAACAGGCTGTTGAGCGGCGCCAGCCGGCCGAACCGGTCCATGGTCTGCTCCACGGAGCGCGAGGCCCAAGGCTCGATGAGCACGCTGGTGTGGCGTGTGACGCGCAGGTCCAGTTGGTCGAAGGGGGTGTAGCTTTGGATGCCTGCGGGCAGGTTGGCCAGTGGCACGGAGATGTTGGCGCGGTAGATGCCTGGGGCGTTCAACCCGATGCGTCCGTGGTTCGCCAGAGGCACTATGCTGAAGGGTACGCCGTCTGGGCTGGCCGTGAAGGCATCTCTGTGCGCTGTGGACTGGCTTGCTCCAAAGCTGACCGAAATGTCTGAAAAGCGCGGGATCAGCGGATTGCCTGCGGGGTCCGTCCACAGCGGATTGCGGTGTGCGTCGAAGTCGCCTGCCGTATCGTCCGTCTTGATGGGGGCGTCGGGTCGGCTGAAGTAGCGCCTGCGCACTTCGGCTGCCAGTTGGGCAGGCGGCTTGTAGCTGCCCGCCTCGTCGTTGTGTACCGTGGCATCGAAGGCTGCATAGCGGCTGGCCATCTGGGTGGCATGGGCAATGTCCTGGTACTTGCCGATCATGGGCATCAGCAGGAACAGGCCCAGCAGGGGCGCCGCCATGGCCAGGAATTCGACCAGGGCCTGGCCTGCCTGCCGCCTTGGGTAGCGGGCGCGGTTCAGGAGGTTCATGGGATCAGCCCTCGCTGGCGCATCTGCTGGCCAAGTACATCGGGTTGGGAGTGGATCAGGCGCACCTGCCAATACGGGTTGAACAGGCTGGGCAGCTCCAGGGGGAGACCCTGGCTTGCGCCATAGCGGTTCTGACGCTGTGCCAGAGGGCGCTCGAAGAACACTTCGGACGTGGCAACGGCCACCATTTCGCCTTTGGCGACCTGGCTCTGATAGGCGTTGATGCGGCTGTCCGGCGTGCCGCTTATTTCGCTGGCGCCATCGGAGGTGCGCAATTCGCTGCGCGCCCGCGACAGGCGCACGCTGAACCGCAACGTGGGGTCGTCCTTGTCCGGTTGCAGCTGGCTCAGGTCGTAGTAGCTGGGCAGGCCGGTGTAGTGGGTCCAGTGCGCGGAGGAGGCTCTGGCAGAGGCCCTTCTGTTGTTGCGGGAGCCTCCGAGCCAGGCGGACGAGTCATTCTGGTCCAGGTCGTCGGGGTGGGCCTGCTGTTCGCCCCAGGCAATGGGCTCCTCCCTGAGCCGGCAGCGTGGGATGAGTCCACCCCTTCGCTGGGCACGCCAGAAGGACTCGGTGTCTTCGGCGATCCACTCGTCGTAGTTGACCAGTTCGGTGCCGCCGCGTCGGCGCACCTCGCTTTTGCGCTCTCTCGCAATGCAGATCTCGTCTGGGCCGGGCACTTCTGCCTCGGCCGTCCAGACGCGTTCCTTGGTGAATCTGTCGCTATGGGCCGCATACACGGCCAGCTCTGCCATGCGGCCCCGGTCCTTGCCACTGTAGCTTTGGGTAAAGCCACCCAGGTCGTCAGTCAGCGCCACGGCGGTGCCAGGGCCCAGGGGCTGCACCTTCACGCTGCCGTCGCCCGCGTAGTTGGCCTGGGCCACGGCCTGCATAACGCTGCGGCGAATGCTCTGCAGGTAAAGCGGGCGATGCAGCAGGTTATGGGCCTGCTGTATGGCCAGCTTGTTGACCTCCACCGCAGAGACTGTGGCGGAGGCCAGCGGCGGCACGGTCTTGGCTATCCGCTGGATGTACTCGCCTGCATACTGAACGGTGCCGTAGCACATGAGCGCATACACCGGGCCGTATTTGAACGCTGCCCCAATGGCTGCGCCGTATCCATAGGGGTCGTTGCATTCGGGGAACTGCGTGGGCAGGTTCTCCGCATGGGTCTGGGCGTATTGCGCCCACGAGGACAGGCTCACCATCTGCGCCACCAGCACCTCGTTGGCGATCAGGGCGCGATTGCCGTAGGCCGTGAAATTCAGCGCCCGCGCGTGCATCACGCCGGCGCTGTAGGCCACGGCATCGGCCGTGCTGACGAGCTTGGTTTTTTCCTGGGAGAGCTGGCCGGTGTTGAACAGAAAGAACAGCGAGGCCAGTGCGCCGATCAGGACAAAGATGCCGTAGATCAGTGCCTGCCCGCGTTGCCCGTCCCGCCTCCGTATCCGTATCCGACCGCCGCGCAGGGTGGTGATGGTGTGCATGGGCAGGCCCGCTTACTTGTTCTCGTAGGCGTCGAGGCCCTTTTCCTTGCGCTCTCCATCAGCCTTGCCGGCGGCAGCTTCTGCCGCCTGGATGGCCTTCTTGGCTGACTTGCCGGCCACTTCATTGGCAATGCCGGAAGTCTGGGCGCGGATGGTTTCGCCAAAGTACTGGTAGACGGCAATGGCGGCCACGCCAATCAGGGCCACGATGATGATGTACTCGGTCATGCCCTGGCCGCGTTGCTTGCGAGATTGAAGTGAGGTATTGAAGGTGGTCATGCAAAAGCTCCTGTGCTGGTGGAAGAATCTGTAGGGACGTAAGCAGGCGGACGCAGGGCTGCAGCCGTGCATCACGGAAACGGGAAAAAGGGAAAACGCAATTCAGGAATAAGCGGGCACCAGAGCGGTGGCTGGCGGTTCTTCCGAATTGCGCATGTGCAGGGAATCAGCCGTGCCCAGGCACAGGGCCTTGGCGTCAGCGCACTGCGTCAAGGCGCTGAATGAAAGCGATGCATGGATGGTCTCTCCCTCAAGGTTGGCGGTGGACTGCCGCTTTGGCGCTGCGCGCCAGGACAGTTCTGCGTGGGGCATTGGCAGGAAAAAGGCACCTGCCTATGCCTGACTTTCCGGCGGCGATTCATTGCTGCCTGAAGTCATTTCTTGTGCCGCCAAGCCTATGAACTTTTTTCTCGCTTGTCTCTAAGACAACTCCTGACGATGTTTCTGAATGCATCGACGGAGATTTTTGCTGTCATTTCAATAGCAAGCTATTTAGTGAATTCCGTGTTTTCGACGATCCATCCGTGGCAGATAAATCGAGGCGAAATAGGCTCAAATTGGGTGATCTGAAAAGTCAATCTGAATCGATGCAGGACGATTCCTATTTTTCAGAATTCAGGTGCGGGCCGCCGACAGGAGCCTGGGCGCGGGGCTCGATGGGCAGGAGTGCGGGCATGCCGCTGCGGCGTCGGCATGCCGGTGAAAAGCTTGAAATGACGGCCGGCCTGAGGATGGCCGGCCGCCTCTTTTACTGCCGTGCAGAGCGCACGTTGGCCGGCAGCGCGCCAGGATGGCTGGTGCGGAATGGGTTGATGTCCAGGCCGCCACGGCGCGTGTAGCGTGCGTACACCGAGAGCTTGATGGGGCGGCAGCGGGTCCAGATGTCCATGAAGATGCGTTCCACGCATTGCTCATGGAATTCGTTGTGGTTGCGGAAGCTCACCAGGTATTGCAGCAGGCCTTCCTGGTCGATCTGCGCGCCGCTGTAGCGGATCTGCACGCTGCCCCAGTCGGGCTGGCCCGTGACCAGGCAGTTGCTCTTGAGCAGGTGGCTGACGAGGGTCTCGGTGACGGGCGCTTCCTCGTGGTTGGCGTGCAGCAGCTCTGGGGCGGGCTGGTACTGCGTGCATTCCACGTCCAGGCGGTCCAGCAGCAGGCCGTCCAGTTCCTGCACCATTTCCTGGTCGAAGCGGTCCAGGCCGATGATCTTCACGCCGATGCTGCCCTTTTGCTCGCTGTCTCGCCATAGCGCTTCGGCCAGGTCGGTGCGAAGGCGTGCCTGGACTTCGGCAGCGTCGGACAGGCGGGTGTTGTTGAAGCTGTTGAGGTAGAGCTTGAACGACTTGCTTTCGATGAGATTGGGGGTCTCGCAGGGGATCGTGAAATGCACGAGAGCCACCTGCGGCTTGCCGCGCAGGTTGAGCCAGGACAGTTCGAACGCCGTCCACAGGTCGGCGCCGAAGAAGGGCATCTGGCTTCCCTGAATGCCGATTTCCTCGCGCTTGGGCGCGCGGGGCAGGGGGAACAGCAGCGAGGGGGCGTACTGGTCGATGTAGGCAGAGCTTTTGCCCAGCTGGGATTGTTCGGGAGTGTTCATGGAAAAAGGGCCGGCCGTGCCGGCGCTGGTCAGGCCTGGACGGTCCGCGCGGAGCGCGTGGACCCAGGCTTTGAAGCTAACTGAATTTCCATGCCCGCAGGCATGGGCGGCCATATAAGGTCAATAAGGGTGGGTGCGCCCGGGTTCGCTGGCTCTTCAGTGGAATTCGCGCTCGCGCAGCCATTTGGTGGCGATCCATTTTTCGCCGGCCAGCACGGGCGCGCCGCCGTGCAGGGTGCGCGTGGAGGGGTCGGGGCGCTCATAGCTGAAGAAGACGGCGTTGCCCCGGCGCGGAACCACTTGCAGCGGCACTTCGGGAAAGATGGTGGCGCCGCCGCGCTCGGGCTCGTTCAGGTAGATGACCAGCGTGCCCACGCGCTGGCCGCCGCGCTTGAGGATGGTGGGCGTGCCGGGTTCGCCGGGCGCGAAGTAGTCGTGGTGGGGCTTGTACTCGGCGCCCGGGCCGTAGTGCAGCACCTGCAGGCCTTCGCCGTGGTCCAGCGGCCAGCGCAGCAGGCGGGCGATGCGTTCTTCCAGCTGGCGGACGATGCCGGTTTCCCCGCGCTGGAAGAACATGCCGTTGCTGGTGCGGTCGTCATTGATCTCTTCACCGCCGCTTTGCGTGGCCACGGTGAGCGAGCGCGCCATGCGCGGACGCGCGGCGGCGATGATGGCGTCGCACTCCTCATGCGAGAGCAGGTTGCCGAAGACCACGATGCGCGGGTTGCGCATGCTGACCAGTACCTGGACCTTGCGGTCGCCGACATCGATGCTGGTGGGGTCCTGGGAGAGGTCCGGCTCCGGCAGCGAGGAGGCCGAGACGACGACGGCCGGTGGCGCCGCTTCGCCTTGGTGGGGCAGGTCCAACGCCCGCCGGGCCAGTTCTTCGCTCCAGCCCACGTCGCGCATGGAGCGCAGCAGGGCCGCAGGCCCTATGCCAGATGCGCGCTGGTCGCGTACCCATTGCATGAGTTCAGGCGTGAGACCCGCCGGCAGGTCCTGCGCGGTGCTCGGGGAATCTGGTGAGGATTTGAGGCTCATGGCGTGCAGTGCGGCCCTTGCCGCAGTGAATGGACTCCAAAGGCATCGAGGCCGGGGCCGGCCGGTGGCCGGCGAGGCTCAGTCAGCGGTCTTGCGGCGGAACACCAGGCGCGCAGGCGTCGAGGAAGCTGGCGCCAGTGCGTAGCCTTCCAGATCGAAGGCTTCGAGTTCAGCCGCGCTGCGAGCGCGTTGCTGTATGGCAAATCGTGCCATCAGCCCGCGCGCGCGTTTGGCATGGAAGCTGATGATCTTGTAGGCGCCGTTCTTGTAATCCTCGAACGCGCATTCCACCACCGGGGGCTTGAGGTGCTTCAAGTCTACCGATTTGAAGTATTCCTGCGAAGCCAGGTTGACGACGACGTGCTCGCCCGCCGGCTGCCGGGCCGCGCGCTGGTTCAGGTACTCGGCAATGCGGCTGCCCCAGAACTGGTAGAGGTTGCTGCCATGCGCGGTCTCCAGCCGGGTGCCCATTTCCAGGCGGTAGGGCTGCATGCGGTCCAGCGGACGCAGCACGCCGTACAGGCCGCTGAGGATGGCGATGTGCTGCTGCGCCCAGTCCAGGTCTTCGGCGTCCAGGCTGCGCGCCTGCAGGCCTTCATAGACATCACCGTTGAAGGCCAGCAGCGCCTGGCGGGCATTGGTGGCCGTGAAGCGAGGGCTGAAGGCCTCGTAGCGCGCCACGTTGAGCGCAGCCAGCTTGTCGCTGATGCCCATGAGTTCCGACAGTTGCTGCGGCGATTGGCGGCGCAGCACTTCGATCAGCTCCAGCGGCTGTTCGGAGAAGACGGGAAGCGTGTGTGGCAGCTTCGGCGGCAGCGGTGTGTCGTAGTCCAGCGATTTGGCGGGGGAGAGCAGCAACAGCATGGCGGGACGCAAGCTCCAGGATAGAGAGGGAGAAAAGACAGATGGACGGGGGGGCGGCAGAAACAAACAGGGGCCGCGAGGGCCCCTGTGTCGTCACTGTCTGTGGTCAGACATGGGCCACGCCCTGCGGTTGCTGCTCGAATGGCAGCTGCAGGTCGCTCAGGTCCTTGCGTGTTTCCACGAGGATCAGAGGACCGTCATCCAGCACGACCATGGGCGGGCGCTCGCGCACGACGCGCTCGGGCTGCGGTTCGGCCGCGATGGCTGCCTGCGCAGCGGCCACCTTGTCGGCATCGGAGCCCACCCATTGCAGGCCCGAGGCGGCGGCCAGCGCCTGCAGCTCGGACACGGGCAACTGGTAGGCCTGGACCTTGGGCAGGCCGCGTTCTGCGGTTGCCTCAGCGGCCTTGGCTGCAGCGGGCTCGGCTGCGGCAGAAGCGGCAGGTGCAGCAGGTGCTGGCACGTCTGCCGTCACGGCAGGGGCCGCCACAGGGGCCGGTGCGACCGGCGCGAAGGCCGCGCTCTGCTGCTCGGGCACCGCGACGGGTTGCTGCACTTCCACAACTGCCGCAGGCTGTGCGGCCACTGGGGCTTCGGCCACGGCTTCGGGGGCCTGGACTTCGGCAGCAGAGTTGGCGGCGTTGAAGTAGCTGCGACGGGCTGGCTGCTGGTCCTGCTCGGGCACGGAGGCCTCGAAGGACTGCACGGCTTCGCCTTCGGCTTCACGCGGCGCGCGCTCTGCACGGTCACCGCGATCGCCACGCTCGCGGCGGTCACGGCCGTAGCGGTCGCGCGAACGACGCTGGCGCGGCTGCTCTTCGCCGGAGGCGGGAGCAGCGTTGTCCAGGGACTGGTCCTGCTGCTGGGCCTGGTTGTCCAGCTTTTCTTCGGACTCGGGCGCGACTTCGAACTGACGGGGCTGGCGCTCGCTGCGTTCACCGCGTTCGGCGCGATCTCCACGCTCGCCTCGTTCACCGCGCTCGCGGCGGCCTTCGCCGCGTTCCTGGCGGTCGCCACGCGGCGCGCGCTCGGGACGCTGCTCGAGGGTGCTGCCATCTGCCGCCAGGGCTGCGGAGGCGTTCACGGCCTCCAGCGGCTGGCGGTTTTCGCCGTCGCGGCTGCGCTCGCCACGGCCGCGGCGTTCGCCGCGGTCGGTGCGTTCACCGCGCTCGCCACGATCCGGGCGCTCACCACGTTCACCGCGTTCCGTGCGCTCGCCACGCTCGGCATTGCGGCGGTTGCGATCGCCACCGCCAGCCTGGCGCTCGGCGTTGGGGGCGCCGGCGCGCTCACCGCTGCGCTCGGTGCGCTCACCACCACGCTCGCCATTGCGTTCGTTGCGGCGGCCACGGCTGTCGTTGCGGCCGTCACGGCGACCTTCGCGTGCGGGGGCTTCGGCAGCCGGCACGGGCGCTGCGACCGGCGCAGGTGCCGCGCCAAAGCCGAACAGGCTCTTGAGCCAGGCAAAGAAGCCTTGTTCGCGGACCACGACGGGGGCGGCGGCCGGTGCGGGCGCTGCCGCCGTGGCTGCAGGCTTGGCGTCGCGCTGCTGGCCGTTGGCCGGGCGGTTGCGGCTGCCTTCGGGACGGGGCTCGGCAATGGGAGCCGGCATGTCCGGCAGCACACCCTTGATCATGGGTGTCTGCTTGTTGGTGGGCTCCTGCGAGCGGCGTGTCACCGTGGTTTCGGTGTCCAGCTCTTCGGCCAGCTTGTAGCTGGCTTCCATGCTTTCCAGGCGCGCATCGTCATGCTTGAGGCGCTCGAGCTTGTAGTGCGGCGTGTCCATGGACTTGTTGGGGACCATGATCACGTTGACGCGCTGCTTGAGTTCGATTTTGGTGATCTCGCCGCGCTTTTCGTTGAGCAGGAAGCTGGCCACTTCCACGGGCACCTGGCAGTGCACGGCGGCCGTGTTGTCCTTCATGGACTCTTCCTGGATGATGCGCAGGATCTGCAGCGCAGAGCTTTCCGTGTCGCGGATATGGCCGGAGCCGCCGCAGCGCGGGCAGTTGATGTGCGCGCCTTCGGACAGGGCGGGCTTGAGGCGCTGGCGGCTCATTTCCATGAGGCCGAACTTGCTGATGGTGCCGAACTGCACGCGCGCACGGTCCTGGCGCAGCGCGTCGCGCAGGCGATTCTCGACTTCGCGGCGGTTCTTGCTCTCCTCCATGTCGATGAAGTCGATGACGATCAGGCCGCCCAGGTCGCGCAGGCGCATCTGGCGCGCGACTTCGTCGGCGGCTTCCAGATTGGTGCGGGTGGCGGTTTCCTCGATGTCGCCGCCCTTGATGGCGCGGGCCGAGTTCACGTCGATGGAGACCAGGGCCTCGGTGTGATCGATGACGATGGCGCCGCCCGAGGGCAGGGTCACGGTGCGCGCGTAGGCCGATTCGATCTGGTGCTCGATCTGGAAACGGCTGAACAGGGGGGCATCGTCGCGGTAGCGTTTGACGCGGGCGGCATGCTCGGGCATGACGTGCTGCATGAACTGCTGCGCCTGCTCGTAGATGTCGTCGGTGTCGATGAGGATGTCGCCGATGTCGCCGTTGAAGTAGTCGCGGATGGCGCGGATCACCAGGCTCGATTCCTGGTAGATCAGGAAGGCGCCCTTGGCCGACTTGGCTGCGCCGTCGATGGCGTTCCACAGCTTGAGCAGGTAGTTCAGGTCCCACTGCAGCTCGGGCGCGGTGCGGCCGATGCCGGCGGTGCGCGCAATGATGGACATGCCCTTGGGGTACTCGAGCTGGTCCATCGCCTCCTTGAGTTCGGCGCGGTCCTCGCCCTCGATGCGGCGCGAGACGCCACCGCCGCGCGGGTTGTTGGGCATCAGCACCACATAGCGGCCGGCCAGCGAGATGAAGGTGGTCAGGGCCGCGCCCTTGTTGCCGCGCTCTTCCTTCTCGACCTGGACGATCAGTTCCTGGCCTTCACGGATGACTTCGTTGATGCGGGCCTGGCTGGGCGAGACGCCTTCGGCGAAATACTGCTTGGAGATTTCCTTGAAGGGCAGAAAGCCGTGGCGGTCTTCGCCGTAGTCGACGAAGCAGGCCTCAAGGCTGGGCTCCACGCGCGTGACCACGGCCTTGTAGATGTTGCCCTTGCGCTGCTCGCGTCCTTCGATCTCGATCTCGTAGTCGAGGAGCTTTTGTCCATCGACGATGGCAAGGCGCCGCTCTTCCGACTGCGTGGCGTTGATGAGCATCCGTTTCATGATGCGTTTCCTTTATTCGTTTTCTCTGGGGCGCGCCGGGGTGCAGCCTCTGCTGCCAGACCGTCACGCCTTTGACTTGTAATCAAAGACAGGCTCGCGAGGGAGCCGAGATGCCGGACTGACGCATTGAAACGAAAGGAATCGCCGAATGCCTTGCTTCTTGAGACCTGGCTCAAGTCAGCAATGGGGGCAAGGGCAGGGGGACGAGAGCGATGAGAGAGGCACGCCGTCCAGCTTCAAGCGAAGCTGCTGCACGTGCGGGGCAGGCGGGAGGCTTGGGGGCGGCAATGATCCTGGGCGCAGGCGTTTTCCTGCTCCACAGCGTGACCATCCATGCCCAAAAGATCCACATGCTCGCTTTTGATCCGCTGGCAGCGGCGGACGCCGGGTCCGACCCCTTCTGCCAGCTTGAGATTCCGTATCAGTGTTTCAATTCGTCAGCCACAACCGATGCAACGACGAACTTCGCAGGCCATCTTTTCCTGCTGTTTCGCGTGCATGACACCGGATGGCATCGACCTGCCTGTGCGGGGAAATGGTTGTTTGGACTAAACTCCATGAGAATCAACCACTTATAAATAGTTCGGCACAGGTGAAACACATTATAGAGGGCAAACCGGCAGACGACCGTTCCCTGAACGTAGCCACTGCCGCAGTGCGGCTGATCGAAGTCGATGACGATTCGGCCGGACAGCGGTTGGACAACTTTCTCATACGCCATCTCAAGGGCGTTCCCAAAACCCATGTCTATCGCATCATCCGCAGTGGAGAAGTGCGCATCAACAAGGGGCGCGTCAGTGCGGAAACCCGCGTCTCGACCGGCGATGTCGTTCGCGTGCCGCCCGTGCGCATTTCCGAAAAAGCCGCCGAAAAGGCCGAGCGGCCTGCACCCGCCAGGGATTTCCCCAGTCTGCTGGAAGACGAGCATCTGATCGCCATCGACAAGCCTGCCGGTGTGGCCGTGCACGGGGGCTCGGGCGTGAGTTTTGGCGTCATCGAGCAATTGCGCCAGGCGCGGCCGCAAAGCCGCTTTCTGGAGTTGGTGCATCGGCTCGACCGCGAGACATCCGGCATCTTGCTGGTGGCCAAGAAGCGCTCGGCGCTGACGCATCTGCAGGACCAGTTCCGCGAGCGCGAAACCGGCAAGACCTATCTGGCGCTGGTCCAGGGCACCTGGCCTGCCAATCGCAAGGTGATTGATCTGCCGCTGCACAAATACCTGCAGGCCGACGGCGAGCGCCGCGTGCGGGTGACCACGGCCGATGATCCTGACGGCATGCGCTCCGTCACGCTGGTGCGCGTTCGCAGCACGCTGGCGCCCCAGCCCCTGCTGGGTCTGCCGGCCATGAGCCTGCTGGAGGTGACCATCAAGACCGGGCGCACGCACCAGATCCGCGTGCACCTGTCCAGCCAGGGGCACCCGATTGCGGGGGATGACAAGTACGGGGACTTCGACCTGAACCGCCGGTTGCAGAAACAGGGGCTCAAACGCATGTTCCTGCACGCATGGCGGCTACAGTTCACACACCCGTCCAGTGGTGAGCGGGTGGAATTGCGCGCCGAGCTTCCCGAGGAGCTGGCCCGTTTCGCCGGCTGACGCCGGATTTGACTCCTTGCAGACATGACAACTCCTGGTTCTTCCGAGATATACCGTGCGCGCCGCTTCGACCTCATTGCCTTCGACTGGGATGGGACGCTGTCGGATTCCACCGCGGTGATCGTCAAGTGCATTCAGGCGGCCGTGGCCGATGTGGGAGGCACGCCCCCCAGCAATGAGGCGGCCTCCTATGTGATCGGCATGGCGCTGATGCCGGCATTGGCGCGTGCGGCGCCCGATGTATCGCCCGAGAAATACCCGGAGCTGGGCAACCGCTATCGCCACCATTTCATCAAGCATCAGGACGACATCAGCCTGTTCGCCGGCGTGCTGCCCATGCTGGCGGCGCTGCGCGAGCGCGGCCACCTGCTGGCCGTGGCCACGGGCAAGAGCCGGCGCGGTCTGAACGATGCGCTGCAGGACCCGCAACTGCGCGGCATGTTCGACAGCTCGCGCACGGCGGACGAAACCGCCGGCAAGCCCAACCCGCTGATGCTGCAGGAGCTGATGGCCGAATTCGGCGTGGAGCCTGGCCGCGTGCTGATGATCGGCGACACCACGCACGACCTGGAACTGGCCCGCAATGCTGGCTGTGCCAGCGTGGGCGTGGGCTATGGCGCGCATCCCACCGACGGCTTTGGCGTGCTGCAGCCGTTGCATGTGGCGCAGAGTGTTGCGGATTTGCATCAGTGGCTGCTGGCCCATGGTTGAGTCGTCATGGCCGCGTCAGCGCGGGAATCCATGCTTGTGAGGTGTGCTGGTGACCGTTGATCGCATTGTTTTGTGTGCCAGCGAGGCCTTGCAGGAAGGTGCGAATGCCGTGCCTTTCGACGTGGTCTACGCGGGGCATGCCTGCCGCGCATTCGCCATCCGCTTCGAGGGACAGGCGCATGCCTATCTGAACCGCTGCACGCACGTGGCCATGGAGATGGACTACCAGCCAGACCGCTTTTTCGATGATTCCGGGCGTTGGTTGCTGTGCGCAACCCATGGTGCGGTCTATGCGCCGGACAGCGGCGCCTGCGCTGGCGGCCCCTGCCGTGGCGGCCTGGTGAAAATCTCCCTGAGCGAAAGCGCGGGGGTGGTGCACTGGCATACTGCCGATAACCTGAAACCCGTTGAGTTCTGACATGACTTCCCCCATACCCCCGGAAAATCCTGGCTCCGCATCGCACCCTTCCCCGGGTGCGGACCTGTGGGCCCGGGCCACGCCCGCCGCGGCGGCTGCCGATGCGCGAATGGCGGCATCGAGCGGCTGGGAGCGGGACGTGCTGGAAAAGCTGGTCTTCGCCACCATCAACGAGCAGCGCGCCTCGCGCCGCTGGCGCCTCTTCGGCCGCCTGCTGTGGACGGCACTCATCCTGGTGGTCCTGTGGGTGCTGTTTGCCAAGGACACGGCGACCACGACCAGCTCCTCTCCGCATACCGCAGTGGTCGAGGTCAAGGGCGAGATCGCTGCAGGCGCCGACGCCAGCGCGGAATTCGTGGTGGCCGCCATGCGCAGCGCCTTCGAGGACTCGGGCTCGCGTGCCGTCGTGCTGCTGATCAACTCGCCAGGCGGCAGCCCGGTGCAGGCCGGCATCATCAATGACGAAATCGTGCGGCTCAAGGGCAAGTACGACAAGCCCCTGTATGCCGTGGTGGAGGAAACCTGCGCTTCGGCTGCTTATTACATTGCTGCCGCAGCCGACGAGATCTTTGTCGACAAGGCCAGCATCGTGGGCAGCATCGGCGTGCTCATGGATGGCTTCGGCTTCACGGGCGCCATGGAAAAGCTGGGCGTGGAGCGCCGCCTGCTGACGGCTGGCGAGAACAAGGGCTTCCTGGACCCGTTCAGTCCCATGTCCGAAGCACAGCGCGCCCATGCCCATCAGATGCTGGGCCAGATCCACTCGCAGTTCATCAATGTGGTCAAGGCCGGCCGTGGCGATCGCCTGCACGAGACGCCCGAGACGTTCAGCGGCCTGTTCTGGACGGGTCAGCAGGCCGTGGAGATGGGCCTGGCCGACAAGCTGGGCAGTCTTGACTACGTGGCCCGTGAGGTGGTCAAGGCGGAAGAGGTGGTGGATTACACGCGCCGCGACAACGTGGCCGAGCGCCTGGCCAAGCGTTTTGGCGCGGCCTTCGGTGGAGGTGCCGTTCAGGCGCTGCGCTCCAGCCTTCCGTCTCTGCGCTGATTTCCCTGGCGTCTGCCAAGATGCAAAAAGCCCGCCTTCTTGTGGAAGGCGGGCTTTTTTTGCTCATCGAGGAAGACAGTCTCAGCGACCGATGGAAAATACCACCGGTGTGCGGTTGTCCGGCACTTCCTTGTGCTGGCGCCATTCGCGCACCAGACGGCTTTCGATGCGGGCGCTCTCCAGTGTCAGGCCGCAGGCCAACGCCAAACGGGTATGGGGTTGCAGCGTCTGCAGCAGGGCCTGCCACAGCGCGGCGTTGCGGTAGGGCGTCTCTATGAACTGCTGGGTCTGGCCTTGGCGCAATGCCAGGGTTTCAAGCTCCTTGATGCGCTGAACCCGCCCGCCAGCGTCCTGCGGCAGGTACCCCACAAAGGCATAGTTCTGTCCGTTGAGTCCGCTGGCGGCCAGAGCCAGCAGCAACGACACCGGACCGATCAGGGGCACGACCCGTATGCCCAGATCATGCGCGGCGCGCACGATGGAGCTGCCGGGGTCGGCCACGGCGGGCATTCCGGCCTCGCTGACCAGTCCCATGTCGTGGCCCAGCAGCAAGGGGGCGAGCAGTGGCTTGGCATCGAAGACCGCCGCGCCCTTGTCGCCGTGGTCGCCCTTCTTGTGGGCCTCGCGCGGCAGTTCTGTGATCTGCTGGGCTTGCAAGGGCTGGGCCAGGGCGTGCAGTGCGTCAATGCGCTTCAGGTAGGCGCGCGTGCTTTTGGCGTTTTCGCAGATCCAGTGGGTCAGGCGTGCAGCGGTGCGCAGTGTTCCATCGGGCAGGACCTGCGTCAGCGGCGTTTGCTCGTCGCAGCCGAAGTCCAGCGGCGCGGGCACCAGATAGAGCGTTCCTCTGGTGGGTTGGGTTGCAGCATCGTTCATGGCAGCACGGCTCCTGCGGCGCGCAGCAGCTGGCATGTGCGGATCAGCGGCAGGCCGATCAGCGCCGTGGGGTCGTCGCTGACGATGGCGTCGAGCAGGGCGATGCCCAGTCCTTCGCTCTTGGCGCTGCCTGCGCAGTCATAGGGCTGCTCGGCGCGCAGGTAGCGTTCGATCTCCGCGTCGTTGAGATCACGAAACCGGACCTGGACGGTGACCACATCGGTCTCGGCAAAGCCGCTTTCCCGGCAGACCACGCTCACGGCGGTGTGGAAATTCATCTGGCGCCCGCTCATCTGGCGCAGTTGTTCGGTGGCGCGCTCGTGGGTGCCGGGCTTGGACAGCGGCATGCCATCCAGCTCGGGTACCTGGTCGGAGCCGATGACGACGGCGCCCGGGTGCAGCGCCGCCACGGCCTGTGCCTTGGCCAGGGCCAGTCGCAACGAAAGTGCATGCGGTGTTTCGCCGGTCAGCGGTGTCTCATCGACTTCCGGGGACACAGTCTGGAATGGTAGTTGCAGCCGCTCCAGAAGTTCGCGGCGGTAGCGTGAGGTGGAGCCAAGGATCAGGGGGCGTGCCAGGCCGGGAGCCTGGGCTAAGGCGAGGTGGGAAGCTTGCATGCCCGGATTCTCTTACACTGCCCGCATGAGCAAGGAATTTTCTGCGGTCCGTCTCGATGTTCGCGCTTTTGCGCAATCGGCGGGCCATCTCCAGGGTCAGTCGGCGCTTTCGGCCTTTCCTCGTCTGGCCGAGGATGCGCAGCCGGATGCGCAGCCGGATGCCGCTGATGGGCACGGCGAGGTGCACTGGCAGGCTGACGGCGAACTGGTCGAGCAAACCGGCGGTTCGGGCCAGGTCTGGCTGCATCTGCAGGCCGATGCTGTCGTTCCGATGGTGTGCCAACGCTGCCTCACTGTGGCACCCATCTCCCTCCAGGTCGATAGGTCTTTCCGCTTTGTTGCGGACGAGACCACGGCCGAGTCCGAGGATGACGAGAGCGACGAGGACCTGCTGGTGCTCAGCCGCGAATTCAACCTGCTTGAACTCATAGAGGATGAGCTGCTCATGGAGTTGCCCGTGGTGCCACGCCACGACAGCTGCCCCGAGCCGGTGAGCATGCAGTCCAGCGACGCAGACTTCGAGCAGGCCAGCGAGGACAAGCCCAATCCATTTGCCGTGCTGCGCGGGCTGGATGTGGGCAAGTCAGCCGACTGATTGCGATGTCCGGAAAAAAGGCCGAGGCCGGGAAAAGCGATTGCGCTATAATCAAGGGCTTCGCGCGAAACCCCCTCGTGTCTTTAATGGGCTGATCGCGTTTTTTACCAACCCTTTTCAGATACACAGGAGCCATCATGGCTGTTCAGCAGAACAAGAAGTCCCCCTCCAAGCGCGGTATGCACCGTTCGCACAACGCACTGAATGTGCCTGGCATTGCCGTGGAACCCACCACCGGTGAAACCCATCTGCGTCACCACATCAGCCCCAACGGCGTGTACCGCGGCCGTCAAGTGCTGAAGAACAAGTCCGAAGCCTGATCTTCGACCGTTCCCGCAGGGCCCGCGGCTACAGTTTTCGTAGCGCGGGCTTTTGTTTTTTCTGATGGTTGCTCCTATCTTTCCAGGCCTTGTAACAGGCTTGCCAGTCGCACATGATCACTTTGGCCGTTGACTGCATGGGGGGTGATCACGGCCCCCGCGTCACGCTTGCGGCGTGCCGCCAGTTCCTCGATTCCCACCCCGATGCCCGGCTGCTGCTGGTCGGCCAGCCCGATGCGCTGGCTGGCTTTGCGCATGAGCGCGCCAGTGTGGTGCCGGCCTCGGAAGTGGTCGGCATGGATGATCCGATCGAGATGGCGCTGCGCAGGAAGAAGGATTCCTCCATGCGCATCGCCATCCAGCAAGTCAAGGATGGCGCGGCTGCCGCTGCTGTGTCGGCTGGAAACACGGGTGCGCTGATGGCCATCTCGCGCTACCTGCTCAAGACACTCGATGGCATTGATCGCCCTGCCATCGCGCCCCAGTTGCCCAATGCCAAGGGCGAGGCCACCACGGTGCTGGACCTGGGTGCCAATGTGGACTGCTCGGCCGAGCATCTGCTGCAGTTCGCCGTCATGGGCTCGGCCCTGGTGTCTGCCCTGAACAACGAAGAGGCGCCCTCGGTGGGTCTGCTCAACATTGGCGAGGAGCAGATCAAGGGCAGCGAGGTCATCAAGCGCGCTGGCGAACTGCTGCGCGCGGCCGGCAAGGCCGGTCATCTGAATTTCTACGGCAACGTCGAAGGCAACGACATCTTCAAGGGCACGACCCAGGTCGTGGTCTGTGATGGCTTTGTGGGCAACGTGGCTCTCAAGTCTTCCGAGGGCGTGGCGTCCATGATCTCCAATGCCCTCAAGCAGGAGTTCAAGCGCAACATCTTCACCAAAATGGCGGCTATCGTTGCCTATCCGGTGCTAACTGCTTTGATGAGGCGCGTGGATCATCGCCGCTACAACGGCGCGGCGCTGCTGGGCCTTCGCGGGCTGGTCTTCAAAAGCCATGGATCGGCCGATGCCTTGGCTTTCGAGCACGCGCTGAAGCGCGCGTATGATGCGGCCCGCAACAACCTGCTCGACCGTGTCCGTACCCGTATCTCCGCAGCCCTGCCTCTGTTGCTGGCTGCGCAGTCGGAATCGGGACCGTCGGCGCCCTAATACAGATGAGACGCTACGCACGCATCACCGGCACGGGCAGTTACCTGCCACCCCGCCGACTCACCAATCACGATCTGGCAGCCGAACTGGCCCAGCGCGGCATCGAGACCTCGGACGAGTGGATCGTCGAGCGCACCGGCATCCATGCCCGACACTTTGCCGCGCCAGAAGTGGCCAGCAGCGATCTGGCCTTGGAGGCATCGAAGAAGGCGCTGGAAGCCGCCGGCTGCCAGCCGCAGGATATCGATTTGATCATCGTCGCCACATCGACGCCGGACATGGTCTTCCCGTCCACGGCATGCATCCTGCAAAACAAGCTCGGCGCCAATGGCTGTGCGGCCTTTGATGTGCAAGCCGTATGCAGCGGCTTTGTCTACGCCCTCACCGTGGCCGACGCCATGATCCAGTCCGGCGCTGCGAGCCGCGCGCTGGTGGTGGGCTCCGAAGTATTCAGCCGCATCCTGGACTTCAACGACCGGACGACCTGCGTGCTGTTCGGTGACGGTGCTGGAGCCGTGGTGCTGGAGGCGTCCGAGCAGCCAGGCATCCTGGCTTCCGACCTGCATGCCGACGGCAAGCATGTCGGCATCCTGTGCGTGCCAGGCAATGTCTCCGGTGGCCAGATCCTCGGTGATCCGCTGCTGAAGATGGATGGGCAAGCCGTGTTCAAGCTGGCGGTCGGCGTGCTGGAGAAGGCTGCTCGCGCCACGCTGGACAAGGCAGGGCTCACCGATGCCGACATCGACTGGCTGATCCCCCATCAGGCCAACATCCGCATCATGCAAAGCACGGCGCGCAAGCTCAAGCTGTCCATGGACAAGGTGGTGGTGACGGTGGACCAGCATGGCAACACGTCGGCTGCCTCGATCCCCCTGGCGCTGGACCACGGCGTGCGCAGTGGCCAGGTCAAGCCCGGTCAGACCGTGCTGCTGGAAGGTGTTGGCGGCGGCTTCACCTGGGGCGCGGTACTTCTCAAGATGTGATGCGGGATGCCTGCCTGAGGGCAGGCGCCCATGGCGCGGCCTTTATTTTTGAAAATCATGAAGAAGTTTGCATTCGTCTTTCCTGGTCAGGGTTCGCAATCGGTAGGCATGCTCGACGGATGGGGTGACCATCCCGTCGTGGCCCAGACCTTGGTCGAAGCCTCCGATGCCCTCGGCGAAAACATCGGCCAGCTGATCCAGCAGGGGCCGAAGGAAGCTCTGGCGCTCACCACCAATACCCAGCCCGTGATGCTGGTGGCCGGTGTGGCTGCCTGGCGCGTCTGGCAGGCCGAAGGCGGCGCGCTGCCCGACGTTGTGGCGGGCCACTCGCTGGGTGAGTACTCGGCCCTGGTCGCGTCAGGTGTGCTGACCCTGGCCCAGGCTGCGCCGCTGGTGCGGCTGCGCGCGGCTGCCATGCAGGAGGCCGTTCCCGTGGGAACCGGTGCCATGGCTGCCATCCTGGGGCTGGATGCCGACAAGGTGCGCGCAGGCTGCGCAGAAGTCACGGCGGCATTGGGTGGTGCGGAAGTCGTAGAGGCCGTGAATTTCAACGACCCCTCGCAGACCGTGATTGCCGGCAGCAAGGCGGCTGTCGAGAAGGCCTGCGAGGCCCTCAAGGCCGCAGGCGCCAAGCGCGCGCTGCCGCTGCCGGTGTCGGCGCCTTTCCATTCCAGCCTGATGAAGCCTGCGGCCGAAAAGCTCAAGGCGGCGCTGGCTGCCACCGTGCTGGCTGCACCGCGCATCCCAGTACTCAACAACATCGATGTGACTGTGCAGCAGGATGCCGACGCCATTCGCGATGCGCTGTATCGCCAGGCCTTCGGCCCGGTGCGCTGGGTGGAATGCGTTCAGGCCATGAAGGCCCGCGGCGTCGTCCACCTCGTCGAGTGCGGTCCCGGCAAGGTGCTGATGGGCCTGACCAAGCGGATTGACGCGGACCTGACGGCCGCTGCCCTCTATGACCCGGCCACGCTGGCTGACGTGAAAGAATCCCTCGCATGACTGACAACCAGAACAAGCCCCAGGTTGCCCTGGTGACGGGTGCCTCGCGCGGCATCGGTGCCGCCATTGCCCAGGAGCTGGCAGCACGCGGCTACCGCGTGATCGGCACGGCCACCACCGATGGTGGTGCCGAGAAGATCAGCCAGGCCCTGTCGGCCCATGAAGGCTGCCGTGGCGTGAACCTCAATGTCACGGACGTGACCGCCGTCGATGCCCTGATCGACAGCATCGTCAAGAATGACGGTGGCCTGCATGTGCTGGTCAACAATGCCGGCATCACGCGCGACACCCTGGCCATGCGCATGAAGGACGATGACTGGGATGCGGTGATCGACACCAATCTCAAGGCGGTTTTCCGAGTCAGCCGTACGGCCATTCGGCCCATGATGAAGCAGCGCTTCGGACGCATCATCAACATCACCAGCGTCGTTGGTGCCTCCGGAAACCCCGGTCAAGCCAACTATGCAGCTGCCAAGGCCGGCGTTGCCGGCATGACGCGTGCGCTGGCCCGTGAACTGGGCAGCCGCGGCATCACGGTCAATTGCGTGGCTCCGGGCTTCATCGCCACCGACATGACGGCGGAGCTGCCTGAAGAGCAGAAAAATGCCCTGAAATCGCAGATCGCCATGGGTGATCTGGGCCAGCCCAGCGACATCGCCCATGCCGTGGCCTATCTCGCATCGGCGGGCGCAGGCTACGTCACCGGCCAGGAATTGCACGTCAACGGCGGCATGTACATGTAAGCGCTGCGGCGGCTGCGGGCAGATCCCTGCCAGAAGCCGCCGTTGCTTGCAACCGAAGAGGCCGTTTCCTCGCGACGGCCGGCTGAAGAGGGCGTAAGGTCCGAAACGGCTAGAATCGCGGGTTCATTCACAACCCCCAGAGGGAAACCATGAGCGATATCGAAGCACGTGTCAAAAAAATCATTGCCGAACAACTCGGCGTTGAAGAGTCTCAAGTCACCAACGAAAAGGCCTTCGTGGCTGATCTGGGTGCTGACTCCCTGGACACGGTGGAGCTGGTGATGGCCCTGGAAGATGAATTCGGCATCGAGATCCCCGACGAAGACGCGGAAAAGATCACGACGGTGCAAAACGCCATCGACTACGCCAACACCCACCAGAAGGCCTGACAGGGCCCTGACCCGAGCGATCAGCAGAAGGTTTTACGCATGAGCCGTCGTCGCGTTGTCGTGACCGGCCTGGGTTGCATCTCCCCCGTGGGTAACACGGTGGGCGACGCCTGGGCCAATCTTTTGGCCGGCCAGTCCGGCATTGACCTCATCACCAAGTTCGATGCCTCGAACTTTGCCTGCAAGATTGCGGGCGAGGTCAAGGGATTCGATGTGGAGTCGTACATGAGCGCCAAGGATGCGCGCTCCATGGACACCTTCATCCATTACGGCATCGCTGCTGCGGCGCAAGCCGTGCAGGACTCAGGTCTGCCCACGGGCGAGGCCTTGTCGGATGATCTGGCTACGCGCATCGGCTGTGTGATCGGTTCGGGCATCGGCGGCTTGCCGCTGATCGAGAACACCCACGCAGAACTGGCTGCGCGCGGACCGCGCCGCATCACGCCGTTCTTCGTGCCTGCCTCCATCATCAACATGGTGGCTGGCCATGTGTCCATGCGGTTTGGCTTCAAGGGGCCGAATCTCGCCGTGGTGACTGCCTGCACGACCGGGCTGCACTGCATAGGCGAAGCAGGACGCATGATCGAATACGGCGATGCCGATGTGGTGGTGGCTGGTGGCACGGAAGCCACGGTCTCCCCGCTGGGCGTCGGCGGCTTTGCCGCCATGCGCGCACTGTCCACGCGCAATGATGATCCCAAGGCCGCCTCGCGTCCCTGGGACAAGGACCGCGACGGCTTTGTGCTGGGTGAAGGTGCAGGCGTGCTGGTGCTGGAAGAGTACGAGCATGCCAAGGCCCGCGGTGCCAAGATCTATGCTGAACTGTGCGGCTACGGCATGAGTGCCGATGCCGGCCACATGACGGCGCCCAACATGGACGGCCCGCGCCGCGCCATGCTGTCAGCTCTGCGCAACGCCGGCATCAACGCCGACCAGATCGACTATCTGAATGCGCACGGCACATCCACGCCGCTGGGCGACCTCAACGAGACCAATGCCATCAAGGCGGCTCTGGGCGATCACGCCAAGAAAATCGTTGTCAGCTCGACCAAGTCCATGACCGGTCACCTGCTGGGTGGCGCTGGCGGCATCGAGAGCGTCTTCACCGTGCTGGCACTGCACGAGCAGAAGATTCCCCCGACCATCAATCTGGACAACCAGGATCCCGAGTGCGATCTCGACTACTGCGCCAACACGGCACGGGATGCGAAGATCGAAGTAGCAGTGAAAAACAACTTCGGGTTCGGTGGCACCAACGGAACGCTGGTGTTCAAGCGAATCTGAGGCCTGCACACCTCACCATGAAAAGCCCGCCCCGCAAGGGAGCGGGCTTTTTTATTTCTCCCATGGGTCAGGGCGCGTCCGGCAGGGGTGGAACGCATGTCAGACATGCTGCGGTTTTGCGACACTGCAGGCATGACGTCACGCCATGCCCCGCCCGCAGTCCGCCATCCGCTGAATCCACCGCGTGGGTCGGTCGCATGCCTGTGCGCGCTTTGGCTGCTGGCGGCCATGCTTTTGCTGGCGTGGGCGCTTGATCTACAGTCCGGATGGGGGCCTGCCGTCGTGGCTGTCACGGGTTCTCTGGTTGCAGCTGCAGGCATGTGGCATGGATGGTGCGCCCTGGGCAGAGGCTTTGTTGCATGGGATGGCGCGCAGTGGTGGCTTGGTGAGGTAGCCGCTGCCCACGATGCGCAGCCGGTGCTGCTGCAGGTGCGCGCTGACGGTGGTCAATGGCTATGGGCGCAGGCCAGACCCGTTACGACGGGGTCTTTGCGCTGGCGAAGCTCCCGCTGGCTGCTGCTGTCTTACAGGCAGAGTCCTGAAACCTGGGGTGATTTGCGGCGTGCTGTATATTTCCCGCCCAGACCTACAGAACGCGCGCAGTGACTGCGCCAGGGCCGCCACGGCCCGTCTTCACCGATTTCATGACGCCTCCCGAATTCCCGCCTTCTTCTGCCGACAGCGACCTGGCTCTGGTCGAGCGCACCAACGCAGGAGACATGCGGGCCTTCGAGCTGCTGGTCATCAAGTACCAGCGCCGCATCGAGCGCCTCATTGGCCGCATGGTGCGCGACGTGGACCTGGTGCCTGACATTGCGCAGGAAACCTTCATCCGGGCCTATCGGGCGCTGCACCAGTTCCGGGGTGATGCCCAGTTCTACACCTGGCTGTATCGCATCGCCGTGAATACCGCCAAGAAGGCGCTGCTGGACATGAAGCGCTCGCCGCTGATCACCGAAAGCGCGTTACACAACGGGGATGACGATGATGAAACTTCCCGGCTCAGCCAGGAACTAACCACCGAAGAAACACCCGAAACGATCCTGGCGGCCCAGGAGATTGCCCAGGCAGTCAACGCCGCCATGGAGGCCTTGCCCGAAGATCTCCGTCAAGCCGTCACGTTGCGGGAAATCGAAGGCCTGAGCTACGAGGAAATCTCGAACGCCATGGGTTGTCCCATAGGCACCGTGCGTTCACGCATCTTCCGTGCACGCGAAGCGATTTCAGCGAGAGTCAAGCCTTTGCTGGAGCGCCAGTCTGGCAAGCGGTGGTAGCAACGGGTGATGGCCATCGGGTGGCGCATTTTTTGGGTACAGGGTCTCAGAGCAGACAGGCAGGTGATTGATCATGAATGACGATCTGACGAAGCGCGAACAATTGTCGGCATTGGCTGATGGCGAACTCTCTGCCGCGGAGCTGCAGGCCGCGCTGGCCTATGCGCAAAGCGATGCAGGCCAGCAGGAATGGCGCATGTACCACCTGGTGGGCGATGTGCTGCGCTCTCCTGAGCTGGCGCACCACAGCCGGCACGATCTGCTTTCCGGAATCCGCTCCCAGTTGGCCAACGAGCCGCGCCGCCCCCTGGTTCCCGTCGCCGCAGACGAGCTGGAGCAGGTCGCGCGCCCGGCGCACGGCAGGGCCGTCGTCAATGGCGCGCCGCTGCACGATGCAGCCAATGCGTCGGTATTCCGCTGGAAGATGGCTGCGGGTTTTGCTTCCGTGGCGGCCGTGGCTGCCATTGGCTGGAGCGTGATGCTCAGCGCGCCTGCAGGCCCCGGTGCGGCGCCGGGCCGGGCATTGGCCGCCCTAGAAACGGGGGCGCCTGCAGCGGCTGCTGTCGCTGGAAATGCCCAGGACTTCCCCCTCGGAGATACGGCCCAATCCTCTTCGGTGGTGGCTGTTGCAGGCCCTTACGGCCAAAGCGTCATGCTGCGTGATCCGCGCCTGGATGCGCTGCTGGCCTCCCATCCGCAATACAGTGGTCCGGCCACGTTGCAGATGCCGGCCAGCTTCCTGCGCAATGCCAACTTCGCCTCGGCACCGCGCGCGAACCAGCGCTGAATCCCGCAGGAGAGCATGACTCTCCTGCCTTCTTTTGCACCCGCGTCCAGCCGTTCGGCATTGAAATGGACTCGGGTGCAGTCATTTGTGGCCCATGCACGGCGGTTCGCGCCGCATGCATGCTGCCGATTCGGGAACTAACAGCGTCTTTCAGGCTTCTGAGCCATCGTCTGGCCGGTGCATGCCGGGACTGCGCCAGAATGTGGCGTTCGTCCGAGATGCAAGTCGGCACCGCGTATCTGAACAGGCCGCCCGGGCGCAATGGGAACGGGGGCAACACAATGATTGAGAAGGAAAGGATCACCATGACCACAGTTCGATGGAAGACGCTGCAGTCCTGCACACTGGCAGGCGTTCTGGCGCTGGCTGCTGGCAGCGCCTCAATGCTGGTGCCGGTGAGTGCCGCTCATGCGCAAAGCGGTGCCGTGGTGCGGGGTCTGCCGGACTTCACCGACCTGGTCGAGCAGGTAGGGCCTTCCGTGGTCAACATCCGCACGTTGGAGAAGGCGTCGGCCAACTCTGCCGAGGCGCTGGGCATGGATGAGGACATGCTCGAGTTCTTCCGCCGCTTCGGCCTGCCCGTGCCCAATGTGCCGCGCCAACGCCCCCAGCCGCGTTCACAGCCTGACGAGGAACAGCCGCGTGGCGTGGGGTCGGGCTTCATCCTGACGGCGGACGGCTTTGTGATGACCAATGCCCACGTGGTCGAAGGTGCTGACGAGGTCATCGTCACGCTGACCGACAAGCGTGAGTTCAAGGCCAAGATCGTGGGCAGCGACAAGCGCACCGACGTGGCTGTGGTCAAGATCGATGCCACCGGACTGCCCGCCGTGAAGATCGGCGACGTGAACCGTCTCAAGGTCGGTGAGTGGGTGATGGCCATCGGATCGCCCTTCGGCCTTGACAACTCGGTCACCGCAGGCATCGTCAGCGCCAAGCAGCGCGACACGGGAGACTATCTGCCCTTCATCCAGACCGATGTGGCCATCAATCCCGGCAACTCGGGCGGCCCGTTGCTGAACATGCGCGGCGAGGTCGTGGGCATCAACAGCCAGATCTATTCGCGTTCCGGCGGTTTCATGGGGATCAGCTTCGCGATTCCGATCGACGAGGCCGTGCGCGTCAGCGACCAGCTGCGCGCCACCGGCAAGGTCACGCGAGGGCGCATCGGCGTGCAAATCGGGCAGGTCACCAAGGACATTGCCGAATCCATCGGCCTGGGCAAGGCTCAGGGTGCGCTGGTCTCTGCCGTGGAACCCGATTCCCCAGCCGCCAAGGCCGGCGTCGAGGCGGGTGACGTGATCATCAAGTTCGATGGGAAGGCCATTGAGAAGGTCGCCGACCTGCCGCGTCTGGTGGGCAACACCAAGCCCGGAACGCGCAGCACCATCACCGTATTCCGCCGCGGAGCCGCCAAGGATCTGACCATGGTGATCGCCGAAGTCGAGCCCGATGGCGCTCCCCAGGCAAAGGCTGCAGGCAAGGGCAGCACCCTGGTCTCCCAGTCGCTGGGCCTGACGCTGGCCGAACTCACGGATGCCCAGAAAAGGGAATTGGGCATCAAGGGTGGTGTCCGCGTGACGGCCGCTGTCGAGGCAGCAGCACGCGCAGGCCTGCGCGAAGGTGATGTGATCCTGCAACTGGCCAATGTCGAGGTCACGGGGCTCAAGAGCTTCGAGGCCACGCTGGCCAAGGTGGACAAGAGCAAGCCGGTGAACCTTCTGGTGCGCCGCGGCGAATGGGCTCAGTACGTGCTTATCCGTCCTGCCCGCTGAGGGGTTGGGGCAGGCCGGTTTTTCGGGGTACTGGGGAATACCCTCGGAATCCGGATCAAGGCCTGCCCATGCCCCTTGGGGCATTGGGTAAAATGCCCCACCAAAGCGTGACGGCTCAAGGCGTCAGAAACCTGTTTTCAAAGAGGATTGTTGCGGTGCAAAAGCACCGCACTATCCGGTGATCGACGGGCTAGAAATGGCTTGTCGGGTCTGTTGATAAACTGTTGATAAATAATTGTGACAGATCAAGACCGGAGCTTTGCAGGCCTTGTCAGGGCTTGGTTTCCAGCCCTTTTTGCCTACAATAAAGTCCCAACTATCGCAGTTGCCAGAGATTGTTGGTTCGGGGCGCGTCGTTCATGGACGCGCCCTTTTTTCTTGCGCGCCGACCCTGTCGTTTTCCACTTTCACTAGCAGTCCTTCTCGTTGATGAACCACATCAGAAATTTTTCCATCATTGCGCACATCGACCATGGCAAGTCGACGCTGGCCGACCGCCTGATCCAGCGTTGCGGAGGCCTGGCTGACCGTGACATGGAAGCCCAGGTGCTGGACTCGATGGATATCGAGAAAGAGCGCGGCATCACCATCAAGGCGCAGACGGCTGCCCTGCAGTACAAGGCCAAGGATGGTCAGGTCTACAACCTCAACCTCATCGACACGCCCGGCCACGTGGACTTCTCGTACGAAGTCTCGCGTTCCCTGTCGGCCTGCGAGGGAGCGCTGCTGGTGGTGGACGCCTCTCAGGGCGTAGAGGCACAGACCGTGGCCAACTGCTATACCGCGCTGGATCTCGGCGTGGAAGTGACGGCCGTTCTCAACAAGATGGATCTGCCGCAGGCTGACCCCGACAACGCCAAGGCAGAGATCGAGGACGTCATCGGCATCGATGCCAGCGATGCCATTCCCTGCTCGGCCAAGACCGGCATGGGCATCGACGAGATCCTGGAGGCCGTGGTTGCCAAGGTGCCGCCGCCCAAGGGCAATCCCAATGGCCAACTGCGCGCCATGATCATCGACAGCTGGTTCGACACTTACGTGGGCGTCGTGATGCTGGTGCGCGTGGTCGATGGTGAACTCAAGCGTGGCGAGCGCTTCAAGATGATGGCTTCGGGCGCTGCCTACGAAGCCAACAACCTGGGCGTGTTCACTCCGGCCGACGTGCCGCGCGACGCGCTGCGCGCCGGCGAGGTGGGTTACATCATCGCCGGCATCAAGGAGCTCAAGGCAGCCAAGGTGGGCGACACCATCACGCTGGAAAAGAAGCTTCCCAACAATCTGGGCCCTGCCACCGAGGCCCTGCCCGGCTTCAAGGAAATCAAGCCCCAGGTGTTCGCGGGTCTGTACCCCACCGAAGCCAGCGAATATGACCAGCTGCGCGATGCGCTGGAAAAGCTGCAGCTCAACGATTCGTCCCTGCAGTTCGAGCCTGAAGTCTCTCAGGCGCTGGGCTTCGGCTTTCGCTGCGGCTTCCTGGGCCTGCTGCACATGGAAATCGTGCAGGAGCGCCTGGAGCGCGAATTCGACCAGGACCTGATCACCACCGCGCCCAGCGTGGTCTACGAAGTGGTCAAGGGCGATGGCGAGGTCATCCAGGTCGAGAACCCGTCCAAGATGCCCGATGCCGGCCGTATCGAGGAGGTGCGCGAGCCCATCGTGACCGTGCACCTGTACATGCCCCAGGACTATGTGGGCCCGGTGATGACGCTGGCCAACCAGAAGCGTGGCGTGCAGATCAACATGCAGTACCACGGCCGCCAGGTGATGCTCACCTATGAGATGCCGCTGGGCGAGATCGTGCTGGACTTCTTCGACAAGCTCAAGTCGGTCTCGCGCGGCTATGCCTCCATGGACTACGAGTTCAAGGAGTACCGCGCCTCCGACGTGGTCAAGGTGGACATCCTGCTCAACGGCGAGAAGGTCGATGCGCTGTCCATCATCGTGCACCGCTCCCAGGCCACGTACCGCGGCCGGGCCGTGGTGGCGAAGATGCGCGAGATCATCAGCCGCCAGATGTTCGACGTGGCCATCCAGGCCGCCATCGGGGCCAACATCATTGCTCGGGAAACCGTCAAGGCCATGCGCAAGAACGTGCTGGCCAAGTGCTATGGCGGCGACATCACCCGCAAGCGCAAGCTGCTGGAGAAGCAAAAGGCCGGCAAGAAGCGCATGAAGCAGATCGGTTCGGTGGAAGTGCCTCAGGAGGCCTTCCTGGCCATCTTGCAAGTGGAGGATTGATGCAAGCCATGCAATGGATTACGGCCGTCGTGCTGGCGGCTTTCGTGGGCTATATCGGCGCCTGGTACACGGGCTTCATCGAGGGCAACTTCGCGTTGCTGCTGTTCCTGGCCACCGTGGTCACGGGCCTGTACTGGGTGGCCGAACGGCTGTATTTCCTGCCCCGCCGCCGCCGCGCCGCCGTGGCCATCGAGGAGGCTGCCGTGGCGCGCCGCGCAGAACTCGACCGCATGGGCATCGCCAAGACCGACATCGAGGTGTCGGAAGAGGCCAAGGGCCGCATCCTCATGCAGCCCTGGTGGCTGGACTGGACCGCGGGCCTGTTCCCCGTGATCGCCATCGTCTTTGTCCTGCGCTCGTTCCTGTTCGAGCCGTTCAAGATTCCCTCGGGCTCCATGATCCCCACGCTGCTCGTGGGCGACCTGATCCTGGTGAACAAGTTCACCTACGGCGTGCGCCTGCCGGTGATCAACACCAAGATCACCCAGGGCCAGCCGCTGCAGCGCGGCGATGTGGTGGTGTTCCGCTATCCTCCGCAACCCAGCCTGGACTACATCAAGCGCGTGGTGGGCCTGCCGGGTGACGAGATCTCCTATCTGAACAAGCGGCTGACGGTCAATGGCAAGGAAGTCCCGGTCAGCGAACTGCCTGACTTCTTCGACAAGGACGCGATGCGCTACTTCAAGCAGTACGAGGAGTCGCTGGGCGACAAGCCGCACCGCATGATCGTGAACCAGGACGTGCCCGCATTCATCCAGGGTGCCAGCGGCTTCGAGTTCCGCGAGAACTGCCGCTACAGCGTCGAAGGCATCACCTGCAAGGTGCCCGAGGGCCAGTACTTCATGATGGGCGACAACCGCGACAATTCGCTGGATTCCCGATACTGGGGCTTTGTGCCCGACAAGAACATCGTTGGCCGGGCCTTCTTCGTCTGGATGAACTTCGGGGATTTCAAGCGCATCGGCGGCTTCCATTGATCACATGCATGCCTGAGGGCCAGATGCCCCCAGGCATGCGCGAGGGATTCACATCGGAGGAGGAAAAAGCATGTTGACATCGAACAACCGGCGTTCGCGCCAGCGCGGTCTGTCCTTTCTGGGACTGGTGTTTGTGATTGCCCTGGGCGTGGGTGTGGTGGCCGTGGGCGCACAATCAGTGCCGGTCTTCCTGGAGTATCAGGCCATCGTCAAGGCCGCCAACAAGGCGGCCCGCGAAGGCAATTCCGTGGTCGAGGTCAAGGCCAGCTTCGAGCGTTCCGCCGCCATTGATGACTTCACATCCGTGAAGGGCGCAGACCTCGAGGTGACCAAAATCAATGACCGTGTGGTGGTGGGGTTCGAATATTCGCGCGAGATCCATCTCGTGGGCCCCGCCTACCTGACTTACCGTTTTAAGAAGCAGACCCAATAGGTGCCTCCCTTACTGAATGCGCTGCAGCTGAGGCTGCAGCATCAATTTGCCGAGCCTGCATTGCTGCAGCGTGCCGTCACGCACCGCAGTTTCTCGGCAGACAACAACGAGCGCCTGGAATTCCTCGGCGACTCGGTGCTGAATCTTGCCATTTCCAGCCTGCTCTACCAGCGGCTCAGTTCCATGCCCGAGGGCGATCTGTCCCGCGTGCGCGCCAACCTGGTCAAGGAAGGCACGCTGCACCAGATCGCGCTGAGGCTGCAGTTGCCCGATCTGCTGCGCCTGGGCGAAGGCGAATCCAAGTCGGGCGGCAAGCAACGCCCCTCCATCCTGGCCGATGCGGTCGAGGCCCTGATCGGCGCAGTGTATCTGGACGCCGGCTACGCTGCGGGCGAGAAGGTGGTACACCATCTCTTCGAGGGCGTGGACATCAACCCCCACATGCGCGCAGCCGAAAAGGATGCGAAGACGGCCCTGCAGGAATGGCTGCAGGGGCGGCGCATGAAGCTGCCGCAGTACGAAGTGGTTGCCACCACGGGCGCCGCCCATCGCCAGACCTTCGAGGTGGCCTGCGCGATTGCCGAGTTGCAACTGCAGGCCCGGGGAACGGGTGCCTCGCGCAGGGCCGCCGAGCAGACGGCTGCCACAGCCATGCTGGAACTATTGAAAGCAAGACACGCATGAACCAAGACAAACCCCCGGCGCCGACACAGACCGCCGCCGAACTCGACGCCCTGCTGGCTGCGGCCAAGCCCGGCGCTGGCGCAGCTCGCACGGCATCCGCTGCTGATGACACCCCGGCACCCGAGGTGCCGACCGGCCCGCAGCGCTGCGGCCTGATCGCCATCGTCGGCAAGCCCAATGTGGGCAAGTCCACGCTGATGAATGCGCTGGTGGGCCAGAAGATCAGCATCACCTCGCGCAAGGCGCAGACCACGCGCCACCGCATCACGGGCATTCGCACGCGCGCCGCGACGCAGTTCATCTTTGTCGATACGCCGGGTTTCCAGACCAAGCACAGCACGGCACTGAACAAGTCGCTCAACAAGACCGTGATGGGCGCCATCGGCGACGTGGACCTGATCCTGTTCGTCGTGGAAGCCGGCCAGTTCACGCTGGCCGATGCCAAGGTGCTGTCGCTGTTCAAGCCTGGCATCCCCACGCTGCTGATTGCCAACAAGCTGGACACCGTGGGCCGCCGTGCCGAGATCGCACCCTGGCTCAAGGGCATGCAGGAGCGCCATCCGTTTGCCGAATTCGTGCCCATGTCGGCCAAGAACAAGGGAGACATCGAACGCCTGTTCGGCATCTGCGAGAAGTACCTGCCCGAGCAGGACTGGATGTACGCCGCCGACGAGCTGACCGACCGCAGCGAGAAGTTCCTCGCCTCGGAGACCGTGCGCGAGAAGCTGTTCCGATTCACGGGCGACGAGCTGCCCTACACCTCCACGGTGGTCATCGACAAGTTCGAGGAAGAGGCCAGCAAGCAGCACAAGCGTTTCATCCGCGTGGCGGCCACCATCGTGGTCGAGCGCGACGGCCACAAGGCCATGATCATCGGAGAGAAGGGCGAGCGCCTCAAGCGCATCAGCACCGAGGCGCGCCAGGAGCTGGAAAAGCTCATGGATGCCAAGGTCTTCCTCGAAGTCTGGGTCAAGGTCCGCTCCGGCTGGGCCGACGACGAAGCCCGCGTGCGTTCGTTCGGCTACGAGTGAGTACCCTTACCGCAAGGCCCTGCGTCCATGGCTAGCGCCAAGCGTGTCTCGGACGAGCCGGCCTTCGTCCTGCACAGCTACGACTGGAGCGAGTCCAGCCTGATCCTTGAGGTCTTCACGCGTCACCGGGGCCGCGTGGCGCTGGCGGCCAAGGGCGTCAAGCGGCCGACCTCGAACTTTCGCCCCGTGCTGCTGCCGCTGCAGCCGCTGAGCCTGAGCTACAGCCTGGGCGGCGAGGGCAATGGCGAGATCCATACCCTCAAGGGTGCAGAGTGGGTGGGCGGGCATGTCATGCCCCAGGGTGACGCCCTGCTGTCGGGCCTGTACCTCAACGAGCTGCTGATGCGCC
This sequence comes from Delftia sp. WSY_10, assembly GCF_043104705.1. Classification (NCBI taxonomy): domain Bacteria; kingdom Pseudomonadati; phylum Pseudomonadota; class Betaproteobacteria; order Burkholderiales; family Comamonadaceae; genus Delftia; species Delftia sp. WSY_10. Next base: position 293,432 of record NZ_JBICKY010000032.1, on the reverse strand, counting down.
TGCTGGCGCGCGACGATCCCTACGCGGCGCTGTTCGACATCTATGCCGGCGTGGTGCGCGTGCTGGCAGGCCAGCATGGCGATGCCATCGAGCCCGTGCTGCGCACCTTCGAGCTGCTGCTGCTGCGCGAATTGGGCCATCTGCCTGCCTTGAATGAGGAAAGCGCCACGCTGGCGCCGCTGGCCGAGGGGCGTCGCTATGCGCTGGTGGCCGAAGGCGGCCTGCGCCCGGCGCTGCAGGGCGAGCGCGCCGTGCTGGGCGCTGCGCAATGGCAGGCCATTGAAAGCGCGCTGCAGGCACGGCAGGCCTTCAACGCCACACTGCATGTGGTGGCCCAGCCCGAGGCGGCGCTGGCCCTCAAGCCCCAACTGAGGGCCTTGCTGCAATACCATTGCGGCAGTCCCATGCTGCGCACCCGCCAGCTGATGATGGATCTGCAATCGCTATGAATCTTTCCCACGCTTCGCAGCGCACGGCGCTGTCGGTCAATGTCAACAAGGTTGCGCTGCTGCGCAACACGCGCCATCTGGGCATTCCCAGCGTGACGCGCGCCGCGCGCATCTGCCTGGAGGCCGGTGCCCAGGGCATCACCATCCATCCGCGTCCCGACCAGCGCCATATCCGCAGCGAAGATGTCTATGAACTGCATGCGCTGATGAAGCATTGGCCGCAGGCGGAGTTCAACATCGAGGGCAACCCGACGCAGAACCTGATGGACTTCATCCGGGCCACGCGCCCGCACCAGGCCACCTTCGTGCCCGACAGCGAGGACCAGTTCACCAGCGACCACGGCTGGAACTTCCCGCAGGATGCCGAGCGCCTGAAGCCGCTGATCGCCGAATGCCGCCAACTCGGCGTGCGCGTCAGCCTGTTCATGGACCCGGTTCCCGCACAGATGGCCGCTGCGCGCGCCGCGGGCGCCGACCGGGTAGAGCTGTACACCGAGCCCTATGCGGCCGCCTGGGGCACGGCAGACCAGGAAGTTCAACTGCAGGCCTACGCGGCGGCGGCCCAGGCTGCGCTGGACGCCGGGCTGGGCATCAATGCCGGCCATGACCTCAGCCGCGACAACCTGGCCGCCTTCGTGGCGCGCGTGCCGGGCCTGCTCGAAGTCTCCATCGGCCATGCGCTGATCGCCGACGCGCTGGAGCTGGGCTACGCCCAAACCGTGCGCGCCTACCAGCAGTGCATAGACCAGGGCATGGCGGCGCGCGCCTGAAGCTTTCGCGGAGCGAATCCATGATCTACGGCATCGGTACCGACATCTGCGACGTGCGCCGCATCCGCGCCAGCCTGGAGCGCCATGGCGACCGTTTCGCCGAGAAGGTGCTGGCCGAAGGCGAACTGTCCACCTGGCGAGCCCGCCGCGCGCGCTGGCCCGAGCGCGGCATCCGCTTCGTCGCCACGCGCTTTTCCGCCAAGGAGGCCTTTTCCAAGGCCATAGGCATGGGCATGGTCATGCCCATGACCTGGCGCAGCTGCGAGGTCGTCAAGCTGCCCAGTGGCCAGCCAGCCATCGTGCTGCACGGCGCGCTCAAGGAATGGTTCGAGGCACGGAACCTGCAGGTGCACCTGTCCGTGACCGACGAGAGCGACTACGCGGCCAGCTTCTGCGTGGTCGAGCGCCGCGCCTGACACCCGGCCGGCGCAGCGCTGGCTTTTTTGACTCCACAGGATTCATAGCATGACCGAGCACGCACCCCTGATCATCGACATCGCCGGCAAGGCGCTCACCGACGCGGACCGCCGGCGCCTGGCGCATCCGCTGGTCGGCGGCATCATCCTCTTCGCCCGCAACTGGGAAAGCCGCGAGCAACTGGTGCAGCTGTGCGCCGATATCAAGGGCGTCAAAGCCGACCTGCTGATCTGCGTGGACCACGAGGGCGGGCGCGTGCAGCGTTTTCGTGCCGACGGATTCACGCATCTGCCGCCCATGCGCGCCTTCGGCCAGATGTGGATGGACGACGGCAAGGGCAGCAAGCAGCGCGAAGGCAGTGGCGCCCTGGCCGCCATGAACGCCGCCACGGCGGCCGGCTACGTGCTGGGCACCGAGCTGCGTGCCTGCGGCGTGGATTTCAGCTTCACCCCGGTGCTGGACCTTGACTACGGTGCCAGCAGCGTCATCGGCGACCGCAGCTTCCACCGCGACCCGCGCGTGGTGGCGGCGCTGGCCCGCAGCCTCATGCACGGCCTGCTGCAGGCCGGCATGGGCAACTGCGGCAAACACTTTCCCGGCCACGGCTTCGTCAAGGCCGACTCGCATGTGGACATTCCGGTCGATGGCCGCAGCCTCACCGCCATCCTGGGCGAGGACGCCGCGCCCTATCCCTGGCTGTCCAGCGTGCTCACGGCCGTGATGCCGGCCCATGTGATCTACCCCAAGGTCGACAGGCGCCCGGCCGGTTTTTCCGCCAAGTGGCTCAAGGACATCCTGCGCAGCCGCCTGCGCTACGACGGCGCCATCTTCAGCGATGACCTGAGCATGGAGGGCGCGCGCCGCATCGACGGGCAACTCATCGGCTACACCGACGCAGCCCTGGCCGCGCTGGAGGCCGGCTGCGACATGGTGCTGCTGTGCAACCAGAGCCTGGGCCTGGGCGAGCATGTGGACGAGCTGCTGGCCGGCATGGAGGCCGCGCAGCGCAGTGGCCGCTGGCAGCCCGATGCCGACAGCGAATCGCGCCGCCTGGCCCTGCTGCCGGAGACCGTGCCCCAGCCCTGGGACGATCTCATGCGCCAGCCGGCCTACCTCCAGGCGCTGGACCTGCTGCCTTGATGGATTGACGAGCGCAGCGGCTGGCCGGCTGAGGGCTGGCGGGCCTTGCAAAGGCTGTGCGGGCCATGGAGGACGCGCACGCCAAGTGTTTTCACAGGAGAGTTTTCCCATGCGCGTTGGCGTGCTGACCGGAGGTGGCGACTGCCCCGGCCTGAATGCGGTGATCCGTGCGGTCACCAAGTCCCTGATCAACCACGGCCAGTGCGAGGTGCTGGGCATTGCCGATGGCTTCGAGGGCCTGATGCTCGACCCGCCCGGCGTCAAGCCCCTGGGCTGGGACGAGGTCTCGGGCATCCTGCATGTGGGGGGCACCATCCTGGGCACCAGCAACAGCGCCAATCCCCTGCGCGACGAAGCCACGCTGGAGCACGTGGGCCGCAATGTCCGGGCGCTGGGACTGGACGTGGTGGTGGCCATCGGCGGCGACGGCACCATGAGCCTGGCGCATGGCCTGGCCGAACAGGTGGGCCTGACCTGCGTGGGCGTGCCCAAGACCATCGACAACGACATTGCCAACTGCGAGCGCAGCTTTGGTTTCGACACCGCCGTGGCCACGGCCACCGAGGCGCTGCGCCGCATCGAGAGCACAGCCAACAGCCACCACCGCGTGATGATCGTCGAGACCATGGGGCGCCATGCCGGATGGCTGGCGCTGGAGGCCGGCATTGCCGGTGCGGCCGACGTCATCCTGCTGCCCGAGATCGACTACGACCTGCAGGCCATCGTGGATTTCTGCCGCATGCGCGAGCAGCGCCAGCGCTACACCATCATCTGCATCGGCGAGGGCGCCAAGGAAAGCGGTGCCAGCCTCACGGTGCGTGAGCGCATAGAGCAAAGCCCGGACCCCGTACGCCTGGGTGGCGTCGGCCATGTGCTGCGCGAGCGCCTGCAGCCCCATCTCAGGAGCGAGGTGCGCACCACGGTGCTGGGCCATGTGCAACGCGGGGGCGACCCCACTCCCTTTGACCGCGTGCTGGCCACGCAGTACGGCCACCATGCGGCGCAGCTGGTGCTGTCCGGCGGCTTTGGGCGCATGGTCACGCTGCAGGGCGGGCAGATCGGCAGCGTGGAAATCTCACGCGTGGCCAACACCCAGCGCACCGTGCCGCTGGACCACGGCCTGCTCACCATGGCGCGCGACATAGGCATTTGCCTGGGCGAGCCCCGCAAGCCTGCTGCGTCGCCGGCCGCCGCTGGCCGCCACTGAGCCCGCCATGCGGCAACAGGGGCGCATCACCGGCTGGAAGGACGAGCAGGGCTTCGGCTTCATCGAGCCCGATGGCGGCGGGGCGCCGGTCTTTGTCCACATCAAGTCCTTCACCGATCGCCGCCGCAGGCCCGAGGGCGGCGAGCGCGTCAGCTACGTACCCGGCCGCAACGCCCAGGGGAAATGGCGCGCCCAGGATGTCGCCTTCATTGGCGAGTCCAGTAGCGGCCATCCGCAGCCTGCGCGGCGACGCCGTGCCGGCATGTCCTCGCGGCCTCAGTCAACTGTGCGAGGCCAGGTGGCAGTGGGGCTGGCCGCTGCCTTCTTCTGCGTGCTGATGGCCGTTGCCTGGATTGGCCGCATGCCCTGGGCACTGGTCGGCCTGTATGCGGCGGCAAGCCTGGTGACCTTCATGGTCTACGGATTCGACAAGTCCGCCGCCGTGCACGACCGCTGGCGTACCAGCGAAGGCCGCCTGCACCTGCTGGCGCTGCTGGGCGGCTGGCCTGGCGCGCTGCTCGCGCAAGGGCTGCTGCGGCACAAGTCCAGCAAGGCCTCGTTCCAGTTGGTGTTCTGGATCACCGTGGGGATCAACTGCGGCCTGCTGGCCTGGCTGCTGTCACCGGCGGGTGCGCCGTTGCGGGCTCTGGCACCCGGCATCTTCTGAAGACCCAAGGAGCAGGCGATGACCCAGGCTGGACCAGGGGCCGAAATGCCCAGCGCAAACGATGCATCGCTGCAGACCTGGCAGGCATCTTGGCAGCATGCCTGGTCCGCACTGGGCGCCAGCGCGCCGCAGCCTGTGCTGGCCGAGCTGCTGCAAAGCTACAGCGAGCCCCAGCGCCACTACCACACGCTGCAGCATCTGGGCGAGGCCATGGGCCTGCTGCAGCCGGCGCTGGGCCTGGCCGCGCACCCCGGCGAGGTGGCGCTGGCGCTGTGGTTCCATGATGCCGTCTACGAAACCCAGGCCAAGGACAACGAGGCGCGCAGCGCCGACTGGGCCGTGGCCGTGGTGCGCGGGCAGGGCCTGCCGGCGGAGGTGGCCGGGCGCGTGCACGGCCTGATCATGGCGACCTGTCACGCTGCACAGCCGTCCGGGATCGACGCCCAACTGCTGGTGGATGCCGACCTGGGCATTCTCGCGGCCGACCCTCTGCGGTTTGCCGAGTACGAGGTACAGGTGCGGGCCGAGTACGAATGGGTGCCCTTGCCGCTGTACCGCGCCAGGCGCCGCGAGGTGTTGCTGGGCTTCATGCAGCGCGAGGCCATCTACTGCACCGACTGGTTCCGGCAACGGCTGGAGGCACGGGCGCGGTGCAACCTCGCGCAGGCGCTGGGTTTGTAGGCGGCGCCTGTGTCGGCATCCTATGATCGGGGGCTGCTGCGGGCCGTGCAGGCCTGCCTCCCTCTCTTTTTTATCTTGCCCAGGCTCTGCCTGGCTCACCGGACGCGCAGATGACCACCCTTGGAACCCCTTACTCCCCCCATGCCACCAAAGTCATGCTGCTGGGCAGCGGCGAACTCGGCAAGGAAGTGCTGATCGCGCTGCAGCGCCTGGGCGTGGAGACGATCGCCGTGGATCGCTACGAGAATGCACCCGGCCAGCAGGTGGCCCACCACGCGCGCACCATCACCATGAGCGATCCGGCCCAGCTCAAGGCCTTGATCGAGGCCGAGAAACCCGACCTGGTCGTGCCCGAGATCGAGGCCATTGCCACGCCCATGCTCGAAGAGCTGGAAGCGGCAGGCGTGGTCACCGTGATCCCCACGGCCCGCGCCGCGCGCCTGACCATGGACCGCGAAGGCATTCGCCGCCTGGCCGCCGAGACGCTGGGCCTGGCCACCAGCCCTTACCGCTTCTGTGATTCGCAGCAGGAACTGCAGGCTGCCATCGACGGCACGGATGGCCAGCCCGCCATCGGCTTTCCCTGCGTGGTCAAGCCCGTGATGAGCAGCTCGGGCAAGGGCCAGAGCAAGCTGGACGGCCCGGACGACGTGGCCAAGGCCTGGGACTACGCCATGGCCGGCGGCCGCGTGAGCCATGGCCGTGTGATCGTCGAAGGCTTCATCGACTTCGACTACGAAATCACCCAGCTCACGGTGCGCGCCAAGGGTGCGGACGGCCAGGTGCAGACGCATTTCTGCGATCCCATCGGCCACATCCAGCAGTCCGGCGACTATGTGGAAAGCTGGCAGCCCCATCCCATGCACCCGGCGGCGCTGCAGAAGTCGCGCGACATCGCCAAGGCGGTGACCGACGACCTGGGCGGCCTGGGCCTGTTTGGCGTGGAGCTGTTCGTCAAGGGCGAGCAGGTCTGGTTCAGCGAAGTCTCGCCACGCCCGCACGACACGGGGCTGGTCACGCTGGCCACGCAGTGGCAAAGCGAGTTCGAGCTGCATGCGCGCGCCATCCTGGGCCTGCCCGTGGATGCCTCGCTGCGCAATCCCGGCGCCAGCGCCGTGATCTATGGCGGGCAGGATGCCGAAGGCCTGGTGTTCGACGGCGTGGACGAGGCCCTGGCCGTGCCGGGCACGGACCTGCGCCTGTTCGGCAAGCCAGAGAGCTTCGTCAAGCGCCGCATGGGCGTGGCCCTGGCGCGCGCCCAGGATGTGGAGCAGGCGCGAACCAACGCCAAGCTGGCCGCCAGCAAGGTCCGGCCGCGCAAGCCCTGAGGCGCTGCCCAATGACAAAGCCGCCGTCCCTTTGCCGGGCGGCGGCTTTTTTCATGGGGTGCCGGCCTTAGTTGGTCGTGTGCATGGGAGGCTGCGAGGGCTGGGCATCATGCGGCGTGGTCAGCCGGATGGCGCGCTCCTCCTCGCCATGGCTGGCATGCTCGCCATCCGCGCCCAGGCCCCCCTTCCAGCGCCGGACCACGCGCTGGAAGATCAGCGAGTTGGGAATCTGCAGCAGATTGGGTGAGCCATCGGGCGCATGGGCATCCTGCAAGGTGGTGTAGAGCATGTTGATGTCGATCACGCGGCCCTTGGCACCGGGCTTTTCGGCCGTGTCCAGCACCTCGATGTAGTCGCCCAGGCGAAAGGGCCCGACGATGACGATGAGCAGGGCGCAGAACAGGTTGGACAGCACGCTCCAGGCCGCAAAGAAGGCCACGGCGCCCACGGTGGCAAAGCCGGTGAAGGCCGTCCACAGCACGGTGGCCGAGACGCCCAGGCGCTCCAGTACCAGCGGCACGGTGGCGGCGATGAGAATCCAGCGGAACACGCCGCGCAGCGGCACCAGCAGCTCCGGCGGCAGGCCGTAGTGCCTGCCCGCGCGTGCGATCAGCCGGCGAACCAGGCGATTGAGCAGCCAGGCCGCACCGATGATCAGCAGGATCTGGGCACCGGGGATGATGAACTCCAGCCAATCCTGCATCCAGGCGGGCAGGTGCGCTTGAAAACGACGCATAACTTCAAACATTCAGGAAACAGCAATCCGCATTCAGGACCCGGATGCGCGGCTTGCGCGCGCCCGGCATTGAGCTGCGATCGTAAGCGCAGGCGCAAGGCCCGGCAGTCAGGTGCGGCGCTGCTCCACCGTGTCCATCTGCATCTCGAAGCTGAAGAAGCGGTCGCGCCCCTGCGCCTTGGCCGCGTACAGGGCCTGGTCGGCGCGCATGAGCATGGCTTCGGCGCTGGTGTATTCGTCGGGGACGCAGGTGGTGATGCCGCCCGACAGCGTGAGGCCCGATTCATGGGGTGAGTCGGGGTGGCGTATGCGCAGCACGCGCAGCATCTGGCCCACGGCACGCGCGAACGTCATGGCCCCCGAGCGTGGCGTGCGCGGCAGGATGAGCGCGAATTCCTCGCCGCCATAGCGCGCCGCCACGTCACGCGGGCGCACGCAGACCTCGCGCAGCAGGCGGCCTATCTGTTTCAGGCATTCATCGCCATGCACATGGCCATAGGTGTCGTTGTAGCGCTTGAAATGGTCCAGGTCGCAGAGCATCAGCGTCAGCGGCTGGCCCTCGCGGCGGGCCGAGGCGATCTCGGCATGCAGGATGCGGTCGAAGCCTCGGCGGTTGACCAGGCCCGTGAGCTGGTCGAGCTCGACCATTTCGTTGAGTTTCTGGTTGGCCTCATGCAGCTCGGCCGACAGCGATACCAGGCGCCGGCGCATGTCCAGCAGGCGGCGCATGGCGCGCAGCTTGGCCACGAGCACGATGGGCTTGACGGGCTTGACCAGGTAGTCGTCGCCTCCGGCCTCGATGCCGCGCCACACGTCCAGGTCATTGTCCAGTCCGGACAGGAAGATGACGGGCGTCCACTCGCCGGGCTCGGCCTCGCGCAGCTGGCGGGCCACCCAGTAGCCGTCCTCGCCCGGCAGACGGATGTCGAGCAGCACGAGGTCGGGGCGCTGCTCGCGGAACAGTGCCAGGGCGCTGGGGCCATCGGCAGCCTCCAGCACGCGGGTCACGCCCGCATGCAGCAGCTCGCTGACCAGACTGGTGCGTACCGAGGCCTGGTCTTCCACGACCAGCACGCAAAACGGCGATGCCTCGTCCGTCGGCTTGGCGAAGCGCGCTCCGGTGGGCTCGATGGCGGGAGAGTCGGTGCTGTCGGTGGGCGAAGGTGGTGGGGCAGCGGGCATGGCCTTCAGGGTTGTGAGACCAGAAATGGGTCAGGGGGCTGCGCAGTACGCGGCATGGGGGTGGCGCCAGTGTAAGTCGGTCGTTGTATTCGTGTGCGATTGTGGATGCCCGGCTTTCTTCAGGCCAGGGGCAGGTCCGTGCGGGCCCGGCTGGCTTCGTCGTGCCATTGCACGAAGGCGTCGGCGGCCGCACACAGGCGTGGGTTGCCCAGTTGCTGCAGCAGCCTGCAAGCTGCAAAGCCCTGGGCTTTTTCGTCATAGGCAAGCGCCCACTGGCGGCGCTCTTGCCGCGTCTGCTCGGGCTGGGGCCAGCGGCGCAGCGAGGTGGACAGTCCGGTCAGGCCCATGCGCCAGGGCTTGCCCGATACGCGGGCGCGAAAGCACTGCTGGCGCTCGCACAGCAGGGCATAGAGCGGGTCCACCTGCAAGGCGTCGAACAACTGCGCGACGGCAGGGTCGTCGGGTGCGAAATCGGTATGCGTGACGATGACACGCAGGCCCTTGGGCGTTTCATAGACGCGCAGCCCCCAGTCGGCATGGCTTTGGTGGAAGGCCTGTACGCGCTCCATGGCGCGTGCGGACGGCGAGTCCGTGGCCGCGCGCCGGCGCGCCTGCCGCGCCTCCCACCAGCGCTGCACGCGCCGCATGGCCAGGAACAGCAGCAGCACGACCAGCGCCGTGGCCACCATCCTCGAATTGTTCTTGTGCGGTGCCAGCCGGGCCAGCCAGGTGGCGGCCGAAGCCAGCAAAAGCAGGGTCACGACGGGAAAGCGCACAGCGCTGGGCGGCTCGGGCAGGTCGATATCGGCGATGGCCACGCGCTCGGTGTTCAGGCAGTGGGCGCCGTAGCTGTTGCGCGTCATCACCGTGCCGTCGCGGCGCTGCAGGACTTCTTCGCGTATGGGGGTGCTGAAGCCGTCGAGCGCGTACTCGTTCTTCCATTCCATGCGCGGCTCGCCCGGGGGCAGCGCCGCATTGCGGGCGTCTTGCAGGGCCTTGGCGGCACGCTCCTGGGCGTGGGCCTGGGCAGCCTCCTGGCTGGTGTCGGACCATCCCCAGCGCTGGACGGTGATGCCGTGGGTGGGGCGGCTTTCATGCCGCAGGCGCGCCTGCGCCCAGTAGGTGGGGATGTGCATGGCGAGCCAGTATAGGGAAAAGCCGCCTGGCTCCCAAGGGAACGCAGGCGGCTTCAGTTGGCCATGCGCGCAGGCGCTGGATGCCGGGGGTTTACTGTTCGCGGCGCAGGGCGGGGAACAGGATCACGTCGCGGATGCTGGCGCTGTCGGTCAGCAGCATCATCAGGCGGTCGATGCCGATGCCGCAGCCGCCCGTGGGGGGCATGCCGTACTCGAGGGCACGCACGAAGTCGTGGTCGAAGTACATGGCTTCGTCGTCGCCACCGTCCTTGGCCTGGACCTGGGCGTTGAAGCGCGCGGCCTGGTCCTCGGCGTCGTTGAGTTCGGAGAAGCCGTTGCCGAATTCACGGCCCGTGATGTACAGCTCGAAGCGCTCGGTGACTTCGGGGCGCTCGTCATTGGCGCGTGCCAGCGGCGAGATCTCGGTGGGGTGCTCCATGATGAAGGTGGGCTGCCAGAGCTTTTCCTCGACCACTTCCTCGAAGTACAGCACCTGCAGGCTGGCCAGGGTACGGGTGGACAGGCGGTCCTTTTCTTCCGTCATGCCCAGCTTGCGCAGGGCATTGGTCAGCCATTCGCGGTCGGCCACCTTGTCACCGGCTTCGGTGAACTTGACGATGGCCTCGGGAATGGTCAGGCGCTGGAAGGGCTGGGACAGGTCCACGGGCTTGCCGCCGTAGGTCAGCTGCAGCGTGCCCACGGCCTTTTGCGCGGCGTCGCGCACCAGTGCCTCGGTGTAGTCCATCAGGTCGCGGTAGTTCCAGTAGGCCGCGTAGAACTCCATCATGGTGAACTCGGGGTTGTGGCGCACCGAGATGCCTTCGTTGCGGAAGTTGCGGTTGATTTCGAACACGCGCTCGAAGCCGCCGACCACCAGGCGCTTGAGGTACAGCTCGGGCGCGATGCGCAGGTACATCTCCTGGTCCAGCGCGTTGTGGTGGGTGACGAAGGGCTTGGCGTTGGCGCCGCCGGGAATGGGATGCAGCATGGGCGTCTCCACTTCCAGGAAGCCATGCTCCACCATGAATTCGCGGATGCCCGAGACGGCCTTGCTGCGCGCGATGAAGCGGCGGCGGGCCTGCTCGTCCATCATCAGGTCCACGTAGCGCTGGCGCACCTTCTGCTCCAGATCGGCCATGCCGTGGAACTTGTCAGGCATGGGGCGCAGGCTCTTGGTGAGCAGGCGCAGCGTCTGCACCTTGACCGACAGCTCGCCGGTCTTGGTCTTCATCAGCGTGCCTTCGGCGCCCAGGATGTCGCCCAGGTCCCAGCGCTTGAAGGCCGCATAGACCTCCTCGCCCACGGTGTCGCGCGTGATGTACAGCTGGATGCGGCCGTGCGTGGGGCCCAGCGATCCGTCCTGGATGGTGGCGAAGCTGGCCTTGCCCATGACGCGCTTGAGCATCATGCGGCCGCCCAGGCTGACCTGCACGGATTCGGCGTCGAGCTGCTCGGCGCTCTTGTCGGCATGGGCCTGCTGCAGGGCCTCGGCGCGGTCGGCCGGCTTGAAGTCGTTAGGGAAGGCCACGCCGCCCTGTTCACGCACCTGTTCGCGCAGGGCCTTGAGTTTTTCGCGGCGCTCGGCGATGAGTTGGTTTTCGTCCTGGGGAGCGGTCTGGTCCGCTGCAGATGGTGTGTTGTGTTCGGTCATGACAATGAGCGCCAGCGCAAAACGCCGAGGGGCCGGAAAAAAGCCGGAGGGGGAAATCGGGGAAAGCCGAAAAAAAGCCAGGCGGGAAGGGCTGGAAAATGCAGCGGCAGCAGCAAATGCCACCGGCAGGCCCCGCAGCTGGCGGGCTGAATCCGCGATTTTAAGTTTTTTGTCGCGCTTTCGGTGCGTGGTGCCGTCAATGTGCCGGACCTTGCTGCGGTATGACGCCGCAGGACCGCCAATTCGTCAGCGCGCGGCGGGCGGGGAGCCGGGCGCCGTCCCCTGCGAATTGCCTATGCCGCTGCGTTCCAGCACATCCGCCACCAGCTCCAGCCGCACCAGCGGGCTGTCCAAGGCCATCAGTTGCTGCTTGATGGACACGGGCAGGGGCAGCAGCTCGGTCCAGCGGTTGGCCACCCAGCCGCAGTCGCCCATCTGTTCGGCGCTGGGCAGCCGGGCATGGTCGGCGTCGGTGGATCGTGCGTGCAGCTGCATCAGCACCTGGGCCAGGGCCTGGGCCGTGGCGAGCAGGTGATCGGGGACGGGGACGGCGGCGTCGGCAGGCAGCATCTGCACATCGGCCACCCACAGGCCGTGGGGCAGCTGCCGGTGATCCTGCATGCGAAAGCGCTGCGTGCCCTCGCACTGCAGGTGCAGCAGGCCGGGCTGGGGCTGCTGCAGCTGGACGATGCGTGCCAGCGTGCCCACGGCATGCAGCTGCTCGGCGGCAGCACCGGCCTTGCGCACTTCGCTGCCGGCCTGCAATGCCACCACGCCGAAGGGGGCTCCCGTGCGCTCGCACTTGCGGATCATGTCCAGGTAGCGGACCTCGAAGACGCGAAGGCTCAGCAGGCCTTGGGGAAAAAGGACGCTGCCCAGGGGGAAAAGCGGCAGGGAGTGCAGTGCGGTATGGGCGGTCATGTGATGGGCGGGATGCGGCAGCTATCATCCCATGCTGTGCCAAGGCCGGCTGGCCGTGGTCCGATCTTCCTCTCGCAGTCCTACAACGCCATGCTTTTTCAGATCGTTTCCTTTTTGCTCGACGTGGTCGTTGGCCTGCTGACCGGCGTCTGCCTGTTGCGCATGTACATGCAGGCCCAGCGCATTCCCTTCGGCAACCCGGTCGGCCAACTGGTGTTTGCGCTGTCCGACTGGATCGTGATGCCGCTGCGCCGCGTCATCAAGCCGGCCGGGCGCTGGGACATGTCCAGCCTGATCGCGGCCTTCCTGCTGCAGATGCTGCAGTTCGTGCTGCTGTGGCTGCTGATGGGCGGGCAGTCCAATGTGCTCGCCCTGCCGTGGCTGGCCCTGTGCGGCCTGGCGCGCGTGGCGCTGTCGGGCATGGTGGGCGTGCTGCTGATCTATGTCATCTTGTCGTGGGTGCAGCCGCAGTCGCCGATGTACGGCGTGCTGCAGCGCCTGTCCGAGCCCATGCTGCGGCCCATTCGCCGCATCGTGCCCCTGATCGGCGGTATCGATCTGTCGGCACTGGTGGCCCTGGTGCTGCTGCAGATTGCGCTGATGGTGCTGGGCTATATCCAGGGCTCGGGCCTGATGCTGCTGGCCTGATTTCCCCAGTTTCCCGGACGTGAAAAAGCCGCCGCAGGCACCCACCTGCGGCGGCTTTTTTGTGTCTGCGCGAGGCTTTACTGAACAGCGTCGGCCGGCAGGCGCTGCAGCATGGCAAGCGATGCGGCGATGCGGTCGCGCAGCTCGCGGCGGTCCACGATCATGTCCACGGCGCCCTTGTCCTGCAGGAACTCGGCGCGCTGGAAGCCTTCGGGCAGCTTCACGCGCACGGTGGTCTCGATCACGCGCGGGCCGGCGAAGCCGACCAGGGTCTTGGGCTCGGCAATGACGATGTCTCCCACGAAGGCGAAGCTGGCGGAGACGCCGCCGAAGGTGGGGTCGGTCAGCACCGAGACGTAGGGCAGGCCCTTCTTGGCCAGGCGTGTGAGCGCGGCGTTGGCCTTGGCCATCTGCATCAGGCTCAGCAGGCCTTCCTGCATGCGCGCGCCGCCGGTGGCGGTGAAGCAGATGAAGGGGACCTTCTGCTCGATGGCGGTCTCGACGCCACGCACGAAGCGCTCGCCGACCACGGAGCCCATGGAGCCGCCCATGAATTCGAACTCGAAGCAGGCTGCGACCACATTGACGCTCTTGATGGCGCCGCCCATGACGACCAGGGCATCGGTCTCGCCGGTGTTCTCCAGCGCTTCCTTGAGGCGCTCGGGGTACTTGCGGCTGTCCTTGAACTTCAGGGCGTCGACAGGAATGACTTCCTGGCCGATCTCATAGCGGCCTTCGGCATCCAGGAAATGGTTCAGGCGGGCGCGCGCGCCGATGCGGTGATGGTGGCTGCAGCTGGGGCAGACGTTCTGGTTTTTCTCCAGATCGGCCTTGTAGAGCACGGTCTCGCAGCTCGGGCACTTGATCCACAGACCTTCGGGGATCTGCTGGAGGCGATCCGTAGGGTTGGTTTGCTGGATTTTGGCAGGCAGGAGTTTTTCAAGCCAGGACATGGTGTTTCCTTTTCAGGCGCAGGGCATGCGGCACCGGGCCGCATGCAAGGGCTGCATTATGCGACCTACGCGTCGAGTGCCTTGCGCACGCCGCGCAGGAAGTCGATGGTCAGGGGGACGATCTTTTCGTGGGGCTGGCCGTCCAGCATCTCGATGATGCGGCTGCCGATCACCACCGCATCGGCCACGCGGCCGATGGCCTGTGCCGTGGCCGCGTCGCGGATGCCGAAGCCCACGCCCACGGGAATGCTCACGTGCTCGCGGATGCGCGGCAGCATGGCTTCCACGGCTGCCGTGTCGAGCGCGCCCGAGCCGGTCACGCCCTTGAGCGAGACGTAGTAGACATAGCCGCTGGCCACGCGCGCCACCTGCTGCATGCGCTCGGTGGTGGACGTGGGTGCCAGCAGGAAGATGAGGTCCATGTCGCGCGCATGCAGTTGTGCGGCGAATGCCTCGCACTCCTCGGGCGGGTAGTCCACGATGAGCAGGCCGTCGACGCCGGCTTCGGCCGCATCGTCCACGAAGCGGTCCTTGCCGTGGATCTGGTCGTAGCGCTCCACCGGGTTGGCATAGCCCATCAGCACCACGGGCGTGGTCTGGTTCTTCTGGCGGAACTCGCGCACATAGGCCAGCACCTGCACCAGGCCCACGCCGTTGGCGATGGCACGGTCGCCAGCCTTCTGGATGGTGGGGCCGTCGGCCATGGGGTCGGAGAAGGGCACGCCCAGCTCGATCACATCGGCGCCAGCCTCCACCATGCCGTGCATCAGCGACGGCGTGATGGCCGCGAACGGGAAGCCCGCGGTGATGTAGGGGATCAGGGCCTTGCGGCCATCTTCCTGGAGTTTGGTGAAAGTCGTGGTGATGCGGCTCATTGAGCTGCTCCTCCCTTGACCGTGAGCCCGCGCATGGAGGGACGGTCGTAATAGTCGGCGCCCGAGAGATCGGCCACGGTGCCGATGTCCTTGTCGCCGCGACCGGACAGGTTCACGAGGATGGACTGGTCGGCGCGCATGGTCTTGGCCAGTTGCATGGCATAGGCCACGGCATGGCTGGACTCCAGGGCGGGAATGATGCCTTCGGTGCGGCACAGGTAGTGGAAGGCGTCCAAGGCCTCCTGGTCCGTGATGCCCACGTATTGGGCGCGGCCCAGTTCCTGCAGCCAGGCGTGCTCGGGGCCGACGCCGGGATAGTCAAGGCCGGCGCTGATGCTGTGCGTCTCGGTGATCTGGCCGTTCTCGTCCTGCAGGATGAAGGTGCGGTTGCCGTGCAGCACGCCGCTGCTGCCGCGCTGCAGCGAGGCCGAGTGCTTGCCGCTGTCCAGGCCCTCGCCCGCAGCCTCCACGCCGATCAGGCGCGTGTTCTCGAACGGGATATAGGGGTGGAAGATGCCCATGGCATTGCTGCCGCCGCCCACGCAGGCGACCACGGCGTCGGGCTGGCGGTCGGCGCCCAGGAACTCGGGCATCTGCGTGAGGCATTCCTCGCCGATGACCTTCTGGAAGTCGCGCACCATCGCGGGATAGGGGTGGGGGCCGGCCACGGTGCCGATGATGTAGAAGGTGTTGTCCACGTTGGCCACCCAGTCGCGCATGGCCTCGTTGAGCGCATCCTTGAGCGTGCGGCTGCCCGATTCCACTGGCACCACGGTGGCGCCCAGCAGGCGCATGCGGTAGACGTTGGGGCTTTGGCGCTTCACGTCCTCGGAGCCCATGTAGACGATGCACTCGAGGCCGTAGCGCGCGCAGATGGTGGCCGTGGCCACGCCGTGCTGGCCGGCGCCCGTCTCGGCAATGATGCGGGGCTTGCCCATGCGCCGCGCGAGCATGGCCTGCCCGATCACGTTGTTGATCTTGTGCGCGCCCGTGTGGTTGAGGTCTTCGCGCTTGAGGTAGATCTGCGCGCCTCCCATCTCGCGCGACATGCGTGCCGCGTGGTAGACGGGCGAGGGGCGGCCGACGAAATGGGCCAGCTCGGACTGGAATTCGGCAACGAATTCCGGGTCGTTCTGGTACTTGGCGTATGCGTCGCGCAGCTCGGTCAGAGCGTGTGTCAGGGTTTCGCTGGCAAAGCTGCCGCCGAAGCGGCCAAAGTGGCCAGATGCGTCAGGGTACTGGTATTCGAACATGGCTTGTCTGCAAAAGTTGGTCATCGGCCGCGCGCACGGCGGCGATGAATCGGTGTATCTTGCCGGCGTCCTTGATGCCCCTGAGGGGCTTGCCGTCGGGACCATCGGCCTCGACGCCGGAACTGACATCAACGGCCAGCGAGAGTCCTCGCGGGCGCACTTGCAAGATGCCATCGGTCACGTTTGCAGGCGTGAGTCCACCAGACAAAACGAGGTGAGAGGCTACGTTTGGTGGAAGGAGTGACCAATTGAATGCTTTTCCGCCACCACCATAGCCGTCGACATGGGCGTCGAGCAGTATGGCCTGGGCTTTCGAGTAACGCTGGGCATATTCTACGAGGTCGAAGCGCGCGGCATCGGGACCAAGGGGAATGCGCGCGGCGCGCAGGAAGGCGCGGGTGCCGCCCGATGTGGCGGCAAGGCAGTCCTCGGGCGACTCGTCGCCGTGGAACTGCACGCAGGCGCCCGGGATGGCGGCGCAGGCGGCCATCACGTTGGCGGCGCTTTCATTGACGAACAGCAGCACCGGTGTCACGAAGGGCGGCAGGCGCCGCGCCAGCTCGGCGGCACGCTGCACCGTCACGGCGCGCGGGCTGGGGGCGTAGAGGACAAAGCCCACGGCGTCGGCGCCGGCGGCCACGGCTGCGTCCACATCCTGTTCGCGGGTGAGTCCGCAGATCTTGATTCGGGTGCGCTGCATGGGGGCTGAAGAATGGGGAAGGGCCTGCTCGTTCACGGGAGCCAATCATAGGCCGGGCTGCGCGAAGGAAGGCCCCATGAAGGATCGTATACGGGACCCAGAAAGTACAGGCCGTCCGGCGAGAAGGTGGGCGCGGCGGCATCGCGGGAGCGCGCCTCCAGCACCTGTTGCATCCACTGCGGCGCGTGTGTGCCCTGGCCTACGGCGAGCAGGCAGCCCATGATGTTGCGCACCATGTGGTGGAGGAAGGCGCTGCCCTCGAACTCGAATCGCCAGTAGCAGCATTCCATGGCTGCATCCCCGGGACGCATGGAGCTGGCCGCGGCCATCTGGGCGCCGTCGCCTGCCATGCGGCGGGTGATGGACAGGCGGTGCAGTGTCTTGACGGGGGATTTGGCCTGGCAACCCGATGCGCGGAACGAGCTGAAATCGTGCTCTCCCAGCAGGTGCTGGGCGGCGGCCTGCATGGCGTCACCGTTGAGTGCATGGAACACCCAGCCCACACGCCCGGCCTCCACGCTGGGCCGCACGGGCGACTGCAGCAGCACATAGGCATAGCGCCTGGCTGTGGCGCAGGCCCGTGAATGGAAGGAGTCGGGCACGGGCTGGGCCCATTGCACGGCGATGTCCGGCGGCAGGAAGGTGTTGGTGCCACGGACCCAGGAGAACGGGGCCCTGTCCAGCGGCGTGTCGAAGTGGACGACCTGCATGAGGCCGTGCACTCCGGCATCGGTGCGGCCCGCACAGAGGGTGTGGACCTCCTGAGCGGCAAAGCGGCCCAGGGCCGCTTCGAGATGGTCTTGAATGGTGTTGCCAGACAGCTGGCTTTGCCAGCCGCTGTAGCGCTGGCCGTTGTAGGCGACGCCGAGGGCTACGCGCATGGCGAGGCCTCCGGCATGGGTTGGGTGTGCATCAAGTTGTCAGTTTTCCATGGTGGCATGTACCACCCTGTCACGCGAAACCGGCACGCGGCGCCTGGGCAGGCGCCGTCGGGCTTCAGTCTATCTCGGCAAGGAGGCGCTGGGCTTTGGCCTTGAGATCGCCGTGGGCCTCGGAGATCACTTCCTCGATGAGTGTACGGGCTCCGTCGCTGTCGCCGATGGCATTGAATTCCTGGGCCAGGGCGAGCTTGGTGGCCAGCGGGTCCTCGGGCGCCGAAGGCGGCGTTGCGGCCGTGGGGGCGTCATTGCCCAGGTCCAGGGACAGGCTGCCCAGGTCGAATTCCAGCGATTCGGCCGGTTCCGGCTTGGCCTTGGCCGCCGTTTCCAGCACGCCGCCGGAATGCGCCGCTGCCGGCGCTTGGGCTGGCGCCTCGGTGCCCAGGTCTTCCAGGTTGAACTCCATGGCGTCCAGCGACAGCAGATCGGTACTGGCGTGGCTGTCGTCCGTGGTGGAACCGGTCAGTGGCGAGGGTTCGGTGGCCGGGAAGCTGTCCGTGACCTGCCGTGTGACGGGCATGTCCAGCGGCAGCATCTCGGTCGGCTGCATGTCGCTCATGGCGCTGCTGTGGTTCAGGGCATCCGTCAGCGAGGCATGGGCCGTGGGCTGGAAGCCGGGCATGTCCAGCGATGCAGCAGGCGGCTCCACGCGGGGATCCATGCGAGGCGCCTCGCTTGCTGCGGGCTGCATGGGCTCCAGTGGTGCGCGCAGCGTGGGCTCCAGCGCAGCGAAGTCCTGTTCGCTGGGCATGGGGGCCGGTGCGGGCAGCGGGCTGGCGTGCTGCGCGGGCAGGCTGGCGTCGGCCAGGCCGCCGGGCAGGTCCATGTTGAGGTCCATGTCCAGGTCCATGGGCAGGGTGGCAGGGCCTTCGCGGTGCGCCTCCATGTCCAGGGGGCGGCTGGCCAGCGAGGCGGCCGCCAGTCCGGCAGCTGCCGCTGCGGCGCCGCCGGCAACGGCGGCAGCAGACAGGGGCGCGGCGCCGGCAGGCTGGTAGAGGGCGTTTTCCGGGTCCAGGATGCGGCCCTGGTCGGCCAGGCGCTGCCAGTCCACGCCCTTGCCCTGGGTCAGGCCGTGCAGGGTCTGCGCGACGGCCTCGAAGGCCTTGCGGTCATGGCGCTTGGCGTAGATGTCGGCCAGCTTCTGGTGCAGTGCGGTGCGGCTGGGATCGGTGCGCAGGGCTTCCTTGAGGATTTCCTCTGCCTGCAGGTCGCGGCCGTAGGCCAGGTAGACATCGGCCTCGGCCACGGGGTCCACATCGCCGGCATCGAGCTGACTGGGCGAGTAGTGCATGGAGGTGCCCGACAGCTGGCTCGATGTGCCGGTATCCACGCGTTGGCCGCCACTGGCTCCAAAGAAGGAATCGGCCGCGAGCTGGCTGTCGCCAAAGGCGCTTTCGCTGGAGGCTGCGGCAGCGCGGCGGCGCTGCATGACGCGGTAGCCACCATAGCCCAGCAGCAGGGCCAGCAAGGCGGCGCCGGCCAGCGGGATGGTGGGATCTTCCATCAGCGTATCGATGAAGCTGGGCTCGGCGATCGGTGCGACGGGGGCGGGTGCCGGCTTGGGCTTCGGCGGCTCGGCAGGAGCGGGCGTGGCGGGCACGGCTTCTGCCGCGGGCGCTGCCGGGCCGGCAGCATTGGCTGCGGCGTCTGGAGCAGCAGCGGTGGCGGCAGCGGCCGCAGCGGCTGCATCGGCAGGCGCCGCCGGGGCCGGGGGCGTTGTCTGGGGCGCTGCAGCTTCAGGCGCTGCAGGCACGGTCGGCGCGCCCGGCACAGCCACGCCGTTTGCCGTGCCGCTGGCTGCCGAGGCAGGTGCTGCAGCAGCACCTTCGGCGGGCTTGGTGGCGGCGGCGATCTGGCTCAGCTCGGACATGTTGCGCTGCAGTTCGGCCGTGCGCGATGCCTGGTCGTCGGACTGCTTTTGCTTGGCCAGGCGCTCGTCTGCCTCCACGCCCTTGACAGCACCTTTGGACAGGGTGAGCTTGTCGGGTGCGGCGGTGGAGGGCTTGCGGTCTTCGACCTGGGCCTGGACGCTGCCCGATGCTTCACGATTGGCCGATGCCACGGGCGCGGCCGGTGCGGCGCTGGCCAGCTGGCGGCGGAACTGGTTGAAATCCCGGGACTGGGCTGCAACGATCTGGCGCGCCTCGCGCGGCGAGGTGGCCTGTGCCGTGGCCTCGTCAGGCACGGTGAGCACGGCGCCGGAGCGCATGCGGTTCACATTGCCGTTGATGAAGGCCTTGGGGTTGGAGCGCAGCATGGCCACCAGCATCTGGTCCAGCGAAACGCCTGCGGGCAGGTGGGCGGCGGCAATGCGGCCAGCCGTGTCTCCGGTCTTGATGCGGACCTCGGATGCTTCGGACGGTGCCGGCGCTGCAGCAGCGCGCTCGCGGGCTGATGCGGTGCTCCGGCGCGGGGCTGCCGGAGCAGGGGCTGGACGGCTTTCCTCGGTGTTGCCTGCGGCAGCTGGCGAGGGGGCCGGCGCGGCGCGGCGCGGTGCGGCGCCCGGTTCGGGGGCGGAGGCCTGGGCCGCAGCCGTCACGGCAGGCGGCAGCTTTTGCAGGGTGGGCGGATCCAGCAGCAGGGTGTAGTTGCGCTGCAGGTTGCCCGAGGCCCAGCTGGCGTCGATCACCAGATCGACAAAGGGCTCGTTGACGGGCTGGGTGCTTGTGAGTCGCAGCACGGCCGATCCGTCCGCGCGACGCTGCACGCTGACGCGCACCTGGCTGGCCGTGGCGTTGTACTCCATGCCCTGGGTGCGGAAGACGCCGGGAGAGGCCACGCCCACGCGCAGGCCTTCGGCTTCAGCCGCCGTGATCTGGGGGATTTCGACTTCGGCACGCAGGGGCTCGCCCAGGGCCGATTGCACGTTCACCCGGCCCAGAGCCAGTGCCCAGGCCTCGGAGGCGGGCAGTGCGACCGAGACGACGGCCGCAGCGGCCAGCACAGAGAGTTTCCAACGATGCATAAAGCGTCAAACCTGTGTGGATGCAATTGGGCGGGCACTATTGTTATTGTGAGGATGCCCGCGTTTGCACATGTAATTGAAATTTACCCGGGGATAGATGGCACGCCATATACCAAGGTGCTTGGGTCGCATTGTCGGCCACGCTATAGGATCGCAAGCGTCTGGTTGCCGGTGAACGCTGCCAGTTGTTGTCGAACGGCAACGAGAAGAAACACAATGTATCTTCGGTGATTGTAGGCAACCGCCTACAGTCAGGGGACAAGAGACTTGGGCATTGTGCCCAATCGCACAGGGTTTAAAGCCGAAAAAAGCGCCATGTCCCGGGCCAGGACATGGCGCTTTTTGTGTTGGCTCAAGCCGGCGGTGCTCAGGCGGCCAGCAGGATGCGCAGCATGCGGCGCAGCGGCTCGGCGGCGCCCCACAGCAGTTGGTCGCCGATCACGAAGGCCGACAGGTATTCGGGGCCCATGTTCAGCTTGCGCACGCGGCCCACGCCGACTTCCAGGCCGCCGGTGATGGCGGCGGGCGTCAGTTCCTTGACGGTAATGGCGCGTTCATTGGGCACCCACTTCACCCAGGGGTTGCCGGACTTGATGATGGCTTCCAGCTCCTGCAGGGGCAGGTCCTTCTTGAGCTTGAGGGTCAGCGCCAGGCTGTGGCAGCGCATGGCGCCGATGCGCACGCACAGGCCGTCGACGGGAATGGTCTGCTCCGTGCCCAGGATCTTGTTGACCTCGGCCTGGCCCTTCCACTCTTCCTTGGACTGGCCGTTGTCCAGCTGTGCGTCGATCCAGGGGATCAGGCCGCCAGCCAGAGGCGCGCCGAAGAATTCGGTGGGCACATCGGTGCGGATGGTCTGGGCCACCTTGCGGTCGATATCCAGGATGGCGGAGGCGGGCGTGGCCAGCTCGTCGGCCACGGCCGCATGCACCACGCCCATGCCCTTGAGCAGTTCGCGCATGTGGTTGGCGCCGCCACCGGAGGCTGCCTGGTAGGTCATGGAGCTGACCCATTCCACGAGACCGGCCTTGAACAGGCCGCCCAGGCCCATCAGCAGGATGGAGTTGGTGCAGTTGCCGCCAATCCAGTTCTTGCCGCCCGCGGCGAGCTTGGACTGGATCAGGCCTTCATTGACGGGGTCGAGCACGATGACGGCATCGCCTTCCATGCGCAGCGACGATGCGGCATCGATCCAGTGGCCGTTCCAGCCCGAGGCGCGCAGCTGGGGGAAGACTTCCTTGGTGTAGTCACCGCCCTGGCAGGTGATGATGATGTCGCACTTGGACAGCTCGGCAATGTCGTTGGCATTGCGCAGCTCGGTGTGGGTCTTCGCCATGGCCGGGGCCTTGCCGCCGGCGTTGGAGGTGGAGAAGAAAACGGGCTCGATCAGGTCGAAATCGCCCTCTGCCTGCATGCGGTCCATCAGCACGGAGCCGACCATGCCGCGCCAGCCCACCAGGCCTACCAATTGCTTGCTCATTTTTGAAACGCCCTTTCAGTGTGAAAACAGTGCTGGATCAAGACTGTTGTCGCCCGGCTCGTCTGGGCCAGGTGAGGGCGCACGACGAACCGGGCTGGGTCAGCCTTTGATTGTCGTAATGGTTGTGGATGTGATTGCGCGCACGGCCACACCAGCCTGGGCGGCGGGTGCAATGTTCAGCAGGAGGAACGGGCGGGCGGCAAACATAAGAGCAGTCATTCTAGCGAATACGCCAGGAAAGAGAATGTCTGTTTGATGAATATCTTCGTCGAAATGGCGAAAAGCAGACGTCTGTTTTGACGCTTTGCCAAGTTCTGGAAAATCCTGGTCAGGCAGGGCAGCCGCAAGCCCGGAGGCTCGCGGCTGTCGTGGACGTCAGGCCAGCGCGGCCACCACGGCATCGCCCATCTCGCGGGTGGAGACCTTGGTCGTGCCTTCGCTGTGGATGTCGGCCGTGCGCAGGCCCTGGGCCAGGACCTTTTGCACGGCGGCTTCGATACGCTGTGCAGCAGCCTCCTGGTTCAGCGAGAAGCGCAGCATCATCGCAGCCGACAGGATGGTGGCCAGCGGATTGGCAATGCCCTTGCCCGCAATGTCGGGGGCCGAGCCATGGCTGGGCTCGTACAGACCCTGGCCCTTGGCGTTGAGCGAGGCGGAGGGCAGCATGCCGATGGAGCCGGTGAGCATGGAGGCTTCATCGGACAGGATGTCGCCAAACATATTGCCCGTGACCACCACGTCGAAGCGCTTGGGCTCCTTGACCAGTTGCATGGCGGCGTTGTCCACGTACATGTGGTCCAGTTGCACGTCGGGGTACTGCTGGCCCACCTCGGTGACCACGTCCTTCCAGAACTGGAAGGTTTCCAGCACGTTGGCCTTGTCCACGCTGGTCACGCGCTTGCTGCGCTTTTGCGCGGCCTGGAAGGCCACGTGGGCGATGCGCTCGATCTCGGGCTTGGAGTAGCGCATGGTGTCGAAGGCTTCCTCGGCGCCGGGGAAGTGGCCGTCGGTGGCCACGCGGCGGCCGCGCGGCTGGCCGAAGTAGATGTCGCCGGTCAGCTCGCGGATGATGAGGATGTCCAGGCCTGCGACCAGTTCGGGCTTGAGGCTGGAGGCATGGGTCAGCTCCGCATAGCAGATGGCCGGGCGGAAGTTGGCAAACAGACCCATGTGCTTGCGCAGGCCCAGGATGGCCTGCTCGGGGCGCAGCGGGCGGTCCAGCGTGTCGTACTTCCAGTCGCCCACGGCGCCGAACAGCACGGCGTCGGACTCCATGGCCAGCTTCAGCGTGGATTCGGGCAGCGGGTGGCCGGCAGCTTCGTAGGCAGCGCCGCCCACGGGGGCGGTCTGCATGTCGAAGTCCAGGCCCAGGGCGCCCAGCACCTTCACGGCTTCCGCAACGATTTCGGGGCCGATGCCATCACCGGGCAAGACTGCGATTTTCATGGTGTTCCTTTTGAGAGACTGTTCGGATGGTGGAAGGCCGCCGGCGGCTGGTTCAGCAACGCCTGCGGCCCATTGATGCGCGCAAGTGGAGATCGATCAGCGCTGCACCAGCGTGTGGGCCAGCCAGGGCTTGGTGGCCAGGCGCTCGGCCTCGTAGGCGCGGATCTTGTCGGCATGGCGCAGGGTCAGGCCGATGTCGTCAAAACCGTTGAGCAGGCAGTACTTGCGGAAGGCAATGACGTCGAAGGGGATCTCCTCGCCCTGCGGGCGCACGATCACCTGGCGGTCCAGGTCGATGGTCAGCTCGTAGCCGGGGAAGGCGGCGATCTCGTTGAACAGCATGTCGATCGTGGCTTCGGGCAGCACGATGGGCAGCAGGCCGTTCTTGAAGCAGTTGTTGAAGAAGATGTCGGCGAAGCTGGGTGCCAGGATGGCGCGAAAGCCGTACTGGTCCAGGGCCCAGGGCGCGTGCTCGCGGCTGGAGCCGCAGCCGAAGTTCTTGCGTGCGACCAGGATGGAGGCGCCCGCATAGCGCGGCTGATTGAGCACGAAGTCGGGGTTGGGCTTGCGCGAGGCCGGGTCCTGGCCGGGTTCGCCATGGTCCAGGTAGCGCCACTCGTCGAACAGGTTCACACCGAAGCCGGTCTTCTTGATCGACTTGAGGAACTGCTTGGGAATGATGGCGTCGGTGTCGACGTTCTCGCGGTCCATGGGGGCGACAAGGCCCTTGTGCACGGTGAATTGTTGCATGGCAGTATCGAATTCAGGGTTCAGCGGGCGGCGCGTTCGATGGCGCTGCCCGCGCTTTGCACGTCCTGGCCAATGCCCTTGACGGTATTGCAGGCGGCCAGGGTGAAGGCCAGGCCGATCAGGAGGATCGAGAAGGAAGGCTTCATGGTGTGCTGGCGGGGGCAGTTGCGGGTTCAGGAGAATCTGCGGATGTCCACGAAGTGGCCGTGGATGGCCGCGGCAGCGGCCATGGCGGGGCTCACCAGGTGGGTGCGTCCGCCCGCGCCCTGGCGGCCTTCGAAGTTGCGGTTGCTGGTGGAGGCGCAGCGCTCGCCGGGCTCCAGGCGGTCGGCATTCATGGCCAGGCACATGGAGCAGCCGGGTTCGCGCCATTCAAAGCCTGCCGCCTTGAAGATCTGGTCCAGGCCTTCGCGCTCGGCCTGCTCCTTGACCAGGCCCGATCCGGGCACCACCATGGCCAGCTTGATGTTGCGTGCCACCTTCTGGCCCAGCTTCTTGACCACGGCGGCGGCTTCGCGCATGTCTTCGATGCGGCTGTTGGTGCACGAGCCGATGAAGACCTTGTCCACGAAGATGTCGTCGATGGCCTTGCCGGGTTCCAGCGCCATGTAGGTCAGCGCGCGCTCGATGGCGCCGCGCTTGCTGGCATCCTTTTCCTTGTCGGGATCGGGCACGCGGGCATCCACGCCCAGCACCATTTCGGGCGAGGTGCCCCAGGTGACCTGCGGCACGATCTCGCTGGCCTGCAGCTCGACCACGCGGTCGAACTTCGCATCGGCATCGGAGTGCAGCGTCTTCCAGTAGGCGACGGCGGCGTCCCATTCGGCGCCGGTGGGGGCCAGCGGGCGGCCCTTGACGTACTGGATGGTCTTATCGTCCACGGCCACCAGGCCGGCGCGCGCGCCGCCTTCGATGGCCATGTTGCAGACCGTCATGCGGCCTTCCATGCTCAGGTCGCGGATGGCCTCGCCTGCGAACTCGATGGTGTAGCCCGTGCCGCCGGCCGTGCCGATCTTGCCGATGATGGCCAGCACGATGTCCTTGGCCGTGATGCCGGGCGCCGCCTTGCCGCTGACGTTGATCAGCATGTTCTTGGCCTTCTTGGCCAGCAGGGTCTGGGTGGCCATCACGTGCTCGACTTCGGAGGTGCCGATGCCGTGGGCCAGTGCGCCGAAGGCGCCATGCGTGGACGTGTGGCTGTCGCCGCAGACCACGGTCATGCCGGGCAGGGTGGCGCCTTGCTCGGGACCCATGACGTGGACGATGCCCTGGCCCTTGTCCATGAAGGGAAAGAAGGCCGCAGAGCCGAACTCGCCGATGTTGGTGTTCAGCGTGGTGATCTGTTCCTTGCTGATGGGGTCGGCAATGCCGTCATAGCCGCGCTCCCAGCCGTCGGTGGGTGTGTTGTGGTCGGCCGTGGCCACCACGGAGCTGATGCGCCACAGCTTGCGGCCGGCCATGCGCAGGCCTTCGAAGGCCTGGGGGCTGGTGACTTCGTGCACCAGGTGGCGGTCGATGTAGAGGACGGCGGTGCCGTCATCCTCGGTGTGGATGACATGCTCGTCGAAGATCTTGTCGTAGAGGGTGCGTCCCATGGCGTTCTCGAATGGTTGGTGTCGTGGGGAAATTCTTGGATGTGCATCCGGGGGCCAAGGGGCCTTCAGGATGCGCTGGCCGGCGGGCTCAGGTGCTCGACCAGCAGGCGGGCCGTAACGGGTAGCGCGTCGAAGTCGCGCGCCACGATGCTCAGCTCGCGCCGTGCCCAGTCGTCGCTGAGCTCCAGGGCGCGCAGATGGCCCACGCCGTGCATGAGCTCGAAGGCGCGGTCGGGGATCAGTCCCACGCCCAGGCCGTTGTCGATCATGCGGCACATGGCATCCAGGCTGGTGACCTGGATGCGCTGGTGCAGCGCATGCCCGGCCTGGGCCGCAGCCGCACGCATGGCCAGGCTGATGGAGGAGCCGGCCTGCAGGCTGACGATGTCCCATTCGAGCACATCGGCAAAGGCCACGCTGTCGCTGTGCGCCAGCGCGTGCTGCTCGGGCACCACGACGACCAGCCGGTCCTCGCGGTAGGGGCGGTGCTGCAGCGCGGGAGTGGCCTGGCCATTGCCCAGCGGCATGTATGCCATGGAGCAGATGCCGATGTCGGCCGTGCCTTCCTGCACCGCCGCCAGCACGGCGGGGCTGAGCTGCTCCTGCAGGTCGATCTTGACCTGGCCATGCTTGCGCGCGAAGACGCCCAGGTCTTCCGGCAGGAACTGCACGATGGCCGACATATTGGCGTGGATGCGTACATGGCCGCGCACGCCATCGGCGTACTCGGACAGCTCGCCCTGCATGCGCTCCAGGCCATACAGCACGTTGCGCGCGTGGTGCAGCAGGCTTTCGCCGGCAGGAGTGAGTGTCACGCCACGGCTGTGGCGATACAGCAGGGCCGTGTCCACGGTGGCCTCGAGGTCGGACAGGCGCTTGCTCACCGCCGAAGCGGCGATGAACTCGCGCTCTGCCGCTCGTCCGATGCTGCCAAGTTCGCAGACAGCCACGAACAGCTGCAAGGAGGTAAGGTCTATGCGCCGTGCAAAACTGCGCTCTGAATTCTTCATGTGGTGGGGTTCAGGCTTCTCATTAGGAGAAGTTGGATGGATTTTCTCGCACAAGTCATCGATCTGTCATCTTCAAGCGCGATGTCTTTGGTGATGTCGTGCGATTTCATGGAGATGGGGGTCATGCCTCGTGGCGATGGCTGCGGGCAGCCATGCCCGCCGGAACGCCGGTTGCATACTGAAAGAATTTGTCAATCTTTGCGCCAGTCGCCTGCATGGATTGCTGCAAAAATAAGAGCATATGAACGATCGATACCCGACGGGCCTGCGAGCCCTGCCTGCAGGCCTGTCATTGCTGCTGGCCGCAGCCCTGTCCTGCATGGCCGTCCCGGCGTCTGCCAAGCCGCAGCCACCGGCGAAGAACACGGCCAAGAGCGGCGCGAAGGCCCCCGCCAAGCCTGCGGCCAAGGCAGCTGCGAGGCCGACAGGCAAGACCGCCGTCAAATCCAAGGGCAAGCCGGCACCTGCCACCACCCGCAGCGCACCTGCCAAGGCGGCCGCCGCTGCAGGCGTGGTGGGCGGCGCTGCCGCAGCGGGGGCTGCAGCTGCAGCCGCAGGTGGCGGCGCGTCCAAGGGTGAGTCCGGCCTGAGCGCTGCCGAGCTTGCAGCGCTGCAGCAGCATGCCGAGCAGGGCGAGGCCAGCGCCCAGTACGCGCTGGGCTCGCTGTACAAGCGCGGCCAGGGCGTTGCCCTGGATGCGGAGACTGCCGCCCGGTGGTATGAGAAATCGGCCCAGCAAGGCTATGCGCCGGCTCAGTCCGACCTGGGTTTGATGTACGCCAATGGCCGTGGCGTGGTGCGCGACGATGCGCAGGCCGTGCAGTGGTATCGCAAGGCGGCCGAGCAGGGTGATGCCGTGGCACAGAACAACCTGGGCCTGATGCTGGCCGAAGGGCGCGGAGCCGCCAAGGATCCCGTCCAGGCCGTGCAATGGTTCCAGCGCTCGGCCGAACAGGGGGAGGCGGCCGGCCAGTACAGCCTGGGCGTGATGTATGCCACGGGCCGGGGCGTGGCCGAGGATGTGGCGCAGGCGCTGCGCTGGTTCGTGGCGGCGGCAGGCCAGGGCCATGTCGATGCGCAATTCAACGCCGGCATGCTCTATGCCGAGGGTGGCGTGGTCGATCGCGACATGGCGCAGGCCGCACACTGGCTGGAGAAGGCGGCCGAGCAGGGCAGTGCCGCAGCCCAGTCCAACCTGGGCGTTCTGTATGCCAATGGCCAGGGCGTGCCTGCCAGCGACAAGCAGGCCGCGCGCTGGCTGGAGCGTGCCGCCCAGCAGGGCGACGCGCTGGCGCAGTCCAATCTGGCCAGCCTCTATTCCTCGGGCAAGGGCGTGGAGCGCAGCCCGTCGCAGGCCTATTTCTGGATGCTGCTGGCAGCGGGCAAGGACAGCTCTCTGGCGGCCAAGCGCGACAGCATGGCCCAGCCGCTGAGCGCGGCAGAGCGCGCACGTGCCGAGCGGCAGGCGGCGGCCTGGAAGGCCAAACCCGCTCCCTGAGCCCTGTTGAGGATGCACCAATGAAAAACGCCTCGGAAGAGGCGTTTTTGTTGGGGGCTCAGTGCTGCATCAACTGAAGAAGCTCTTGAGCCTGTCGGTCCAGCTCTCGCCGCTGGGCGAATGCTTGGCGCCGCCCTTCTTGAGCGATTCCTCCAGCTCGCGCAGCAGCTTGCGCTGGTACTCGGTCAGCTTGACGGGCGTCTCGACCACGATGTGGCAGTACAGGTCACCGGGGTAGCTGGAGCGCACGCCCTTGATGCCCTTGCCGCGCAGGCGGAACTGCTTGCCGGCCTGGGTGCCTTCGGGGATGTCGATGGCCGCCTTGCCCGAGAGGGTGGGTACCTCGATCTCGCCACCCAGCGCCGCCGTGATGAAGCTCACGGGCACGTTGCAGTGCAGATCGTCGCCATCGCGCTCGAAGATGTCGTGGTCCTTGATGCGGATCTCGATGTAGAGATCGCCTGCAGGCCCGCCATTGGTGCCGGGTTCGCCATTGCCCGAGGAGCGGATGCGCATGCCGTCGTCGATGCCTGCGGGAATCTTCACTTCCAGCGTCTTCTGGCGCTTGACCTTGCCCTGGCCGCCGCAGCTGGTGCAGGGTTCGGGAATGATCTTGCCGGTGCCTCGGCAGTGCGGGCAGGTCTGCTGCACGCTGAAGAAGCCCTGGCGCATCTGCACGCTGCCCATGCCGTTGCAGGTGGTGCAGGTCTTGGCGCTGGTGCCGGGCTTGGCGCCGCTGCCGTGGCAGGTGTCGCAGCTGTCCCAGCTGGGGATGCGTATCTGCGCATCCTTGCCGTGGGCCGCCTCTTCCAGCGTGATCTCCATGGCATAGCTGAGGTCGTTGCCACGGTAGACCTGGCGGCCGCCACCTGCGCCGCCGCGCCGCCCGCCCTGGTTGAACATGTCGCCGAAGATGTCGCCAAAGGCCTCGGCAAAGCCGCCAAAGCCTTCTGCGCCGCCGCCCATGCCGCGGTTGGGGTCCACGCCTGCGTGGCCGTACTGATCGTAGGCCGCGCGTTTGTTGCTGTCGGAGAGCATCTCGTAGGCCTCCTTGGCCTCCTTGAATTTCTCTTCCGCCTCGCGTGCGGCATCCCCCTGGTTGCGGTCAGGGTGGTACTTCATCGCCAGCTTGCGATAAGCCTTCTTGATGTCGTCGTCCGAGGCGTTCTTGGCAACGCCGAGGACCTCGTAAAAATCGCGTTTGGACATGGTGTTTGCTAGCCAGTCAGTGAGAACAGGAACGCCGCGTCAGCCCCTTGGCAGGGCCGAGCGCGGCGGCAAGCGGTCGTCAAGGGACCACGCGCTGGGTTCAGTCCTTCTTGACTTCCTTGACTTCGGCGTCGACGACGTTGTCGTCAGCGGCTGCAGCACCGGCCGAGGCGCCTGCAGCACCGGCGGCTGCTGCGGCGGCGGCTGCCTCGGGGGCGCCCGCTGCCTGTGCATCGGCGTACATCTTCTCGCCGAGCTTCTGGCTGACCGTCATCAGCGCCGTGGTCTTGGCGTCGATGGCGTCCTTGTCCTCGCCCTTGAGCGCTTCTTCCAGGTCCTTGACGGCGCTCTCGATGGCGGTCTTCTCGCCAGCGTCGAGCTTGTCGCCATGCTCGCCCAGGCTCTTCTTGACGCTGTGCACGGCAGCCTCGCCCTGGTTGCGGGCCTGGACCAGTTCCAGCTTCTTCTTGTCGTCGGCGGCGTTCAGCTCGGCGTCCTTGACCATCTTCTGGATCTCTTCCTCGGACAGGCCGGAGTTCGCCTTGATGGTGATCTTGTTTTCCTTGCCCGATGCCTTGTCCTTGGCGGACACGTTCAGGATGCCGTTGGCGTCGATGTCAAAGGCCACTTCGATCTGGGGCACACCACGCGCGGCCGGCGGGATGCCTTCGAGGTTGAACTCGCCCAGCATCTTGTTGCCCGAAGCCATTTCGCGCTCGCCCTGGAACACCTTGATCGTCACGGCAGGCTGGTTGTCGTCGGCCGTCGAGAAGGTCTGTGCGAACTTCGTCGGGATGGTGGTGTTCTTGGTGATCATCTTGGTCATCACGCCACCCAGCGTCTCGATGCCCAGCGACAGCGGTGTCACGTCCAGCAGCAGCACGTCCTTGCGGTCACCCGACAGAACCTGGCCCTGCACGGCGGCGCCCACGGCCACGGCTTCGTCGGGGTTCACGTCCTTGCGGGGATCCTTGCCGAAGAATTCCTTGACCTTTTCCTGCACCTTGGGCATGCGGGTCATGCCGCCGACCAGGATGACGTCATCGATGTCGGACACGGACACGCCTGCGTCCTTGATGGCCGTGCGGCAGGGCGCAATGGTGCGCTCGATCAGGTCCTCGACCAGGCTTTCCAGCTTGGCGCGGGTCAGCTTGATGTTCAGGTGCTTGGGACCCGAGGCATCGGCCGTGATGTAGGGCAGGTTGATGTCGGTCTGGGCCGAGTTCGACAGCTCGATCTTGGCCTTCTCGGCGGCTTCCTTCAGGCGCTGCAGGGCCAGCACGTCCTTGGACAGATCGACGCCCTGTTCCTTCTTGAACTCGGTGATGATGTAGTCGATGATGCGCTGGTCGAAGTCTTCGCCGCCCAGGAACGTGTCGCCGTTGGTCGACAGCACTTCGAACTGCTTTTCGCCGTCCACATCGGCGATTTCGATGATGGACACGTCAAAGGTGCCGCCGCCCAGGTCATACACGGCGATCTTGCGGTCGCCCTTGTCGGTCTTGTCCAGGCCGAAGGCCAGGGCCGCCGCCGTGGGTTCGTTGATGATGCGCTTGACTTCCAGGCCGGCGATGCGGCCGGCGTCCTTGGTGGCCTGGCGCTGGGCGTCGTTGAAGTAAGCGGGCACGGTGATCACGGCCTCGGTCACGGGCTCGCCCAGGTAGTCCTCGGCGGTCTTCTTCATCTTGCGCAGCACTTCGGCGGAAATCTGCGGCGGGGCCAGCTTCTGGCCGCGCACTTCCACCCAGGCGTCGCCGTTGTCGGCACGCGAGATGGTGTAGGGCATCAGGTCGATGTCCTTTTGCACTTCCTTCTCGTCGAACTTGCGGCCGATCAGGCGCTTGGCGGCATAGATGGTGTTGCGGGGGTTGGTGACCGCCTGGCGCTTGGCCGAGGCGCCGACGAGGATCTCGCCGTCTTCCTGGTACGCAATGATCGACGGCGTGGTGCGCGCACCTTCGCTGTTCTCGATCACGCGCGTGGTGTTGCCGTCCATGATGGCCACGCAGCTATTGGTGGTGCCCAGGTCAATACCGATGATTTTTCCCATTTTGAGTTCTCTCCGCGTTCTGTGAAATGTTTGAATGACTGCTAACTTGTGGCCGGCTCGCGCAGCTTCAAGGGGCTTGTCCCCTTTTTTGTCAGTGCTGCCGTGAGTGCCCGCTTACTGGGGCTGGGCCACGGTCACGAGGGCCGGGCGCAGGATGCGGTCGGCGATCAGGTAGCCCTTTTGCAGCACCGACACCACGGTGTTGGCTTCCTGCTGTGCAGGCACCATGCTGATCGCCTGGTGCAGGTTGGGGTCGAATTTCTCGCCGGCAGCCGGATTGATGGTCACGACCTTGTTGCGCTCAAGGGCCGAGGTCAGCTGGCGCAGCGTGGCGTCGGCGCCTTCGCGCAGCTGTTCCGGCGTGGCCTGTTGAATGGCCAGGGCGGCATCCAGGCTGTCGCAGACAGGCAGAAGGCTTTCGGCAAAGCTCTCGATGCCGAATTTGCGCGCCTTGGAGACTTCGTCTTCCGCGCGGCGGCGCACATTCTCGGCCTCGGCCTTGGCGCGCAGGAACTGGTCTGCCAGCTCGGCACTCTTGGCCTTGAGTTCGGCCAGCTCGGCCTGCAGGCGCTGCAGCTCGTCGGCTGCATTGGCCGCCATGGCGGCTTCGATTTCTTCCGGGGCTGCGTCTTGCAAGGGGTTGGAGTTTTGTTCAGACATGGATAGAGACTTCAGCTACAAAACAAAGCGGTCGCCAGACTGGAGTCCGGGCGATTGCACGATCTTGAATCGAGATGCGAGCGGATCGGTGTATTTTCAAGGGCTTTGTGCATGTGCATCCGCGCGGCAGAGGTACACGGTGAGGGCAAAAGCCGGGCGACGGGGCAAAAGCCCCACACAGATCCGGGGTCTCGGGCAGTGCGAAGTGTACAGATGGAAGAGGGCTGCGCTAGAATCCAATGCTTTGCCTTGCCGCACCGCTACAAGACGCAGTGGGCGGCGTTTTCCCAAAAGGAGTCGATATGCGTCATTACGAAATCGTTTTGTTGATCCACCCGGATCAGAGCGAGCAGGTTCCCGCCATGCTGGAACGCTACAAGGGCATGATCACCGCTGGCGGTGGCAAGGTCCATCGCGAAGAAGACTGGGGCCGTCGCCAACTGGCTTACATGATCAACAAGCTCGCCAAGGCCCACTACCTGTGCCTGAACATCGAAGCCGACCAGGCTGTGATGGCTGAGCTGGAGCATGCCTTCAAGTTCAACGATGCCGTGCTGCGTCACCTGACGGTTCAGAAGAAGAAGGCCGACACTGCGCCTTCCTCGATGATGAAGACCGTCGAGCGTGAAGAGGCCCGCAAGGCCAGCCAGACCGAACAGGCCTGAGCCCAGCCCTGTCAGAACCTGAAGGAGTGGAGAACCACGTTGTACTGACGGCCGCCATCGCAGAGCTTCAAGCACTGCGCTACACGCCGGCAGGGCTGCCAGCCCTTGAACTGCGACTCGAGCATGCGTCGCGGCAGAAAGAGGCGGGAAGCGAGCGCAGCGTGACGGCATCTGTCAAGGCGGTGGCCTTTGGCGCGCTGGCTGAAAAGCTGGCCCGCCAGGCGCTCGGCAGCCAGTGGAAGTTCCAAGGCTTCCTGGCAACGCCCCGCAACGGCAAATTGCTGGTTCTTCACATCCAGGACATTCAACAAAACTAATTTTCAAGAGGTCCAGAAATGGCCACGTTCAAGAAATTCAACAAGGACAAGCGCCCCAAGCGCAACACGCAGTCGCTGCTGTTCAAGCGCAAGCGCTTCTGCCGCTTCACCGTCGCCGGCGTCGAAGAAATCGACTACAAGGATGTGGACACCCTGCGTGACTTCATCGGTGAAAACGGCAAGATCGTCCCCGCTCGCCTGACCGGCACGCGCGCCATCTACCAGCGTCAGTTGAACACTGCCATCAAGCGCGCCCGCTTCCTGGCTCTGGTTCCTTACTCTGACCAGCACAAGATCTAAGGAATACAACCCATGCAAGTCATTCTGCTCGACAAGGTTGTGAACCTCGGTGGCCTCGGCGATATCGTCAAGGTCAAGGACGGCTACGCCCGCAACTTCCTGATCCCCACGGGCGCTGCCCGTCGCGCCACGGCTTCCGCCAAGGCCGAGTTCGAAGCCAAGCGCGCCGAACTGGAAAAGCAAGCGGCTGAAAAGCTGGCTGCTGCCCAGCAACTGGGCGAAAAGCTCAACGGCGTGAACGTCAAGCTGACCCAGAAGGCTGGCGTTGACGGCCGCCTGTTCGGTTCGGTGACCAATGCCGACATCGCCGAAGAACTGACCAAGGCCGGTTTCGCCGTTGCCAAGTCGCAAGTTCGCCTGGTCAACGGTCCCATCAAGACCGTGGGCGACGCCACCGTGGTCGTGGCACTGCACACCGACGTCAGCGTCGAAGTGTCGGTGTCGGTCTACGGCGACCACTCCTGATCCGGGGCTTGTCCCGTATCACCAAAAAGCCGCCTTCGGGCGGCTTTTTGCTTTGCCGCGCCCGGGTGATGACGCCGGGTGGCGCGGCCTTTTGCCAGCCGCTACGATGGCGGGCTCATCTCCAGGAATTCCATGTCGTCCGTAATGCCCCCGCTCGATCTCGATGATGCGTTCGCACCGCTGCTGCCCGCTGGCGACCAGCAGGTCGCGCAGTTGCGCGTGCCGCCGCATTCGATGGAGTCCGAGTCCAGCGTGCTGGGTGGCCTGCTTCTGGACAACAGTGCCTGGGACCGCGTGGGCGATCTGCTGGTGGATGGTGATTTCTACCGCCATGAGCACAAGCTGATTTACGAGGCCATCGGCAAGCTGATCAATGCCAGCAAGCCGGCCGACGTGATCACGGTGTACGAGCATTTGCAGGGCATGGGCAAGGCCGAGGAAATTGGCGGCCTGCTGTACCTGAACCAGCTGGCGCAGTACGTGCCCAGTGCCACCAACATCCGGCGCTACGCGGAGATCGTGCGCGAGCGCTCCATCCTGCGCAAGCTGGTGACGGCCAGTGATGACATCGCCACCAATGCCTTCAATCCGCAGGGCAAGACGGTGGACCGCATCCTTGACGAGGCCGAGCAGAAGATCCTGGCCATCGGCGAGGAGGGGGCGCGCAACAAGCAGGGCTTCCAGTCGCTCGACACGCTGGTGGTGGACCTGCTGGACCGTGTCCAGGAGATGGCCGACAACCCCATGGACGTGACCGGCGTGCCCACGGGCTTCGTCGATCTGGACCGCATGACCAGTGGCCTGCAGGCTGGCGACCTGGTGGTGCTGGCCGCACGCCCCTCGATGGGCAAGACCTCGTTTGCGGTGAATATCGCCGAGCACGTGGCGCTCAACGAAGGCCTGCCGGTCGCCATTTTCTCCATGGAAATGGGCGCGGCCCAGCTGGCGGTGCGTATCGTCGGCTCCATCGGCCGCGTCAACCAGGGCAATCTGCGCACGGGCAAGCTCAACGATGACGAGTGGCCGCGCCTGACGGAAGCCATCGAGCGGCTGCGCACGGTGTCCCTGCACATCGACGAGACGCCCGGCCTGTCGCCTACGGAGCTGCGCGCCAATGCGCGGCGCCTGGCGCGTACCTGCGGCAAGCTGGGCCTGATCGTGGTCGACTATCTGCAGCTGATGAGCGGCTCGGGTTCGGCCGCCAGTTCCGACAACCGTGCGACCGAGCTGGGCGAGATTTCGCGGGGCTTGAAGATGCTGGCCAAGGAGTTGCAGTGCCCGGTGATTGCCCTGTCCCAGCTCAACCGTTCGGTGGAGCAGCGCACCGACAAGCGCCCCATGATGTCCGACCTGCGCGAATCGGGCGCCATCGAGCAGGATGCCGACATCATCATGTTCATCTACCGCGATGACTACTACAACAAGGACAGCAAGGAGCCCAACATCGCCGAAGTCATCATCGGCAAGCAGCGTAACGGCCCGACCGGCACGGTCAAGCTGTTCTTCCAGAAAAACCAGACGCGCTTCGAGAACCTGGCCGTGGGCTACGGTGGTGGCGACGAGTACTGATTGCAGCGCTTGGCTTTCAGGCTTTCCATGAAAAACGGCCCCGAGGGGCCGTTTGGTTTTTTGCAGTGGGCGGTCTATGTACGCCAGGCATGGATCAGCAGACCTGCCACGCAGGCGCCGAGGATGGCACAGGCCCAGGCCAGCCGCTGGGCGCCCGTGCGCAGCGCACCCACGGTGGCCACGATCTGGGCATTCTGCTCGGCCAGCTTCTCGATCAGTTCCAGCGACTGGCGCTGTGACTGCTCCAGCTGCGTGATGCGGGCTTCCTGGGCCTGGATCAGCAGCAGAGCCTGTTCGCCAGCCGAGCGCGGAGCTGCCAGCGGCTCGCCGGCTGCAGCCGGCTGCGCGACGACCGCCTGCTCCGCATCCTTTTTGCGCAGCAGGCTCTTGGCTGCCTTGACGACCTGGGGGGTGGCCTCGATGACATCGCCCCAGGGCACCAGCTTCAGCGCCGTGATCCAGCTGATCGCCATGGCTTACAGCACCTCGCTGGCGAAGTCGGCCAGGCGCGAGCGCTCGCCGCGCGCCAGCGTGATGTGGCCGCTGTGGGGCCAGCCCTTGAAGCGGTCCACGGCGTAGGTCAGTCCCGACGATCCCTCGGTCAGGTAGGGCGTGTCGATCTGCGCCAGATTGCCCATGCAGATGATCTTGGTGCCGGGGCCGGCGCGCGTGATCAGGGTCTTCATCTGCTTGGGCGTCAGGTTCTGGGCCTCGTCGATGATGACGTACTTGTTCAGGAAGGTGCGGCCGCGCATGAAGTTCATGCTCTTGATCTTGATGCGGCTGCGGATCAGCTCGTTGGTGGCGGCGCGGCCCCATTCGCCGGCATTGCCGCCATCGCCCTTGGCCAGGAATTCGAGGTTGTCGTCGAGGGCGCCCATCCAGGGGCCCATCTTCTCTTCCTCGGTGCCGGGCAGGAAGCCGATGTCCTCGCCCACGCTGACCGTGGCGCGCGTCATGATGATCTCGGTGTAGCGGCGGTCGTCCAGCACCTGGGACAGGCCGGCGGCCAGGGCCAGCAGGGTCTTGCCCGTGCCGGCCGTGCCGGTCAGCGTGACCAGGTCGATGTCCGGGTTCATCAACAGGTTCATCGCGAAGTTCTGTTCGCGGTTGCGCGCCGTGACACCCCAGACGGCGTACTTGGGATTGCCGAAGTCCTTGAGCGTCTTGAGCACGGCCGTCTTGTCGCGGATCTCGGTCACGCGCATGAACAGGCTGGGCTCGCCCGGTGCCTCGTGGTAGACGAACTGGTTGATCATCAGCTGGTCGACGATGGCGCCGCTGATGCGGTAGTAGGTGATGGCGCCTTCCTGCCAGCTTTCGACGTTCTTGCCGGCCTTGGCCCAGAAGTCCTGGGGCAGGGCCAGGGCGCCTGCGTACAGCAGGTCGCCGTCGTCCAGTACCTTGTCGTTCTGGTAGTCCTCGGCCGCAAGGCCCAGGGCGCGTGCCTTGACGCGCATGTTGATGTCCTTGGACACCAGCACGACTTCACGCTCGCTGAACTTCTTGCGCAGCGCGGCGACCACGCCCAGGATCTGGTTGTCCGCCTTGCCCTGGGGCAGGCTGTCGGGCAACGAGGTCTCCAGCGGTTCCGTCTGGAAATACAGCATGCCGGTGGCGCTGCGCTGGCCCGTGGCATTCAGCGGCAGGCCCTTGTCCAGCGTCTCGGAGGGCTGGGAGGCGACCAGTGAATCCAGCGTGCGGCTGACCTGGCGGCCGTTGCGCGCCACTTCGGTCATGCCCTTCTTGTGGCCGTCGAGCTCTTCCAGCACCACCATGGGCAGGAAGATGTCGTGCTCCTCGAAGCGGAACAGGCTGGTCGGGTCGTGCAGCAGCACGTTGGTGTCGAGCACGAACAGCGTCTTCGGGCCTGTGCGCGTGCGGCGTGGGCGAACCGGCGCTGCCAGCAGTGCTGCCGGCTTGGCTTCCGTGGCCGACCTCTTGGTCGACCGGGCGCTGGACGGCGCTGCCGTTGCGTTGGATTTGTCGGTTGCGCGGCGCTGCCGATTGGCAGGGGCTGCAGTCGCGGGCGCAGGAGCCGGTGATGCGGCCTTGGTGCTGCGGCCGCGCGCCGGTGCGGGCTTTGCGGCTGTGGTGGTGGTGTTGGAGGCGGAGGCCGGGGCCGGCTTGCGCTTGCGTGGCGCGGCGGCAGCTACGGCCTCGACTGCATCGGGAAGATCGTCAGCGGGCAGGGGGTCTGCGTGCTGGGCACCGCGCACGGGAAGAAAGGCTTCGGGGGAGAGCTTGGCGGCACGGCGGCCGGGTGCGGGGGGCAGGGGCATGGTGGACGAACCGTTCCTCAACAAGGATCAAAAAGCACAAAGCCGCCTGGAAACCGAGGCGGCTTTGGAGGGGTGACAGGGAAAAGCGTCTTTGCTAAGAGGCATTGCCCCATTATGCATAGGCGGACGGCCTGAATATGTCGGCCGGCACTCTGTCACCTGTCGGATTGTTGCTATCAGGCAGCCTGCTTCAATGCCTTCAGGGTCTTGACAGCCTTGAGCACCTCATCAACGTGGCCGGGAACCTTCAGGCCGCGCCATTCCTGCACCAGCAGGCCATCGGCTCCGACCAGGAAGGTGGAGCGCTCGATGCCCTTCACCTTCTTGCCGTACATGATCTTGTTCTTGACCACGCCGAACATGTGGCACATCTTCTCTTCCGTATCGGCGATCAGCTCGAACGGCAGTTCCAGCTTTTCCTTGAAGTCGTCGTGCGACTTCATGTTGTCGCGCGAGACGCCAAACACGGTGGCGCCAGCTTTCACGAAGTCCTTGTACTTGTCGCGGAACTGCATGGCTTCGGTGGTGCAGCCAGGCGTATTGTCCTTGGGGTAGAAATACAGGATCAGAATCTGGCCCGTGTGGGAGGTGTTGGTCACCTTGATCCCGCCGGTAGCGTTGGCTTCAAATTCGGGAAGGGGTTTGTTGACAACGATCGCCATGCGCTTATATCTCTCGGGTGTAGTCGTTGAAATGCCGAGGGCCGTGTTTGTGTTTTTGCTTTTATCGGAAATGCCCCCAACCGCAACCTGCAATTTTACCCTGAAAACGGAATTTCTCCCAATCAGGGGGGCAGGAGTCTACTCCAAGAGTAGGGCCGCGACGACGTTACGGCCTTCGCTGGCAAGGATGTTGTAGGTGCGACACGCGGCCTGCGTATCCATGCTTTCCAGGCCGATGCGTCGGGCCATGAGCGGGCGCAGCCAGGCCGCTGGCGGGAAGCGGTTGCGCTGGCCGCTGCCCAGGATGATGACCTCTGCATCCAGCTGGGACAGGGCCTCGAAATGCTCAGGCGTCAGGTCTTCGAAGCGGGCGCAGTCCCAGGCCTGGCGCAGGCCTTTGGCGCCGACAAGCAGGCTGTGTTCGAACTTTTCCCGGTCCACGGCGACCCAGCCGGGGCCATAGCCCGTGATGCTCTGTGCTTCGGATTTGTCGGCGTGGAATTTCATGGATGAGGGTGGCGCGGTCTGCGCGATGGGGGTGGCCGCCACATGGGTCGGGGCCAGGGCGATGCTGCATTGCGGAACTGTGGTCAAATTATAGGTTTCACCAGGGTGCATGGGGCACTTTGGCGTGCATGAAGGCCGCAAGCCCGCGCCGGCCACTTTCATATTCTCAGCATGAAAACCGTTCTCAAATCCGCAAAACTAGCCAACGTCTGTTATGACATCCGCGGGCCCATCATGGACGCGGCCAAGAAGATGGAAGAGGACGGCCAGAAGATCATCAAGCTCAATATCGGCAATCTGGCCGTGTTCGGCTTCGACGCTCCTGAGGAAGTGCAGCAGGACATGATCCGCAACCTGCCCAATTCGGCAGGCTACTCGGACAGCAAGGGCATCTTCGCGGCGCGCAAGGCCGTGATGCACGAAACCCAGCGCCAGGGCATCCTGGGCGTGACGCTGGACGATATCTACCTGGGCAATGGCGCATCCGAGCTGATCAGCCTGGCCACGAACGCGCTGCTGGACGACGGCGACGAGATGCTGCTGCCGGCGCCCGACTATCCGCTGTGGACCGCCGTGACCAGCCTGTCCGGCGGCACGCCCGTGCACTATATGTGCGACGAGTCCAACGGCTGGATGCCCGACCTGGACGACATCCGCGCCAAGATCACGCCGCGCACCAAGGGCATCGTCGTCATCAACCCCAACAATCCGACAGGTGCCCTGTACAGCAAGCAGCTGCTGCAAAGCATCGTGGCGCTGGCCCGCGAGCATGGCCTGGTGATCTTCGCCGACGAGGTCTATGACAAGGTGCTCTACGACGACGTCGTGCATACGCCGCTGGCCAGCCTGTCCACCGATGTGCTGACGCTGACCTTCAACTCGCTGTCCAAGGCCTATCGCAGCTGCGGCTACCGCGCCGGCTGGATGGTGGTCTCGGGCGACAAGAAGGCGGCCAAGGACTATATCGAGGGCCTGAACATGCTCTCCAACATGCGCCTGTGCGCCAATGTGCCTGGCCAATGGGCCGTGCAGACGGCGCTGGGCGGACACCAGAGCATCGACGAGTTGGTGCAGGAAGGCGGCCGGCTGCGCGTGCAGCGCGACCTGGCCTACCAACTGATCACCGAAATCCCCGGCGTGAGCTGCGTCAAGCCGCAGGCCGCGCTGTACATGTTCCCGCGCCTGGACCCCGAGATCTACCCGATCAAGGATGACCAGGCGTTCTTCCTGGAAGTGCTGCAGGAGACCAAGGTCATGCTGGTGCAGGGAACAGGCTTCAACTGGCCGCACCCCGACCATTTCCGCATCGTCTTCCTGCCGCACGACACCGACCTGCGCGAGGCCATCCGCCGCCTGGCCGTGTTCCTCGAGAAATACCGCAAGCGCCACGGCACGGACCGCGGCTGAACTGTGCGGGGGCCGGCGGGGGAGAGGGCCTTGCGCCGACCATCGCTTTTTACCGGCTGCCGGCGCGCACCCTCTGGGCGCCGCAGCATTTTTTGACTGGCAAGTAGTTTATGAAACCGATCCAAGTAGGCCTTCTGGGCATTGGCACCGTGGGCAGCGGCACCTTCAACGTGCTGCAGCGCAACCAGGAAGAGATCCGCCGCCGCGCGGGCCGCGGTATTGAGATTGCCATGGTGGCCGACCTGGATACGGAACGCGCACGCTCCGTCGTGGGCGACACGGCCAAGGTGGTCGGCGATGCGCGCGAGATCATCGCCAACCCCGAGATCGACGTGGTGATCGAGCTGATCGGCGGCTACGGCATTGCCAAGGCCCTGGTGCTGGAGGCCATTGCCGCTGGCAAGCATGTGGTCACGGCCAACAAGGCCCTGCTGGCCGTGCATGGCAGCGAAATCTTCAAGGCCGCCGCCGAGAAGGGCGTGATGGTGGCCTACGAAGCGGCCGTGGCCGGTGGCATCCCCATCATCAAGGCGCTGCGCGAAGGCCTGACGGCCAACCAGATCCAGTGGGTGGCCGGCATCATCAACGGCACGACCAACTTCATCCTGTCCGAGATGCGCGACAAGGGCCTGGACTTCGACGTGGTGCTCAAGGAGGCCCAGCGCCTGGGCTATGCCGAAGCCGATCCGACCTTCGACATCGAAGGCGTGGACGCCGCCCACAAGGTCACGCTGATGAGCGCCATCGCCTTCGGCATTCCCGTGCAGTTCGACAAGGCGCATGTGGAAGGCATTACCAAGCTGTCTGCGGCCGACATCAAGTACGCCGAGCAACTGGGCTACCGCATCAAGCTGCTGGGCATCACCAAGCGCACGGACAAGGGCATCGAGCTGCGCGTGCACCCCAGCCTGGTGCCGACCAAGCGCCTGATCGCCAACGTGGAAGGCGCGATGAACGCCGTCGTCGTCCATGGCGACGCCGTGGGCACGACGCTGTACTACGGCAAGGGCGCGGGCTCCGAGCCCACGGCCAGCGCCGTGATTGCCGACCTGGTGGACATTGCCCGCCTGCACACGGCCGACCCCGAGCACCGCGTGCCCCCGCTGGCCTTCCAGTCGAACACGCTGGTCGCCGCAGGTGGCGAGCTGCCCGTGCTGCCCATGAGCGAGGTGGTCACCAGCTACTACCTGCGCATCCGCGTGGCCGACGAAGCCGGCGTGCTGGCCAAGATCACCAGCATCCTCGCCGGTGCCGGCATCAGCATCGATGCCCTGCTGCAGCGCGAGGCTGGCGAGGTGAGCGGCGACAGCGAAGGCAGCCAGGGCGTGCCGCAGACCGACCTGATCATCCTGACCCACGCCACGCGCGAAGGCGACATGGATGCTGCCCTGGCGCAGATCCAGCAGTTGCCCACGGTGCTGGCCCCTATCAACCGCATCCGCAAGGAAGAGTTGAACTAAGACACCCCCTGAGCGGCTGCGCCGCTTCCCCCTCTCTCGCACGCGGGAGGGGGACGACGCCCTCGCTGCGGGGCGGCCCTTGCTCGGCATCCCTGGCATCGGCCGCGCCCCGTCTCACAGAATACTGACGAGGAAGCGACATGCTTTATCTTTCCACGCGCGGCCACGCGGACCGCAAGCGCTTTTGCGACATCCTGCTCGAGGGCCTGGCGCCCGATGGCGGGCTGTACCTGCCCGAGCGCTATCCGCAGATCGATGCCGCCCGCCTGGGCGAGCTGCGCAGCATCTACAAGGAGCAGGGCTACGCGGCCCTGGCCTTCGAGATCCTGAGCCTGTACATCGACGACATTCCGGCCGAGGATCTGCGCGCCCTGTGCGCCAAGACCTATACGCAGCAGGTGTTCGGCACGGCCGAGATCACGCCGCTGCGCCCGCTGGAAGACGGCCTGTGGCTCGAAGCCCTGTCCAACGGCCCCACGCTGGCCTTCAAGGATATGGCCATGCAGCTGCTGGGCAACCTGTTCGAGTACGAACTGGGCCGCCGTAGCGAGGAACTGAACATCCTGGGCGCCACCAGCGGCGACACCGGCAGCGCCGCCGAGTACGCCATGCGCGGCAAAAAGGGCGTGCGCGTGTTCATGACCAGCCCGCGCGGCCGCATGAGCCCCTTCCAGCAGGCCCAGATGTTCAGCCTGCAGGATGCCAACATCCACAACATCGCCATCGAAGGCGTGTTCGACGACTGCCAGGACATCGTCAAGGCCGTCTCCAACGACCACGCCTTCAAGGCGAAGTACAAGATCGGCACGGTCAACTCGATCAACTGGGCCCGCCTGCTGGCCCAGGTCGTCTACTACTTCGCCGGCTACCTGCAGGCCACGCAGGGCAATGACCAGAAGGTCAGCTTCACGGTGCCCAGCGGCAACTTCGG
This sequence comes from Delftia sp. WSY_10, assembly GCF_043104705.1. Taxonomy (NCBI): domain Bacteria; kingdom Pseudomonadati; phylum Pseudomonadota; class Betaproteobacteria; order Burkholderiales; family Comamonadaceae; genus Delftia; species Delftia sp. WSY_10. The sequence continues at coordinate 250,552 of NZ_JBICKY010000032.1, read as the reverse complement.
CAACATCTGCGCCGGCCATGTGGCGCGCCAGATGGGCCTGCCGATCGAACGCCTGGTGGTGGCGACCAACGAGAACGACGTGCTCGACGAGTTCTTCCGCACGGGCGCCTACGTGGTGCGCGGCAGCGAGCACACCTACGAGACATCGAGCCCCTCGATGGACATCTCCAAGGCCAGCAACTTCGAGCGCTTCGTGTTCGACCTGCTGGGTCGCGATGGACAGGCCACGCGCGAATTGTTCGCCGAGGGCGTGGCACGCCAGGGCCGCTTCGACCTGGGCGGCAACCCGCTGTTCCAGGAAGCTGCTGCCCGCTACGGCTTCGTCAGCGGCAAGAGCACGCATGCCGACCGCCTGGCCACCATCCGGGATACCTTCGAGCGCTTCGGCACCATGATCGACACGCACACGGCCGACGGCGTCAAGGTGGCGCGCGAGCAGCTGCAGGCCGGCGTGCCCATGATCGTGCTGGAGACGGCACTGCCCATCAAGTTCGCCGCCACCATCGAGGAGGCCCTGGGCCGCCTGCCCGATCGCCCGGCCAAGTTCGAAGGCATCGAGGACCTGCCCAAGCGCGTGACCGACTTGCCGGCCGACGCCGAGCAGGTCAAGGCCTACATCGCCCGGCATTGCGACTGATGCCACGGCCGGGCTGTCCGCAGGTCCGCAGCTGGAGTGCATGGCGATGAAGGTCATCGGCTTTGCCGGCTACTCCGGCTCGGGCAAGACCAGCCTGGTGGAGCTCCTGATCACGCTGATGCGTGCGCAGGGGCTCAGCGTTTCGGTGGTCAAGCATGCCCACCACCATTTCGATGTCGATCACGAGGGCAAGGACAGCTGGCGCCACCGCAAGGCGGGTGCCTATGAGGTGGTGCTGGCTTCCGATCGCCGTCTGGCGCTGATGCGCGAATTCCCCCGGCCCACGGAGCTGTCGGTGCACGACATGCTGGCCGAGCTGGACCCCCTCGTGGACTGGGTGCTGGTAGAGGGTTTCAAGCACGCCGATCTGCCCAAGATAGAAATCTGGCGCGAGCAGCCCGAGCGCACCAGCGCCGGCAAGACCCAGGCGCCTTTGTTCCCGCACGATCCCCATGTGCTGGCCGTGGCAACCGATGCGCCGGCCCGCCTGCCCGAGCCGCCGCGCCAGCCCGTGCTGGACCTCAACGCGCCAGTGCAGATACTGCAATGGCTGCTGGATCAGGGGGAGCGCCTGCGCTACCGTGCACCTGACAGCGGCCAAGACTAGGAGAAAAACCATGCGAGCCCCGCTCAAGCCCCTCGATGAAGCGCTGGCCGAACTGCTGGCCCAGGCACTGCCGCTGGCTGGCGATGACACCGTGGACTGCTTTGACGCCGATGGCCGCGTGCTGCGGGCCGACGCCGTCTCGCCGCTGCAGGTGCCGCCCCAGGACAACAGCGCCATGGACGGCTACGCCGTGCGCAGCGCCGAATGCACGCAGGGCAATGCCGAGCTGCCCGTCTCGCAGCGCATCCCCGCAGGCGCCGTGGGCCAGCCGCTGGCCGTGGGCACGGTGGCGCGCATCTTCACGGGGGCTCCGGTGCCCGAAGGTGCCGATGCCATCGTCATGCAGGAAGACTGCGAAGTTCTGGAAGACGGTCGCGTGCGCATCAAGGCGCGGCCCGAGGCCGGGCAATGGATACGCCGCTCGGGCGAAGACATCCGGCGCGGCGCCACCGTCATCGCGGCCGGCACGCGCCTGTCGCCGGCCGAGCTGGGCCTGGCCGCCAGCATCGGCCTGGCCTCTTTGCGCGTGGCACGCAAGCCGCGCGTGGCCCTGTTCTCCACGGGCGACGAGCTGGTCATGCCGGGCACGGTCGCGCCCGAGCAGATGCCGCCCGGCAGCATCTACAACAGCAACCGATTCTTCCTTCGCGCCCTGCTGCAGCGCATGGGCTGCGAGGTCACCGACTTCGGCATCGTCCCCGACCGGCGCGAGGCCACTGTGGATGCTTTGCGCGAGGCGGCCTGCGCGCATGACCTGATCCTGACCAGCGGCGGGGTGTCGGTCGGCGAGGAAGACCATGTCAAGCCCGCCATGCAGGCGCTGGGCCAGCTCGACCTCTGGCAGATCGCCGTCAAGCCCGGCAAGCCCTTCGCCTATGGCCGCGTGAACCGCGAGGGCGAAGGCTTTGCCCACTTCATCGGCCTGCCCGGCAACCCGGTCTCCAGCTTCGTCACCTTCCTTTTGCTGGTGCGCCCCTTCGTGCTGCGCCTGCAGGGCGTACAGCAGGCGCTGCCGCGCTCGGTCGAGGTGCGCGCCGACTTCCATTGGCCGCGCGGGGACAAGCGCCGCGAATTCCTGCGCGTGCGCTACAACGAGGGCGGTGGCCTGGAGCTGTTCCGCAACCAGAGTTCGGGCGTGCTGACCTCGGCGGCCTGGGGAGATGGCGTGGTGGACAACCCGCCAGGCCAGGCCATTGCGCCGGGCGACCGGGTGCGCTTCATCGCCTTTTCGGAGCTGCTGTCATGAGCCAGGCCGTCCCCATCGCCATCACCATCACCGTGCGCTATTTCGCCTCCATCCGCGAAGCCCTGGGCACGGGCAGCGAAGCCCTGTCCACCGAGGCCGCCACCGTGGGCGCGCTGCGTGAGGAACTGATTGCGCGTGGCGGTGCCGCCGCCGAAGCGCTGGCCCCTGGCAAGGCCGTGCGCATGGCGCTGAACCAGGTCCTGTGCGATGCCGGTGCCGCCATTCGCCAGGGGGACGAGGTGGCTTTCTTCCCTCCCGTGACCGGAGGTTGACCCAAATGACCACCGACAAGCCCGTGGACCAGGCCATCAGCGCACGCACGCGCAAGGCCTTGTCCGAAGCCAAGGCGCGCGGCGTGCAACTGGGCCGCGCAGGCGCAGACAACCTGCGCGCCACCGTGGAAAAGCGCAAATCCACGGCCGATGCCTTTGCCCAGCAGCATGAGGCGCTGTTCGCCGAACTGCAGGCGCGCGGCCTGACGCACCGCGCCATGGCCGCCGAACTCAATGCGCGCGGCATTGCCGCGGCCCGGGGCGGCGAGTGGACGCACGGTCAGGTGCAGCGCATCCTGAACCGCTACGCCGACCTGCGTTCGGCAACACTGTCTGCGGACGGCAGCAGCGGCAGCTGAATCCCGGCCAGCCGCTGCGCCAGCGCGGCCGATGCCGGCTGCATGGGCGCCCGCAGCGTTGCCCGCATTCGGCCCTGCTGCGCCAGCAAGGCCTTGATGGGGGCGGGGTTGGGCTCGGCAAAGCAGGCGGCGATGTGCGGCTGCAGCGACTGCCACAGCGCACGGGCAGCGGGCAGGTCGCCGCGCTCCAGGCATTGCATCAGCTCGACGAAGTGCCCTGTATGCGCGTGCGCGCTGGCAGCAATCGCTCCCGCGCCGCCCAGGGCCAGCGTGGAAAAGATCTGCGCGTCTTCGCCGGCCAGCACCTGCAGTTGCCCATCGGCGATCAGTGCCTGGGTCTTGGCGGCATCGCCCCCGCAATCCTTGATGGCCACGATGCGCTCATGTGCGGCCAGCGCACGCAGCGTGGCCAGCTCCAGCACCACGCCGGTGCGGTAGGGAATGTCGTAGACGATGACCGGATGGGCGCTGCGCTCGGCAATCGCCGTGAACCACTGCAGCAGGCCTGCCTGCGACGGGCGTATGTAATGCGGCGCGGGCACCAGAATGCCTGCCAGCGGCAGGGCGTTCAGTGCCTGAACGCGGGCCAGCGCATGCCCCAGGTGGCAGTCCGAAACGCCCATGACCACGGGCATGCCCTGGGCCGCTGAGAGGATGGTGGACAGGGAGGCATCGTGCTCCGCTTCGCTCAGCGCGGCGGCCTCGGCGGTCGAGCCGCAGGCCACGTAGCCGGCGATGCCGCTGGCGTTGTAGTGCTGCACCAGGGCGCGCAGCGCCCCGTGGTCCACCGCCGCCTCATCTCCAGGAAGAAAGGGCGTGACCAGCGGAAGCCACAGCCCCTGGAATCGGGCCTGTGGCGAGGTGGTGGAAGGCAAAGACATGGAAGATCCCTTCGGGTGATTCAAACAATGAACGACCGGACGCAGCCACCGGCCAGACCGAGGGCGGAAAGGCAGGCGCCTGAAGGGATGCGGGAAGGGGAGATGGAGGCTGCCGGGCCGGTTCCGTCGCTCATCTGGACGGAACCTCAGCTCCGGTCAGACGAGCTGGGGTTTGCAGGCTTTGACCAGGCACAGGCGCACGGCATCACCGTGGCATGTGGGGAAGGCAAAGATGGCAGGCATGGCGCGCAGTGTAGCGCGCCTGAGCACCTCGGTGGTGACCTTCAGGCTGCGCCTTCGCCGCCGGGAGGGGGTGATGCATCGGGCAGCAGCGGTGCCTGCCACTCCAGCAGCTCGGCCAGGCGCTGCACGATCCAGCGCGCCTCGCCAGGGCTGACGATGGAGCCCTCGGCCGCCAGGCCGGCGTGCATGCCCAGCAGCACGCCTTGCTCCGAAGAATTGCCCGAGTGGTAAAGCGTCTGTGCCTGCTCGACCAGGTGGCTGGCCAGGTCCTCGCACAGTTCATAACGTCCGACCACGTCTGCAATGGATGCCTTGAGCCGGCCGTGCCGGTCGGCATACAGGGCGGCAAAGCTCGGCGGCGGCTGTATCTGGCTGGTCTCGTCCATGGCGCGCCTCAATCGGGTTCGAACAGGCGTTCGAAGCGTGCGATGTCTTCGGCCAGCTCGCAGCTCACCAGCTGGCCCATCTTGCCGTCGCCCAGCCGGTGGGCTGCAAACAGCGTGGCCTTGCCGCGAAAGCCGTAGTCGGGCAGGTGGATGATGGTGTAGGGATGGGGCACGAACAGCTGGTGCTCGTAGACCACGCGCTGCTCGTTGCGCGGCGAGGGATAGAGCGTGTATTCGGGGGTGGTGATCGTGAGTGTGGCCATGCGTGGCCCGCCGCAGCAAAAAAGCGCTGGGGGCGGGGGAGGGCAATGCTACCGCGTTCATCGCCTTCTGGCGCGTCACCGGCCTGCGACAATGCGGGCATGCAAGCAGCCCGTGTATCCATCCAGACCGAGGATTTCGACGTATCGGCCGAACTCGCCGCCCTGCGCTCCGGCGACGCCCGCGTGGGGGCGGTCTGCAGCTTCATCGGCACCGTGCGCGACCGCAATGAGGGAGCCACCGTGGCCAGCATGGAGCTGGAGCACTACCCGGGCATGACCGAGAAATCCATCGAGGCCATCATCGACGAGGCCGTGCAGCGCTTCGGCATCCATGGCGCGCGCGTCATCCACCGCATCGGCCCGTTGCAGCCCATGGACCAGATCGTGCTCGTGGCCGTCACCGCATCGCACCGGGGCATGGCCTTCCAAGCCTGCGAATACATCATGGACTACCTCAAGTCGCTGGCGCCTTTCTGGAAAAAGGAACAGACGCCCGAGGGCGCGCGCTGGGTGGATGCGCGCGTCAGCGACGAAGAGGCGCTGGCGCGCTGGCGCCAGTGAGCTGACGCTTCAGGCCCTGCGCAGTGCGGCACCCCGCAACCATTGCGGCGGCCGGAACACCAGCAGGTTGCCGAACATCACCAGCAGCAGGCCACCCACGGCCAGCGGCGTCCACACATAGCCTTCGAAAAGTGCCGAGATACTGAGCGCAACGATGGGGAACAGCACCGTCGCATAGGCCGCCTTCTCGGGGCCCAGGCGCCCGACCAGGGTCAGGTAGGCCGTGAACGCGATCACCGAGCCCGGAATGGCCAGGTACAGCCAGGAGCCCACATAGGTCCAGCTGGCATCGAAGCGCCAGGGCAGGCCTGCCACCAGCGCATAGCCTGTCAGCAGCAGCGTGCCGGCCAGCATGCCCCAGGCATTGGTCTGGGCCGGCCGCCAGCCCATGGACTGCAGCGAGGCCGACAGCATGTTCCCGCAGGAAAAGCACAGCGTGCCCAGCACGGCCCAGCCCAGGCCGGGCAGGCTGGCATGCCGGCCTTCTCGCAGCTCGGGCCAGAACAGCGCCACCAGGCCTGCAAGGCCGAAGAGGCTGCCGGCCAGCACATGGGGCGCCAGCCTGCGGCCGTGGATGATGCGCGCCAGCAGCGCGTTCCAGAGATTGGCGCTGGAGAACACCACGGCGGCCAGGCCGCTGGCCAGCGTCTCGCTGGCATGCATGAAGCACACGAAGTTGAAGCTGAACAGGCACAGGCCCTGGGCCAGCACGCGCGGCAGCGCCGGGCCGCGGGGCACGCGCAGCTGGCGCGACCAGGCCAGCCAGGCGAACATCAGCACGGCGGCCAGCGCAAAGCGGTAGGCAATGGACAGCTCCACGGGCACGGCGCCCAGCTGCAGCTTCAGGGCGATCCAGGTCGAACCCCAGATCAGCACGACCAGGGCATAGAGGGTGGCAGTCATGGCCGGTGATGATGGCGCCGCAGGCTGGGCGGGCATGGCAGATTCCTGCGGTTTGATGGCCTGGCGCCATGCGTCGGTATGGCTGCGGGACCACAATCGCTGCCATGACGCCCACGCCGCTGCCCGAGCTGCCCTCCAGCCACCTGTGCCAGGTGCTGTCACGCTCCAAGGCCAGGCTGCAGCGGCGCGTGCGCCTGAGCGAGGGGGTGGAGCTGGCCGTCTGGGCCAATGTGGACGACGAGGTGCGCTACTGCCAGCCCGGTCACCACACGCTGTCGGTCTACCTGGCCGGCGGCGAGGGCTCGCAACTCAAGGCGCGGCCCGAGGCCATGGGGGCGCCGGGGCGCATCTGCATCTTCACGCCAGAGGACGAATCGCACTGGCTGGTGCGATCGCCCGTGCAGTTCCTGCACCTGTATGTGTCCGACCTGGCCTGGGCGGGGCGCGTGGTCCGCATGCTGGATGCCGAGCCCCGCTCGCGCACCTTGCGTGCGCAGATCTACGGGGACGATCAGGCCTTCCACGCCGGTGCCCGTGCGCTGATGCAACTGGACTGGCAGGACCCGCAGCAGCAACTGGCGGCCGATGCCATTGGCCAGCAGCTGGTGGACCGGCTGGTGCTGCAGTCCGCCACGCCGCGCCAGGTGCAGGCGCTGCAGCGGCCGCTGGGCGGGCTCTCTGCGGCCGTGCGGCGCAGGGTACTTGCCCATATCGAGGCGCATCTGCATGACTCCAAGGCCGTGTCGCTGCCGGCACTGGCGAGACAGGCCTGCCTTTCGGAATTCCATTTCGCACGCATGTTCCGCCAGAGCATGGGCTGCACGGTGCACGAATGGGTGCTGCAGCAGCGCCTGGCCCGGGCTCGGCGCGCCCTGGCTGCGCGCAACGTGCCGCCGCTGGCCGAGCTGGCGCTGGATTGCGGTTTTTCCAGCGCCAGCCACCTGGTGCGCAGCTTCCGGGCGCATTTGGGCGTTACGCCTACGCAGTTCTCGATCTTTCAGCGCAATGCTTGAGAAGGATGGCCGGCCTCGCCGGCCTTGATCTGGCGCAAGCGTCTGTCCTTGCGGGCCGGGCATGGCTTGAAATTTGCCCTGCCGGTATCAGATAAATCGCAATGACCCTGTTTCAGGAGCGAAAAGAAACACCATGCGAATCGACAAACTGACAACCAAGTTCCAGGAAGCCCTGGCCGACGCGCAAACGCTGGCCCTGGGCGGTGACCAATCCAATATCGAACCCCTGCACCTGCTCGTGGCGCTGCTGCGCCAGGACGACGGTCCGCGCTCGCTCTTGCAGCGCGCCGGCGCCAACGTGGGCCAGCTGCAGGCCGCGGCCGAGAAGGCCCTGGCCGATCTGCCGCGCGTGCAGCACCAGGACCAGGTGCAGGTCGGCTCCGAGCTGGGCCGGCTGCTGCAGGCGACCGAGAAAGAAGCCCTCAAGCGCGGCGACCAGTTCATTGCCAGTGAGCTGTTCCTGCTGGCGCTGACCGACAGCAGCGGCTCTTCCACGCGCGCAGGCCAATTGCTCAAGGAAAGCGGCGTGACGCGCTCCAGCCTGGAGTCGGCCATCAACGCCGTGCGCGGCGGCCAGACCATGGACAGCGCCGAAGGCGAAGGCCAGCGCGAGGCCCTCAAGAAATACACCATGGACCTGACCGAGCGCGCGCGCATCGGCAAGCTCGATCCGGTGATCGGGCGTGACGACGAAATCCGCCGCTCCATCCAGGTGCTGCAGCGCCGCAGCAAGAACAACCCCGTGCTCATCGGCGAGCCCGGCGTGGGCAAGACCGCCATTGTCGAGGGCCTGGCCCAGCGCATCGTGGCCGGCGAGGTGCCCGAAAGCCTCAAGAACAAGCGCGTGCTGTCGCTGGACATGGCGGGCCTGCTGGCCGGCGCCAAGTACCGCGGCGACTTCGAGGAACGCCTGAAGTCCGTGCTCAAGGAAGTGGCCCAGGAAGAGGGGCGCATCATCCTGTTCATCGACGAGATCCACACCATGGTTGGTGCCGGCAAGGCCGACGGCGCCATGGACGCGGGCAACATGCTCAAGCCGGCCCTGGCGCGCGGCGAGCTGCACTGCATCGGCGCGACCACGCTCGATGAATACCGCAAGTACATCGAAAAGGATGCGGCGCTGGAGCGGCGCTTCCAGAAGGTGCTGGTCGAGGAGCCCTCGGTCGAGGACACCATCGCCATCCTGCGCGGCCTGCAGGTGCGCTACGAGGCCCATCACGGCGTGGACATCACCGACCCGGCCATTGTGGCCGCGGCCGAGCTGAGCCACCGCTACATCACCGACCGCTTCCTGCCCGACAAGGCCATCGACCTGATCGACGAGGCTGCGGCCAAGATCAAGATCGAGATCGACTCCAAGCCCGAGGTCATGGACAAGCTCGAGCGCCGCATGATCCAGCTCAAGATCGAGCGCGAGGCCATGAAGAAGGAAAAGGACGAGGCCTCGCAAAAGCGCCTGCAACTGATCGAGGAAGAACTCGGCAGCCTGGAGCGCGAGTACGCCGACCTCGAAGACGTGTGGAAGAGCGAGAAGGCCAGCGCCCAGGGCTCCGAGCAGATCCGCAAGGAGATCGACCAGATCCGTATCCAGATCGACGAGCTCAAGCGCAAGGGCGACTTCAACAAGGTGGCCGAGCTGCAGTACGGCAAGCTGCCCTCGCTGGAAAAGCAGCTCAACGAAGCCCAGGCCAGCGAGCAGGGGCAGGGCGGTGCGCCCGCCCACAGATTGCTGCGCACCCATGTGGGCGCCGAGGAGATTGCCGAGGTGGTCAGCCGTGCCACGGGCATTCCCGTGGCCAAGATGATGCAGGGCGAGAAGGACAAGCTGCTGCGCATGGAAGACCGGCTGCATGACCGCGTCGTCGGCCAGGACGAGGCCATCTCGGCCGTGGCCAACGCCATCCGCCGTTCGCGCTCGGGCCTGTCCGATCCCAACCGGCCCACCGGTTCCTTCCTGTTCCTGGGCCCCACGGGCGTGGGCAAGACCGAGCTGTGCAAGGCGCTGGCCGGCTTCCTGTTCGACAGCGAAGACCATCTGGTGCGCATCGACATGAGCGAGTTCATGGAAAAGCATTCCGTGGCCCGCCTGATCGGCGCGCCGCCCGGCTACGTGGGCTACGAGGAAGGCGGCTACCTGACCGAGGCCGTTCGCCGCAAGCCCTACAGCGTGCTGCTGCTCGACGAGGTGGAGAAGGCCCATCCCGACGTCTTCAACGTGCTGCTGCAGGTACTGGACGACGGCCGGCTGACCGACGGCCAGGGCCGCACCGTGGACTTCAAGAATACGGTCATCGTGATGACGAGCAACATAGGCTCTTTGCTGATCCAGGCCATGGTCGGCGAGGATTACGATGATGTGAAAGACGCGGTCTGGGGGGAACTCAAGAACCATTTCCGACCCGAATTCCTCAACCGCATCGACGAGACCGTGGTGTTCCACGCGCTCGACGCGAAGAATATCGAGTCGATCGCAAGGATTCAGCTCAAGCTGCTGGAGCGGCGTTTGGAGAAAATGGACCTTGCGCTGCAGGTGTCCGACCAGGCACTGGCCGAACTGGCCAAGGTGGGCTTCGATCCCGTTTTCGGGGCCCGGCCGCTCAAGCGCGCGATACAGCAGCGGATCGAGAATCCGTTGTCGAAACTGCTGCTCGAAGGGCGCTTCCCGCCCAAGAGCACGATTGCGGTGCATGTGGACCCGGTACAGGAACCGGGCGTATTCCGGTTCGATGCGGCAGACTCCGCCTGACGCACCGGGCCAGCCAAGAAAGGCTTTGCTTTGAACGATTTCGTCGCCACCCTGACCCGCTGGGCCGTTCGCATCCTGCTGATGCTTGTGGGCCTAGTCTTCTTTGTCAGCCTGCTCACCGCAGCGGCGCTGCTGGCCCTGGTCTGGGCCGTGCGGGCGTTGTGGGCCAGGCTCACCGGCCAGCCGGTCATGCCCTGGGCCATGCGCATGAGCCCGCGGGCTGGCTGGCAGACCGTCTACCGCTCCGGCTCCGAGTGGATGGCCCAGCGCCCGCAGCGCGCCTACGGCGCGGCTGAAGGCGGTGGCCGTCGCGCAGGTGCAGGCGCAGGCGTGCTGCCGGGAGCGGGCGAGGTGACCGACGTTCAGCCCCGTGAAGTGCGCGAGCCCTGAAGCGTCTTGCTGCAGCCTTTACGCGGCCTGCGCATCTTCGCGCCCAGGCCGCGCATATCGGCCCGTATAGTCTGTAACCCTCGGGAGCCCGTGCAAGGCTCCCTTTTTTTTCTCCGAGCCGTTCTGGCTGCTTGCCGCCGTATCCAGCCAACCCGCAGGCGGCCTGTGCAGCATGAGAGCGTCTGCCGCGTCTTCTTACCATTGAGCCCTATGACCCAGATGGATCTTCATCGCGTCTTCGAACTTCAGTACCAGGCCAGCCGGGCGCAGGTGGACGTGCCGCTGCTGGTGCGCCGCGAGAGGCTGCTGCGCATGCAAAAGCTGCTGGACGAGCACGGCCCCGTGCTGGCTGCCGCAGTGCAGGCCGACTTCGGCATGCGCTCGCCACGGTTGACCGAGATGGTGGAGCTGTTCGTGCTGCGCAACCTGCTCAAGCACACGCTGCGCCATCTGGCGCGCTGGTCGGGGCGCCAGCGGGTGCGCACGCCGCTGATGCTCATGCCGGGCCGTGGGTGGATAGAGCGCCAGCCGCTGGGCGTGGTGGGGGTGATCTCCCCGTGGAACTATCCGGTGCAGCTGGCGCTGGGGCCTGCCATCACGGCCCTGGCAGCGGGCAACCGCGTCATGCTCAAGCCCAGCGAACTCACGCCGCACACGTCGGCGCAACTGGCCGCGCTGGTGGGGCAGTTCTTTGCGCCCGAGGAGTTCGCCGTGATCGAAGGCGATGTGAGCGTGGCCACGCAGTTTTCGGGCCTGCACTTCGACCATCTGCTGTTCACCGGATCGACGGCCGTGGGCCGGCGCGTGGCCCAGGCGGCCGCAGCGCACCTGACGCCGACCACGCTGGAGCTGGGCGGCAAGTCGCCCTGCATCGTCTCCACCGACTGCGACCTGAAGGAGGCGGCGCTCAAGATCGCACATGGCAAGCTCGTCAACGCAGGCCAGACCTGCATTGCCCCCGACTACGTGCTGCTGCCGCGTGGACAGGAGGCCGAATTCGCCGAGGCCTTTCGCGCCGCCGCGCAGCGGCTGTTCCCGCGCTTTGCCGGCAACCCGGACTATGCCGCCATCCTCACCAAGCGCCACCTGGCCCGCCTGCGGCAGATGCTGCGCCAGGCCCAGGGCATGGGCGCCCATGTCGAATGGATGGAGGACGGCGGCGCCAGCCAGGAGGGGGCGGACATGGCCTGGGGCGATGCCGTGGAGCGCCAGATGGCACCGGCCCTGGTCTTCAATGCCACCAGCCAGATGCAGCTCATGCAGGAGGAGATCTTCGGCCCCATCCTGCCCGTGATCAGCTACGACAGGCTGGACGACGTGGTCTCGGCCATCAATGCCGGGCCCAGGCCGCTGGCGCTGTACTGGTTCGGCCGCGACGAGAAGGTGCGTGATGCGGTGCTGTCACGCACCATCAGCGGCGGGGTGACGGTCAATGACACCCTGCTGCACTTCGCGCACGAGAACCTGCCCTTCGGTGGCGTGGGCGACAGCGGTTGGGGTGCCTATCATTCGGAGCAGGGCTTTGCGCGGCTGAGCCATCAGAAGGCGGTGTTCGTGCAGTCGCGTTGGTCAGGGGCCGCCATGCTGTATCCGCCCTATGGTGCGAAGTTCGATCGCATCATGGAACTGATGCGCCGCTGGCTGTGAGCAAGGGCTCGATCGGGCGTGTTGCCGGGCATGCCTGCATCGTGAGGAATTGTCAACTGATTCCTTGGCGAGCCTTGTGTTGCATGCACTAGCTGCTCTTTTTTGAAGAGCACATAGCACATCCGATAGCCGAGGGCAAGAAAACGAGCACAGCCGTACTTGCGTGCATGGCTAAGGGGCTCGATGCACGCAAAAAGCGCGATTCCGGTGAAAATCACGCCCTTCTATTTTCACCTGTTTTCGTTTCGGTTTTTCCATGTCTAGTATCCAGGTTCGTCCAGCCACTCTCCGCGATGCAAAAGCGATTGCCCAGATCCATACTGCTTCCGCCATGGAGGCTTACCGAGGTCTGGTTCCCGATGACCAGCTCAAGAGCATGTCGTCGGTAGAAAAACGCCAGGCCTATTGGCGCGAAGCCATTGAATTTTGCGAGCCCCAGGTTCAGGTCGCCATCGATGGCGACAAGATCGTCGGCTTCGTCGGCTTCGACCGCTCGCGCGATGAGAAGTCGCGCCAGACCACCGGTGAAATCTGGGCCATCTATGCTGCACCTACCCACTGGAATCAGGGTGTGGGCGTGGCCCTGTGGGACGCCGCACGCGACGGCCTGCTTGAAGAAGGCTGCACCAATGTCACGTCGTGGGTGCCGCTGCGCAATGAACGCGCGCTGCGCTTTCACGAGCTCGCCGGCTTCAAGCGCGAAATGTCCACCGCCAAGACGGCCCAGGTGGGTGGTCTCAAGATCGAGGAAGTGCGGCTCAAGCGCGCACTGAACTGATCGGGTCTCCGACCCGCTTTCCCCCTAAATCACTCACGGAGCAGCAGGCCTTGTCCTCTTCCCAGAACTGGTCCCTGCTGCAATGGCAGGAGAACGAGGCCACGCAGGCAGCGCTGTGGCGCGCGGACAGCACCATGACCGCACCGCGCCGCATCGTCATCGCCGACGACAGCCTGTCTGCCGACAGCGCCTACCGCCTGGCCTGCGAAGGCCAGGCGATGCTGTGGCGTGGCGATTTCCAGAATGCCAGGCAATTGCTGTCGGCGCTGGGCCGCCGCCTGGACAAGCCTGCACGTGAGACGTCCGCCAAGGCTCGCCATCGGCGGGCCGGCAAGGAAGACGCCAAGCCTGTCTTTCCCCATGCCTTCCACCTGCACCGCCAGGCGCTGGCGCAGCGGGCACGCATTCTGTCCAGCGTGATGATCGAGCTCGATGCCAGCTGGCATTGCGCCCTGCGCCGCGCCCCGGACTGGAGCGAGGCCTGCCGCGAGGCCTGGGGCGACATTCCCGCCGATCAGGGTGCGCGCAGCGTCATCGTTCCCTTGCGTGAACTGCTGGGCGCGCTGGGCGCGCATGAGTGGCGCAAGAAGGGCGTGGCCCTGGCTGTGCCGGGCATGCCGGAGTTCAGCATTCATCCGCACTACGGCGTGTTCTCCCCGGTGCGCGGCGAGTACCTGGATCTGGTGGCGCAGGCGCCCCTGCCGGCCGCAGCCCAGCAGGCCGATGCCGCGGTCTGGGATATCGGCACGGGCACGGGTGTGCTTTCCGCTCTCTTGCTGCACCGTGGCGTGCGGCAGGTGGTGGCCACCGACCTGAGCGACCGGGCCCTGGCCTGTGCGCAAGACAACCTGCAGCGACTGGGATTGGCGCAGCGCGTGAGCCTGCGCAAGGCAGACCTGTTCCCCGAAGGCCGGGCCGCCCTGGTGGTCTGCAATCCACCGTGGTTGCCGGGCAAGGCCAGCTCCCTGCTGGAGCAGGCCGTCTACGACGAAGGCAGCCGCATGCTGCGCGGCTTTGTGCAAGGCCTTGCAGCGCATCTGCTGCCGGGCGGCGAAGGCTGGCTGATCCTGTCGGATCTGGCCGAGCATCTGCAACTGCGCTCGCGCGAGCAATTGCTGGAGTGGATCGAGGCCGCTGGCCTGCAGGTCCTGGGCCGAGAGGACATCCGCCCACGCCATGGGAAGGCTGCGGACGCTGCCGATCCTCTGCACGCCGCACGCGCTGCCGAAGTCACCTCGCTGTGGCGCCTGGCGCCTCGCTGATCGCCGGCACCCACGCTTTCATCCCGGTCAGGCGCCTTGCGCTGCCATTGACTCGTTTGCCTCCTGGGGCAGCAGATGCTGCAGCCGCTCGCGCAGCGCATCCGCGCGCTCGTTGCCGGCATGCTCCTGCACGGTCTGCAGCAGCTGCAAGGCGGCGGCCTGCAGAGCCGCCAGGTCGCGCGCTTCGCGCAGCAGATGGCGCAGCACCTGGGCCTTGTCCTCATGGCGGTTGGCGAACATGCGCTCGCACAGGTCGAACAGATACATGCGTGTGCCGGCCAGATTCAGCGTGGCGGCAGGGCCTGGTGAAGAGGGTTCCCTGGCAGCGGCTGGCGCCATCGCGGGGCCCTGCGGCTGGGGCGATGTTTCGATGGCATTGCCGGCCAGGCGCTGAAGATGGCCGCTGTCTATCAGCTGCTGTACCAGCTCCCTGGCCTGGGCACCCAGCACCTGCTGCAGCTGCTCCTCGGTGCGGCCATCGGCCATCAGCAGCACCGAGCGCTCGCGCAGCGGCAGGCTGCGCCGGCCGGGCTGCAGCTCTTCAAGGGCCTTGGCGGTTTTTTGCAGCAGCATGGTTGGGGCAGGGGAGTCCGACAAGCCCCGATTGCACGTTACATGAATGACCGTGGCGTGAAAAAGCCATGACAACTGGTCCGGTGCAACTTGCTGCGGCAAGGGCACAATCGCCTGCCACCGCCTTGATGAGGGGCGATTCGAAGGGGCAGGCGGCCAATACGGGCCGCAGGAATATTGTTTGATCTGTAACAGGAAGACGGGGCTGCAGGTCCCGGAACACAGCTGATGAGACTGTTGCTGGCGCCCATGGAGGGCTTGCTTGATTTCGTGCTGCGCGATGTGCTCACGCGCGTGGGCGGTGCGGACCGCTGCGTCTCTGAGTTCATCCGCGTCACGGGGACGCTGCTGCCCGACAAGGTATTCCTGCGCACCATGCCGGAATTGAACAATGGCAGCCGGACGCTGGCGGGGGTGCCCGTGCGGGCCCAGTTGCTGGGATCGGACCCGGACAGCATGGCGGCCAACGCGGCCAGTCTGGCGCGCCTGGGGCCGGAGGGCATCGACCTGAACTTCGGCTGCCCGGCCAAGGTCGTCAACCGCCACGGCGGCGGCGCTGCGCTGCTGCAGGACCCGGAACAAATTGCGCGCGTGGTGGGCGCCGTGCGTGCCGCCGTGCCAGCGGCCATGCCCGTGTCGGCCAAGATGCGGCTGGGCTTCAACGACACCGCCCTGATGACCGAATGCGCCCAGGCCATGCAGGCCGGCGGTGCCTGCGAAATCGTCGTTCATGCCCGCACCAAGCTCGATGGCTACCGCCCGCCCGCCTACTGGGAGATGATCCCGCGCATCCGCGAATCCGTGACCGTGCCCGTGGTGGCCAACGGCGAGATATGGACGGTGCAGGAGGCGCTGCGCTGCCGCGAGCAATCGGGTTGCAGCGACCTGATGCTGGGGCGGGGAATCGTTGCCGACCCGGGCCTGGCGCTGGCCATTCGCGCCGCCGTTGAAGGTGAGCAGACCCCGGCCGCCGAGGTGTGCTGGAGCGACCTCGTGCCCCAGGTTCAGCGCTTCTGGGACATGGTCTGCGAGGACCTGGAGCCGCGCCAGCGTGCAGGCCGTCTCAAGCAATGGCTGAACCTGCTGCGCCGCCGCTTTCCCGAGGCCGAGCAGGCCTATCAGGAGGTGCGCACCCAGACCGATCAGCGCGAGATCACCCTCTGGGTCCAGGCGCTGGCTCGGCGCCAGGAGTGGGCGGGGTTGTAGCGCTGTCGTCCGCCTACAGCAGGTGGTCCGGCGCCAGCGGGCCCAGGAGCTTGAGCATCAGGCGCAGACCCCAGCTGGCATCGGGCTCGCTGTGCTCGTCGGCGCGGTCGCTGTCTTCCGAGGCGCGCCAGACCAGTCCTCCATCCTTGTCGATCTCCACGCGCCAGCTGCCGTCCTGCAGGCCCTCGTCAATACTTTGCGTGGCCAGCCGGCCGAACTCGCGGCTGGCTATGAGCAGGGCGATCTCGGTGTTCTGCAGTTGCGAGCGCAGGTCCAGATTCATCGAGCCGACTGCCACCAGGTGACCATCCACCACCAGCAGCTTGGAGTGCAGCATGGCGCGCGAGGCACCCGTGGCGCCTGAAGGACCTCCACCGCCACTGCTGCCCGAGCCAAACGCAGAGCGGACACTGGCCGCTGTGCTGCGCATCTCATAGAGTTCAACGCCCATCTCCAGCAGCGCCTTGCGGTGGCGCGCATAGCCGGCATGGGCCAGGGGCGCGTCATTGGAGGCCAGTGAATTGGTCAGGATGCGCACGCGCACCCCGCGTTGCCGCGCGCCGCGAAACGCCTCCATCATGTCCGGACCGGGCACGAAATAGGGCGAGACCACCAGCAGATCGCGCCGCGTCTTGCGGACCAGGGCCAGCAGGCCGTCCACTACCGAATCGGCCTCCAGCACTGGGCGCGCCGCCTGGCGCAAGGCCGGAGTTGGCTGGCCCATGGGCAGCGTGCCAGCAGGCTTGGCCTGCGGGCTGTTCGGGGCGGGTGTGGCTGGCGCAGACGCGTCCGCGCTGGTGCTCGGGCTGTCATCCCTGTCCAGCGGGATCTTGGCCGGCTGGTCCACCAGCACGGCGGCCGAGGCCCAGGTCCATGGCGCCTTGCGCAAATCCATGGGCTGCTGGTCCCAGATGATGCGGCTGTGTGCGGCGGCCTGCTCAGCCGTCTTTGCCTCTTCGGCGGCAACGGCAGGCGTAGGGTCCTCGTCCTGCGCCTGATCGCCATCATCGGCAAAGCGCTCGCGCAGCTGCTTGAGCTCCTTGAGACTGATGAGCGACTGAACCGGATAGGCGCGCTGGTTGTTCCAATAGCTGTCGAAGCTGCGTGACAGATCGCCGACCACCGGCCCCGCAGCCAGCACGTCGAGGTCCACGAAATTGCTGGCGCTGTCCGCGTCGAAATACGCATCGCCCAGATTGCGTCCCCCGATCACGCCCATGGCGTTGTCGGCAATGAAGAGCTTGTTGTGCATGCGCTGCTGCGCCCGCTGGAAATCCGTCAACAGCGTATAGGCCCGCCCCAGCACGGAACTGCGTGCGCCCGCCAGCGGGTTGAACATGCGCATCTCTATGCCCGGCACAAAGGCCAGCCGCATGACCTGCGCATTCGCCCCCGTGCTGTGGAAGTCGTCCAGCAACACCCGCACCCGCACGCCACGCCGCGCCGCCTCCACCACGCCGCGCAGCAGGCGCTGCGTGCTCTCGTCGGCATGGATGGCGTAGTACTGCAGGTCCAGCGTCTGCTGCGCTCCCTCGACCAGGGCCAGCCGTGCGCCGTAGGCGGCCTGGGCGCCGGACAGGAGGGTGAAGGCGGAGGTTTGAGGCCTGACGCTGGCTGGCCGCAATTGCTGCACCAAAGAGCCCAATGGCGTGCTTTGCGGGGCTTCCAAGGCGGCAGTGACGGGGCGATCGACCTGAGAGGGCAAGCTGCTGGCGCAGCCGCAGACCACGGCGGACACCAGCAGGACAAGCGTGGTCCGCAGGCCTCGGAAGAGGCTGACGGATGGAAGAGGCTGTAGGTTGCGAGCGCTGGACATGATTCAAAGATTTGGCCCAAGGATCGGTCAATCGGGTGTCGGACGGCTGCGCCAGCCGCTGGTCCAGGAAGCTGCTGTCCGCGTCAGAAGCTGGCGCGCCCTTCAACACGAGCGACAACGCGCAGATCCGGCCCTATACGCTGCACATCGTGCAACTCCAGCGCAAGGGCCTCGGACAGCGCGTCCAGCGGCCCGAAACTGGCAATGCCCATGCCACCCGTGCCCAGCAGCTTGGGGGCCAGGTACAGCAGCAGTTCATCGACCAGCCCTTCGCGTATCAGCGAGCCATTGAGCTTGAAGCCTGCTTCCACATGCAGCTCGTTCGTACCGCGCGCGGCCAGGTCACGCAGCATGGCGGCCAAGTCCACCTTGCCGTGCGCGTTGGGCATGTGGATGATCGTCGCGCCAGCCGCCTGCAAATCTTCGGACCGCAAAGTATCCTGACTGCTGGTGTAGATAAGGCAGCCGCCGGGCGTCTTCAGTACCTGGGCGGTGAGCGGCGTGTCCAGCCGGCTATCCACCACCGCGATGCGCGGTTGGCGCTGGGTAGGCACTTCACGCACGTTCAGACGCGGATCGTCTTCCAGCACCGTGCCTATGCCCGTCAGCAGGGTGCAGGCCCTCGCGCGCCAGGCATGGCCGTCGGCACGTGCCTCGGGCGAGGTGATCCATTGGCTGACACCGTTGTGCAATGCGGTTGCGCCGTCAAGGGAACTGGCGGCCTTCATGCGCACCCACGGTATGCCGCGCAGCATGCGGCTGAAGAAGCCGATGTTCAGTTCGCGCGATTCGGCTGCACCTGGTCCCACCTCCACCTGTACACCTGCAGCACGCAGCCGCGCAAAACCTTGGCCAGCTACCTGGGGATTGGGATCGGTGAGTGCGCCTACCACCTTGGCAACGCCTGCAGCGATCAGGGCATCGCAGCAGGGACCTGTACGGCCCTGGTGCGAGCAAGGCTCCAACGTCACATAGGCGGTGGCTCCGCGCGCATCCTTACCCTGTGCTGCGGCATCGCGCAGCGCCATCACTTCGGCATGTGGGCCACCAGCCTGCTGGGTGAACCCCTGGCCAACAACCCGGCCATCAGGTGCCACCAGTACGCAGCCCACGCGCGGATTGGGGGAGGAAAGAAAAAGCGCCTGGGCGGCGAGCCCAAGCGCTTGGTGCATGTGTGGCACGGTGTTTGTCATGGTGCCTGGGATGGTAACAAGCCTGGGCTCGATCAGCGCCTGGCGGATTGGCATCTACCCAGTGCTCACTTGCCCCAGCAGTCGGTAACGATGGTGCCTGTCGTGGCTCCGTTGGCTCCACGCAGGCCGCTTTGCGTCAAGGTGTAGTTGCCGCACTTGTCGTTGGCTTGGGCTCCCTTGGGTGTGGCTGTCAGCGTAAAAGTACTTCCATCTGTTGAATTCAATGAAATGTCGTAGCGGCTGGAAGGAACCGTCTTCAAGGAAGCGGGGAACGCGGCAGTAAGTGGGTAGGTTCCATTGGAGGTGGCTGCACGCTCCAACCATTGTGCCGCCTGCAATAGGCCCGCCCTGGCTTCTGCTCGATGCCCGCGTCGGATGTATTCGTTGTAGCTCGGCATGGCGATGGCTGAAAGTATGCCTACCACGGCGACCACAATCATCAATTCGATCAGTGTAAATCCACCGTATCTTGTTTTCATGATTTTATTTTCATCAATCTTCATTAATTGAGTTGTCGCCAGTTGGGGCGCAGCAGCAACTCTGGGATTTTTGCTAAAGAATCGCAATTGGTGCCGCAGCCGCCACCACCACCACCACCACCACTGCTGCTGCTGCCCTTACGGATCTGCAGTGTCTTTGTACTGAAGCGAAGTTCTTTGGTATCTGCCGTCATGCGGTTGGCATATTTGTCACCGGAGTTGTAGAGACCATCTCCATTTTGGTCGAGAATCTGTGTCCGTGGGCGTGCTCCTTGATCAATTGTGAGCAGGGTGCGAAAAGGCTTCGCGGCCTTTGGTGTCGGTTCACAACTTTCTTCAGAACCAGCTGTAGCGCCTCCAGATGCCGGTACTTCACTCATGATTTCGAGAACACTGCTTCCGTCAAAGAACTCAATGGCCCTGAGGACACGCTCTCCAGCTTCTGGTAGGTCGAAATACCATCCTTTGACCGCAGTGCAATTTGATTTTCCTTGGCAGTCAAAAATGGCGCGATTTTCAGTGACCGCCCAGAAATCACGGCTGGCGCTTGATCCTTCTCCACTTTTCTTGGCGCCTTCGATCATTTGACTCATTAGCTGGGAGCGGGATACGGTTGCAGGGGTGGGGTCTGAGGTTTGTGAGACTACCTTGCCTTTATTTTCTCCCGTCAAGCTTATTTTATAGCGCGTGTTGTCAAGAACGGAATAGACGGTCTGCTTGGAGTCGGTGTCCGTGCGATCACCTTCAGTAAGGCTGCGGCCCGTCCCAAAGGCAACCATCAGTCCGCCTACCTGTCTATTCGGGCGTAGCACTGGTGGCGTGGTGATCGGTTGCCGGCTTGTGGCACTGCCGGTCACCCCCGTGGAATAGGTGGCAGTGAATAATGGCTGACCATCGAAGGCGACGCCCCAATTGGATGCATTATTGCTGGAGATGTCGAATTTCCAGAGATTTCCACGCAGATCTCCTGCATAGACGATATCCGGAATGCTATCTCCATTGACGTCAAGGAACTGTGGAGTGGATAGACCATTCTGATCTGCTTCCACATTCTTGGGATTGGTGACGGGGACGGCAGAGATTTTCTGGAGTTCCTTGTTGCCGTCCAGATATTGAATCAGCAGAACAGGCCTTTCATTGATGCTGTTGTAGCCGTTGCCCATGATGACTGCCCAGCGCCCATTGTTAGTTTGCGTGATTTGCAATGCTCTTTGAGGGTTCGCCTCATCAACCACCGGGGTTCCGAAAATATGACCAATATCGTCGTCAACGGCATCTGTTTTGTCCATGACAACCAGGGTGCTGGCATTGGTCTTTGTAAAGTTCGAGGAAATCAGCCCGTCGGTGGTTCCTGGTTTTGTGACATCAAGAACAAAATAACCCTTTCCTCCGGCACCCAGTGTGCCGGTTAGGTAGGTGGCCCAATTGGCGGAATTCTGCGTCCCAAGATTGACATCACCTGTAAAAGGCGATCCATCCACATAATATCTGTGAGTGTATCCAGTATTGGAGAACTCTGGAAGGTTCTTGATGACTCCGCGTGGAACGTAGGCTATTTTTTCAGAGCCATCAATTGCGGAGAAACCATGCAGCATGCCATCATTGCCACCTACATAAAGCATTGGGATGCGCTTGCTCTGCACGCCGACGTAGCTGATATAGCTATTCGCACTGTAGCTTAGCGATGGAGGGCCTGCGTACCAGATGTTGGAGTTAACAATGTCTGCTTGGCGGGACTTTCTCTGGCGAAAAACGCCATTAGTCTGATTCTCTTCCTTACTGCGATCTCCGCGAATATAGTTGACTCTGTCTTTGCCGCGACCATCGCTGGGCGTGAGATTAAGGAGTGCTTGTTGTGCGGTGCTCAGTGGTGTCGTCGTTCCCCACTCAAAAGATATCCCGGCGCTTCCATCGTGGGACAGGATCAGTCGAGAGGTAATGTCTGCCGGGGACAAGGCATCAAGCTTGTCAGCAGTGGTCATGTGATTGTTAGGAGCTGTTTTGTTTGGATTGGTACCCCATGATGGGTTTGGGGCCGTGGTCCAAGTAATTTTCTGAGGATTCTGTGGATCTACGACGATAGAGATTTTCTCGGATGCGACAAAGCCGCTCCAGCGGTTCTTGTTTGAGTTGAGATCCTCGGCAGCAACGTAGCCTGATTGGAAGGATTCCGTATTGTTGCGGCTGATGGAGCTTGAAGCACTGGTGAAGCCTGTCAGCGGACTTGTATTGTCCGCGACAATCGATGTGAAAATTTCGTCAAATGCCTTTTCCAGGTCGGCACCGGTCTGTACGGGGAAGAACTTCCCACGACTGTTAATTGCCATGTGCCATAGCTCTTCAGGGCGGACATAATCGGTAATGGCTTGGCCGCGGCGACTTCCGCTGGTGTAACTGCCGTCGTAATCAGTGTCGGTAGCATCCGTCCACGTCTTGGTGCCTAAGATGGCTTCTGTGAAGCCGTCTCCGTACATGCCATTCGTGAAAATAGGATTGCTTCCACTGTTGTCCCAATTGCTGGCGCGTGCACCATACCCAATCGTATGGGTGACAAGGTGCTGCCATGTTGCCGGATCATTCTTGGGATTCCATTCTGGTTTGATGGTCACAGATTTGTTGCCCATCTTGAATGTCTCATCCGTCGATTTTTTGGGCTCAAAGGGTATTTGGTTCCCGATGTTGGGTTGTAAATCAGTCGACCAATAATGAAAAGCCATGTCGGCAAGAGTAGGGTATGCGTAATAATAGTCTTTTCTGCTGATGGTTTGTTTTTTCGTGCCCCCACCATAGTTGTCTCGATATATCTTGGTCTGGTCGCTTGTCGTGCTATAGGTCAGTGTGGGACCATATTTCGATGCATCCGGCTGTGGAAGTGCCTTGCTTGTTCCATCTGAATTTCCAATGGCCTCCGCATGGGTGCTGATCATCTTGGTTTGAAAGTCGAAAGCATCAAAGCTGGTGCTTGGCAGATAACTGTTCCAGCCACCATCGGTCATGAAGACGTGGTATGCCCTGCGGCATGAAATGGGCCTGCTATCGGCCACGCCAGGAGTCGCATTCCACGGGCTATCCTTGCCAGTGGTCTTCATATATTGACCTGCATTCCACATCATCGTATGAGATGGTGTGCCACCACTGGCGGATATGGAGTCCACCCATGTGGAAAAATTTGTTTTGTGCGTGCCGGAGAAAACTGCCATGGCATTCTTGCCATCGCATCCTGACTGGCTGCTGGGGATATCATTGCATCGCCACATTGACTGCCATGCCAGACGAAACTGGTTGTCATACTTGCTGGTATTGATCAGGACATTTTTCAGACCGTTCTTCAGTGAAGAGATGCGTGACGGCTGACTGCTCGTTGCACTGCCTCCCGCATCATTCCAGGCCATACTTCCCGAATCATCAACCGACAACACCACGTTCGGTATGGGCATTTTGTGTGCCGAACCTGCAGGGTACTGTGCAAGCGGGATCTCTGCGGAAAATGCTGATGGATTCGTGAATGCGGAGATCAAGGCGCAGACGAGGGCTTGCTGTGGAAATGAAGGACGTTTCATGATTTTCTCCGTCTATTTATTCGGCCAAGCTGAGGGAAAGGGCAGATTGGAGTACAACCTCTGTTCCGGGTTTTAGTCCTCTGGCCAATGCCGTAATGCGATATACCCATCTTTTCTTCCGGGAGGGTGAAAATGTTTCCACGTTGGAGCCAGGTGGAACTCCACCTAGCAGGGAAATGTTGGGGTCTACATAGGGAAGGACTTCAACCCAATACCAGGCTCCACGCCTTTGCCTCATATCGCTTGGAGTGGCTGTGATGTTGAGTATCGGGTTTCCTGCGTCGCCAGTTTTTGCTCCCGTAAACTGTCCATAGCGTGCGCCAACATCTGCTGCAGTCATCTGAGCAAGGCGGTCAGGGTCATGCCAAAAATCCTGTGGATCTTTGAACTTCTGGCAGATGCCTTTGTAGCATTTTGAATCCTGGGTATCCAGGAAATTAATGAGCTTAGGGAGATCCTTTGTCTCTATGTCGAAATACGCGGAAGTTGTTCTGCGACAAATATCTCCTTTGGAAGAGTCTGGGACACAGAAGGAGCCGTCAGTGTTGACGCCGCGTATATCCATTTCTGCATCTTGCAGCATGGCTTGTGCTGCCTCGAATGCTCGACGGTAATCTGCATCATTGCCGACAATCATTTCGTTAAGTAATGTGGTTCGCGATGCCCACAAAGCCAAAAGCATGGATAGAAGAACCAGCACGATGATGACGTATAGCGAGATGCCCTGCTGCCTGGACCTTCGAAGAAGACCGGAGGGTGAATGGTGAGGATGGGGCGTGCCATTCATGATTGCACCTGGCCTTGGCTACGAATTTGAAAAGTGTTTTTGAAGACCATACGCAGGCGATTCCCTCGAGAAACAGAGCTGCCATCGCATTTCGTGTAGTTGGCTCCCGCTGTATCTAGGGTTTCTGTGCCTTCCAACTCCAGGCAGACTTCGATTGCATATACATCGCGCCAACCGTTAGGCGATGAAGAGGCTGTGGAGGCATTGGCATATATGGTTTTGGGAAACCCAGTTTTTGCACTGGTAGGTTCCTGTATGAGATAGCGAATCTTCATGTCTTTGACATTGCGGATTATTGGTTTTGCAGTGCCGCCGACACCTTCGCAGACAAGCTCGTTATCGCTAGATATTCGAAATTTGCTCTCTATAACATAGTTTGATGACACGCCCTTGTTTTCACCAAGGCAGTCTCGCAACTGATTCCCGGAAACCAGAGCCGTTGCAGGGGGAGGAGGTGTTATTTGTTCTTGATAATTTTGATATCCAATGCTCAAGGCATACTCGCTGCTGCTGGGGGTGTCAATGCCTTTAAGCATTTTCTCTCCTCTGCTAAACATCGGGCGTTGTCCAGCAGGATCTGGGGGGTCGAATGCTACGGGCAGCATGGCATAGGACGTCTCTGAAGGTGTGAATGCAGTGGCATCAAGGCTCAGTTGAATGGTGCCCGCTTGGCGAACCTGTGAGCCAATTACCCGAAAGGCATAAGCGGCTTGCTGTTGCATGTTACTGGCATCGCTGACTGTTCCTGAGACACCCCGAGAAATCATCAAGGCACCGATGCCTACTGCCACCGTCAAGAGTCCTATGGTGATGCCTACCAACAGCTCAAGAAGTGTAGCTCCCGCCTGAAGCAACGGAGGAGCTAATTTTCTGGTTGAGTGGTGTGTATTTGTTCTCATGAACTATCTCTTTAGTTTCTGGATTCAGCCTGGGCAATAAACGGGTACGTTGCCATTTAACGATCCCATGGGGAAAGGGGTGCAGCGCTGGTTAGGTTGAATATATTGGAGGTGGCATATCAACCCATCTGGGCAGCTTATGCGGGCACTCCCTGTATTGGCTGGTGCAAATGGCTCGGTATATTTTTCATCGTTGCTTCCATCGGCTGCCTTGTGTTCCTTTTCATTGGCCTTCCAGGCAACCATCACACCCAGTTGTCGGCGGTTTTCAGCGGCGCTGTCTACCGCGCTGATAAAAATGGCCGCGTCTCCCTTGGGGAGAGTTGCTTTGACAGCCTCTTTCCATTGTTTGACGTCGTAGGCACCCATCTCCGACAAGGCGCATCCGTCTGTTGCGCACGTGCCTGTAGGTGTGTCATTCCAGGTGCTTTCATATGCACTCAGACTGCCCAGTCCATTGGGGTTGGCTTGAATTTTCTCGCTCAAATCCTCTATCAGTCGAATGGCTTGGGCGCGGTTGAGGCTGGTTTGGGTATCTGCGAGATTTCGCAGTTGCAAGCCGAGAATCCCAAGAATGCCCAACGACATCACGACAATGGCAACAAGAGATTCGATCAGGCTGATGCCAGATTGAATATTGGCCGCACGTATTGTTTTCATGGTGGTTCTTGGTACTGTTGCTGCATCGCAGATCTGCAAGCCATGATGGATATTCATGGAAAGCAAAGGAGGTAGCCCGATTTTGGCAACGCGGGATTGAAAGAAGGATTTTTTGGGATTCAGCATGTGCCATCCCCCGTATTCAATCGGCGGATCATTCCTCCTGCTGCCACGCAAAGCGTTGCAGCGGCCGAGTTGGTGGCATTTGAGCCTTGGGGGAAGAGGCGGAAATTGAAACTGCTGCTTCCGGCGCTGGCAAGCTGGCCCCAACGGTCCACCGTGATATATCCGTTGCTGCTTGCGAGATTGATTTCCAGCTTGGTAGGGGCAGAAGATGTCTGAAGCGTCAGTTCACCGGAGTCCTGGGTGGCGTTGTTGTTGGCATCGATAAAGACAGTCCAGCCGCAACCCCACTGTGTATTGGCGTCGGCCGCGGTGCAGCCATTGCCACTGGCGATCTTTTTGAGGACGATCTTTCCACCGCGCTTGATGGCTTCTGAGCGCGCGTAATAGAGGGTGGATTGAAGGTCTTCGGTCGCTGCGCGTACACGCCATCGTTCGATGAGTGGCCGAAAGCTGGGTGCTGCCAACGCAGCCAGTATGGTGATGATGGCGATCACAACCATCAGTTCGATTGTGGTGAAGCCACGTGTGGCCAGCCTTAGTTGTTGGCTGGACAGGCTGGATGTGGGAGGGGCAGCGTACATTGGCGCATCCTAGATTTCTGGATGCGCGTTGGGAGTTCATTCCGGATGGATGGCTCAGGCAGCGGGATGAGTGGTGCGCTTTGTAAACCTCCGCTCAGTTCGTCTGGCAGTCACTTGCCGATTGCTGAGCGAGAGGGAGTGAAGGGGCGTAAATCTCCCAGTTAGACGCACTTGCTCGGATCTCCTTGGATCCTTGTGTCGCGGATGCGCAGCAACAGGTCAAGAAGCTGGCACTCTGAACTTGTAAGACTACCGCCCCCAGCACTCCACCGCAGTGGTATTCACACCCAGGCCGAGCGCATCACGCTCGCCCGTATGGGTCAGCGTGAAATCGCCACATCGGTCACCGAACTGGGAGCCGCGGCGTGTGGCGATCAGGGTGTAGGTGTCGTCGTCGTGGCCGCTGGTTGACAGGAAGTCGATGGTGTAGCGCTTGCTGGAGTCGTGGGCCCAGGTCAGGTCTGCAGGCAGCTCGGTGGGGTAGGTGCCGTTGGCGGTGGCGGCGCGCTCCAGCCATTGCTGGGCCTGGAGCAGGCCGGCGCGGGCGTCGGCGCGGTGGACTGCGCGGATGTACTCGTTGTAGCTGGGGACGGCGACCGTGCCGAGGATGACGATGACGGCCACGACGATCATGAGTTCGATGAGCGTGAATCCTGGGGATCGAGGGCGGCGCATGTGGTGCCTCATTTCATTTGGCGCCAGCTGGGGCGCAGGGATTGCTCCGGCATGCGGGCGAGTACATTGCGACGGCCTTCGGCGTCGTAGCCGATGGCGTGATGGCCCTTGTGGAGCAAGGCCTGGGATCCCCTGGCGACGCTTGCGCGCGAGACCTCCTCATCTGCCGTGCCGTAGACCCCATCGCCGTTGCTGTCCATCAACGGAACGCCGGGTCGCTTGCCATCCATGATGTTCATGAATGTCAGGAATTGGCGCTCCTCGCTCGCATTGCAGGCGTCGGGCGGGCTTGCGCTTTCGCCGGGGCGTCTGAGGGATCCTGCAGGTATCTGGCTGTAGATCGCGAGGATGTTGCTGCCGTCGTGGAAGCCCATTGGCTTGAGCAGGCGTTCGCCCGGCAGGGGCAGGTCCATGTACCAGCCTTTGTGCCGCGTCCAGTCGAGGTCGGTCGTGGAGTCAACGCGCCAGAAGCCTTGGCCGGCCGCCGCTGCCGGCTGATGGTTCACCGAGCGCCTGGCCAGTTCTCCGATGCCTGAAACGGGTGCCGCTCGCTGTCCGTCAGGCTGCCTGCAGTCCGAATCCTTGCCATCGAGGCAAGCTTGCACTCTGCCGTCCGCGAGCAGCCTGTAGCGGGTGCTGTCGAGGATGGAATAGATGCTCTGGACCGCTGTGTTGCCAGAATCCTGCCGCGTGATGTGGCGTCCGGTACCGAATGCCACCAGCATGCCGCCTGCCGTCAAGCGCTCGCGCCCTTCTTTGGCATTTTTGCTGGCCCTGCGCCGGTCATTGGCGCGTACGGAAGGAGGGGCGGTGATGGCTTGACGCAGGTTGCGAGTGGCCGATGGAGAACTGCCACCCCAGGCTGTGTACAGCGGCCGGCCGTCGAAGGCCACGCCCCAGCGGGAGGAGGCACCGCTGGCGATGAGGAATTTCCACAGATTGCCCTGGATGTCACCTGCGTAGACCACATCGGGCCGGCCGTCTCCATTGATGTCCACAAGGCGCGGGGCGGAGAGTCCGTTGTAGGTGGTCTCGGGGGTGGTGCCGGTTGGGGTATTGCCCGTGGCAACGAGGCGCAACAGCTCCTGGTTGCCATCGAGATACTGGATCAGCAACACGGGCCGCTGGTTGGTGCTGTGGTAGCCGTTGCCCGTCACCAGTGCCCAGCGGTGGTTGTTCAACTGCGTGATCTGAGTGCTGCGTTGCGGGTTGGCATCGTCCAGCACGGGCGCCGCCAAAATATGGCCCAGGTCTTTGTTTTCCTGGCAAGTGGCGCGCTGGCGCATGTCATCCAGGCTGGTGCAGTCGCCGGGATCGCTGTTGCGTGTCTGGGTTCGGTCAAGCAGGACCAGCGAGCTGGCACCGGACTCGCTGAAAGCCTCCGGATGGGTGATGTCCAGCACGAAGTAGCCCTTGGCTCCGGCGCCCGCCATGCCAGCCAGCACAGTGCGCCACTGCGAGGACGCAACGCTGCCCGAGGGGATGTCGCCGCTCATGGCGGAGCCGTCCACAAAGTAGCGATGCCGGGCGTCGTAGTCGGGGTCGGAAAGTCTTGCCAGTCCGGAGATCACGCCTCGTGGGATGTAGGCGATCTTTTCCCTGCCGTCGGTGGCCGAAAAGCCATGCAGCATGCCGTCATTGCCGCCTGCATAGATCATGGGCTGGCGGTTCTGCTGGGCGAGGGTATA
Organism: Delftia sp. WSY_10; assembly: GCF_043104705.1. Classification (NCBI taxonomy): domain Bacteria; kingdom Pseudomonadati; phylum Pseudomonadota; class Betaproteobacteria; order Burkholderiales; family Comamonadaceae; genus Delftia; species Delftia sp. WSY_10. The sequence goes on along the minus strand of NZ_JBICKY010000032.1, from coordinate 222,115 downwards.
GGCGGCATAGCCCGGCAGGGGCCAGTTGTCCACGGGATGACCGGTATGCCAGATCTGGGAGTTGACGATGTCGCCCTGGCGCGAGCTGCGCTGGCGAAAAGGACGGGTGGGGCCAACGCGCGGCGGTTGTCCCGGAGCTTCCATGCGGCGGTCGCCGCGTATGAAGTTGAGCCTGTGCTTGCCCAGGTTGTCTGCTCTTCCTTCGGCATCGATGCCCAGGGAGGCTTTCTGCAGGTGGTCGAGTTCATTCCACTTGAAGGACACGCCTCTTTGCAGTCTGTCGCTCCAGGTCAGGATCAGACGGTCATTGATTGCCTGTTCGTCGCTGAGTGCATCCAGGTGGCCGGCCGTGGTTTTGCCTTGCCAGCCGGCTGTTGCGGAGAGGCTGCCATCGGCCTGGACGGTTTCTGCGCTGATCCAGCCGCTCCAGGCCGCTTTTGCGCTGTAGCGGGCGCTGAATATGTCCGCGCCGGCCCGCGTAATCACGCTGCCGCTGGAGGCCATGGAGCTGCTGCGGCCCTTGGCATCTGCCTGTTGTCCGGCCGGGCAGTCTTCAATGGGCGCGGCGAATTCGGTGCCATCTGCCTGAACCCTGGCAACTGGAGTGTCTGCCTCCGAGACCTGCTGGACCTGGATGGGTGCCGGCAGGCCAGGCTTTATCGTGACCTTGACTCGGGGCCCAAGCGACGACTGAATCATGTCCATTGCCTGGCTGTTTTGCGCGGCCAGGACTGCAGCGGCCATGGCTGCGGCTGTCGGCGCTGGCAGCAGGATGCGCCGGAGCCAGGGAGGGCAGAGGTGGGGCATGTCAGGTGTCCTGAGTCAGTCGCGGCGTTTCTGCCGGGCGTAGGTCTGCTGCATCACCACCTGGGTGTTGCTCTTGCTGCCATGGGCAATGGCCGTGATGCGATAAATCACCTGGGGCTGCATGTAAAGGGCCAGTCGGGGTGAGCCGTTGGCGATGACGCCCGAGTTCCCTGCGTTGACGTCATAGGGCAGGATCTCTATCCAGTACCAGCCTCCCTTTCCTGCCTCACGATTTGCCAGGATGGAGTCGCTCTTTCCGCCAGCGATGGCGCCCGTGAACTGGCCGTAGCGTGCGCCGACGTCAGCGGCAGTCATCTGGCCCAGCGTGATCCCTTGGCCTTCGTCCGCGTTGTTCCAGAAGTCCTGAGGTCCCGTGCGCTTGGTGCACAGGCCATCGCGGCATCCAGTGGGTGTGGCCTCAGCGAGGCTGGCCAGCAGCAGGCCGACTTCCCCGGTTTCCCGGGGGAACTGTGCGATGCCTGCACCGCTGCGGCAGACGGATGGCTGGCTGCTGCTGGCGGCGCAGGCGGCGCCGCTGGCCTGTTCGCCCCGAATATCCAGTTCGGCATCCTGCAGCAAGGCCTGTGCAGCCTCCAGGGCACGCTGGTAGTCGGCATCGTTGCCCACGAACATTTCGTTGAACAGTGCGCTGCGCGACGCCCACAGGGCGAGCAGCATGGACAGCATGACCAGGACCACCACGATGAACAGGGCGATGCCTTTTTGGCGCTGCGCTGCGCAGGTGTGGGCATGTCGCATGCCTGCAGCCTTGTGCGTCATCCGGCCAACCCCTGGCTGCGCAACTGGTACACGCTGCGAAAGACCATGTGCAGGCGCCGCGTCCTGGGCGCAGGCAGCGTGGCCATGTGGATGGATTCGGCCGTACCGTCGCTGTCGGCGCAGTCGGTATAGCTGCTGTTGGCGGGCATGTCGATGGCCTCGTTGCCGAAGAGCACCAGGCAGACCTCGACGCCGACGACGCGAGGCCAGTCCTGGCCTACGGCGGCTGCGTTGACATACTGGATGCGGGCGGCGCCCCCCGGCGCCTGGATCAGGTAGCGCACCTGGAAGTTGGCGACGTTCCTGGCAAGGGGCTGGGCACCCGCGGAGGGCGCTCCGGCGCAGCGCAGGGTGTTTTTACTGGCGTCCAGGACAAAGCGGCTCAGGATGAGGCTGTCGCTGTTGGTCTGCCCCAGGCAATTGCGCTGCAGTGAGGTCTCGATGGCCGATGTGTGCAGCGGCTGCGTGTAGTTGCTGTAGCCCACGGCGAGCTTGTATTGGGAGCGCCCGGGTGCATCGAGGCCCTGGATGGTGTCGTGCGCGGGGTTGAAGTCCAGTGCGCCCGCCTCGAATGCAACGGGGTCTGCCACGTCAATGGCTTCTGTTGCCCTCTTGTGTGATGCAAGAAGCAGCCGCAGGGACCCCGCCTGCCGGATCTGCCGGCCCATGACACGGAAGAGATGGGAAGCCTGCTGTTGCAACTGACTGGCATCGCTGATGGTGGCGGACACGGCGCGTGACGCCATGAGTGCGCCCATGGCCACGCCGATGATCAGCAGTCCCAGGAAAAGTCCGACCAGCAGTTCGACGAGGCTCAGGCCGCGTTGGCGCGGTCTGGCCGCAATGGCGGTGGCGATGCGATGGGGATTCATGGGCCTGCGCAGAAGAGCTGGACTGCGTTGTTTGCAAGGTAGGGAGCGCAGCGAGCGCTGAGTGCGATGTATTGCAGGTGGCAGGTTCTGCCTGCAGGACAGGCCATGGCCTGATCGCCGTGCATGCGATCGCCATTGCCATCAAGCCCGATGGGGTCCTTGTAGTCGGCCTTGCCGGACTTTTCGTTCTCGCGCCAACTGATCATGATCCCCAGCTGGCGCCCATTGCCGGCGCTGGCGGCTGCCTCGTCTCCTGCGAGGAAGACCTTGGCGGCCCCGCCTGGCAGCAGTTGGCGAACGGATGCCTTCCATCGTGCGAGGTGGTAGCTGGCCATTGCGTCCGGGCCGCATGCGGCGGCACTGCAGTCGGCGACGGATTCGGGGGCGTGATTCCAGTCGGAAACGTAGCGGCCGATCTGTCCGAGGGAGTTGGGGTTGGCGTGCGTGCGCTCGCTGAGGTCCTCGATCAGCCGGATGGCCTGGGCGCGGCGCACGCCGCTTTGGTTGTCGGCCAGGGTGCGCATCTGCAGTCCCAGGATTCCCAGAACACCCAGGGCCGTGATGACGGTGGCGACCAGGGTTTCGATCAGGGTAAAGCCATTGGGATGCCGATTGCGGGTACGTGTCAGGCGCATGGAATACCCTCCTGGCCGACCACCCGGATGCGTCCGCCGGACGAGACGCAAATGCCTTGGGTTGCGGCGGAAGTGATTCCGGCCGGAGATGGCGCAATGGCGAAGCCCATGGCGGTGAGTCCGCCCAACTGACCCCAGCGGTCCACACTGATGATGGAGGCAGACCGGGAGCGGGTGACGAGGGTGCGGGCGGGCGTGTCGAAGCGCTGCAGCTCCTCCTTGGGATCCCAGTGCCTGTTGCCATTGCGGTCGACGAACACCACCCAGCCGCAGCCCCAGTCGGCGTGCTGCGCCGCCAGGGTGCAGCCCTTGGTGCCTTGGGGCAGTTTCTGGATGAAAACGCCGCCACCGCGCCGCACGGCTTCGGAGCGCGCGTACTGCAGCGTCGATTGCAGGGCCTCGACGGTCTGGCGAACACGCCAGCGCTCGATGATGAGGTTGAAGCTGGGAGCTGCCAGCGTGGTGAGCACGGCGAGGATGGCGACGACCACCATCAACTCGATGGCAGTGAAGCCTTCGGCGCCCGGGCGAGCCTGAGGCCTGGTCGATGACATGTCTTGAATCCCTCCCCGTCGATTGGCTTGCGCAACGCTGGTTGTTGCTGCTTGTTTCGTGCGCCGCTCAATCTATTGGGGTTGTTCGTGCATGTCTTTCAGACCAATCTGTTTCTTTGGTCAAAAAATAGGAGTTGTGCCGTGAATGGGGCTGAATTCAGGCGTGCCGAGGTACGAGAAAATCCAATGATGGCAAGGCCTTGCCGGATTTTTGGGTATTCGAGGCCGGCCTAGGACTGTTTCTGGGAGCGTGTCAGCGCTGGCGCCTGCCCGGCGGCTGCCCGGTGTATCCGGCGCATGCTCCGGCGTTGTGCCTGCCCTGGCATTCGCGGTAAAGCCGCTTGTCGCGTTGCTCGGGCGACTCGTCTGAGCTGCTGCGCTGCGCCGGCACCCGGACCCGCTGCCCGCCCTTTTTGCGCTTGGAGCCTTGCGCAGCCGATGCGTCGGCGCGATGGGACGCAGCCTGGGCAGGCAGGGCCAGGCCCAGGGCCGCGACCAGGCAGAGCAGGGCGCATTGCCGCAGCTGCGCTTGTCGGGTCGATGGAATGAATGAAAAACGCACTGCCATGGCGTGGCCCTCCCTTGGTGTATGGAATGCCTGCGCACCACATATCCGTGCTTCGTGACGGCATGCCTGTGGCGCGGGCTTTGCGGGATTCTGGGCGGCCAGCAGGCCGAAGTGGCAAAGGGCCGCAAATCAGGTGTGGATGCCGGTCCGGGCGTGCTTGTTATAATCCCAGGGTTTTGCATGGTGCAAGACGCACGTCGGGGCCTTTCCAGTCCCGGCGCAAGTAACCAAGGCTGCCTCCTTGCTTTTGTCTTTGAGGCGCCAATTTCCAAGGAAAAAAAATGATCGCATCTTCCGTGAAGGCTGAAGTCGTCAAGTCCAACGCACGCTCTGCCAACGACACTGGTAGCCCAGAAGTGCAAGTGGCCCTGCTGACCGCACGCATCAACGAGCTGACCCCTCACTTCAAGCAACACGCCAAGGACCACCACGGTCGTCGCGGCCTGCTGCGCATGGTGAGCCGCCGTCGCAAGCTGCTGGACTACCTCAAGTCCAAGGACGCTGATCGCTACACCGCACTGATCGCCAAGCTGGGCCTGCGCAAGTAAGCACGGTGGGAGATCGAAACGCCTGAGTTAGCCTGTCTAGCTCAGGCGTTTTTTACTTCGGAGAAAGCAAGACAGAGCGAAGCTGTGTCATTCCATTGCTGCGGATTTGATAGCAAGAAATCCAGCAATGGAATGGCATCGTGTTCTGAATTGCTCTCCATCATGGCTGGATGAGTGCATCTGGCCAACATTCCCTAGGAGCAACAATGTCCATCTTCAACAAAGTCACCAAGACCTTCCAGTGGGGCCAGCACACGGTCACCATGGAAACCGGCGAGATCGCCCGCCAGGCTTCCGGCGCCGTGCTGGTCAACATCGATGACACCGTGGTGCTGGCCACCGTGGTGGCGTCCAAGCAGGCCAAGTCCGGCCAGGACTTCTTCCCGCTGACCGTCGATTACATCGAGAAGACCTACGCCGCAGGCAAGATCCCCGGCAGCTTCTTCAAGCGCGAAGCCAAGCCCAGCGAACTCGAAACCCTGACCAGCCGCCTGATCGACCGTCCGATCCGCCCGCTGTTCCCCGAAGGCTTCTACAACGACGTGCATGTGGTCATCCACACCGTGTCGCTGAACCCCGAAGTCGATGCCGACATCGCTGCCCTGATCGCCACGTCGGCCGCCCTGTCCGTGTCGGGCATTCCGTTCAACGGACCCATCGGTGCCGCCCGTGTGGGCTACATCAATGGCGAGTACGTGCTCAACCCCGGCCAGACCCAGCGTAAGGATTCGCAGATGGATCTGGTCGTGGCCGGTACTGAAGCTGCCGTGCTGATGGTGGAGTCCGAGGCGCAGCAACTGCCTGAAGACGTGATGCTGGGCGCCGTGGTCTTCGGCCACGAGCAAGGTCGCATCGCCATTGACGCCATCCATGAACTGGTGCGCGAAGCCGGCAAGCCCGTCTGGGACTGGGTCGCTCCCGCCAAGGATGAAGAGCTGATCGCCAAGGTGGCCGCACTGGGTGACGAAGCCCTGCGCGCGGCCTACCAGATCCGCAACAAGCAAAGCCGCACGCAGGCCTGCCGCGAAGCCTACGCCGCCGTGAAGGCCGGCCTGACGGCCCAGGGCGTGGAGTTCGACGGCGTCAAGGTCGAAGGCATGCTGTTCGACATCGAGGCACGCATCGTTCGCAGCCAGATCCTGGCCGGCGAGCCGCGCATCGACGGCCGTGACACGCGCACCGTGCGCCCCATCGAAATCCGCAACTCCGTGCTGCCCCGCACGCACGGCTCGGCCCTGTTCACGCGTGGCGAGACGCAGGCCCTGGTCGTGTCCACGCTGGGCACCGAGCGCGATGCACAACGCATCGACGCGCTGGCCGGCGAGTTCGAGGACCGCTTCCTGTTCCACTACAACATGCCTCCCTTTGCCACTGGCGAAGTGGGCCGCATGGGCTCGACCAAGCGCCGCGAAATCGGCCACGGCCGCCTGGCCAAGCGCGCCCTGGCGGCCTGCCTGCCCAGCAAGGAAGAGTTCCCCTACACCATTCGCGTGGTGTCGGAAATCACCGAGTCCAACGGCTCCTCGTCCATGGCCTCGGTTTGCGGCGGCTGCCTGTCGATGATGGATGCAGGCGTTCCGATGAAGGCCCACGTGGCCGGCATCGCCATGGGCCTGATCAAGGAAGACAACCGCTTCGCCGTGCTGACCGACATCCTGGGTGATGAAGATCATCTGGGCGACATGGACTTCAAGGTGGCTGGCACCACCAGCGGCATCACTGCGCTGCAGATGGACATCAAGATCCAGGGCATCACCAAGGAAATCATGCAGGTCGCCCTGGCCCAGGCCAAGGAAGCGCGCATGCACATCCTGGGCAAGATGCAGGAAGCCATGGGTGAAGCCAAGGCCGAGATCTCGTCCTTCGCTCCCAAGCTGTACACGATGAAGATCAACCCCGAGAAGATCCGTGACGTGATCGGCAAGGGCGGCTCCACCATCCGTGCACTGACCGAAGAGACCGGCACGCAGATCGACATCGGCGAAGACGGCACCATCACCATCGCTTCCAGCGATGCCGCCAAGGCCGACGAAGCCAAGCGCCGCATCGAAGAGATCACGGCCGAAGTCGAAATCGGCAAGATCTACGAAGGCCCGGTCACCAAGATCCTGGACTTCGGTGCTCTCGTGAACCTGCTGCCCGGCAAGGACGGTCTGCTGCACATCAGCCAGATTGCCCACGAACGCGTGGAGCGCGTCGCCGACTACCTGCAGGAAGGCCAGATCATCAAGGTCAAGGTCATGGAGACCGACGAAAAGGGTCGTGTCAAGCTGTCGCTGAAGGCGTTGACCGAGCGTCCTGCCGGCATGGAGCGCAGCGAGCGCCCCGCGCCTGCCGAGCGTGAGTTCCGCCAGCCGCGTGAGCCCCGCCAGCAACGCGAGTACCGCGAGCCGCGTGAACCTCGCGAGCCCCGTGAAGGCGGTCGTCCGGCTGCCGAGGGCGAGCAGCAACAGCAACAGCAGCAGTAATGCCCGGCAAGGCCGTTCCCCAAAAAGGGGGTGGCCTTGCAGGTGCATGCGGTGACTGGAAAAAGCGCTGACCTGTTCAGCGCTTGTGGCATTTTTGACAGGGATTGCGAGGTCGAAAAATGGAAAAGCAAATCATGCGTGCCGTGGAACTCACGGACTTTGGTGGTCCCGAGGTCTTGCGCCTGGGCGAGCGTCCGCTGCCCGTGGCCGGCGCGCAGGAGTTGCTGATCCAGGTCTCGGCCAGCGGTGTCAATCGTCCTGATGTGTTGCAGCGCAAGGGGCACTACGCCCCGCCGCCCGGTGCCTCGGATCTGCCCGGGCTGGAAGTGGCCGGGGTGATCGTGTCGGGTGACGACGACGCCATGCGGCTGGCAGGCCTGCGCGTGGGCGACCGCGTGTGCGCGCTGCTGGCCGGTGGCGGCTATGCGGAGTACTGCGTTGCGCCAGTGGCCCAGTGCCTGCCCATCCCGGCGGGGCTCAGCGAGGTGGAGGCTTCGGCATTGCCTGAAACCTTCTTCACCGTCTGGAGCAATGTGTTCGATCGCGGCGCCTTGCAGGCGGGCGAAACCCTGCTGGTTCAGGGCGGCAGCAGCGGCATTGGCGTGACGGCCATCCAGTTGGCCAAGGCGCGTGGCGCCACGGTCATCGTGACGGCTGGCTCCGATGCCAAATGCGCCGACTGCCTGAAGCTGGGCGCCGACCATGCCATCAACTACCGTACCCAGGACTTTGCCGCGGAGGTGCAGCGCATCACCGACGGCAAGGGCGTGGACGTGATCCTGGACATGGTGGCGGGCAGCTATGTGGCGCCCGAAGTGCAGAGCCTGGCCGAGGATGGCCGTCTGGTCATCATTGCGGTGCAGGGCGGCATCAAGGCGGAGTTCGATGCGGGCCTGGTCCTGCGCCGTCGCCTGCTGGTGACGGGCTCCACGCTGCGTCCGCGTCCTGTCGCCTTCAAGGCGGCCATCGCCCAGGCGCTGCGGCGCGAGGTCTGGCCGCTCATCGAGGCAGGCGGTATCCGCCCTGTGATTCACAGCACCTTTGCTGCCGCTGATGCCGACAAGGCGCACGCGCTGATGGAGTCGAGTCAGCACACCGGCAAAATCGTTTTGACGTGGTAACCATGAAGAAGAAACTCATCGTCGGCAACTGGAAGATGAATGGCAGCCTGGCTGCCAATGCCGTGTTGCTCAAGGCCCTCAAGCAGGGGCTGCCCGAAGGTGGAAATGCGGGTGTGGCGGTGGCCGTGCCGGCCGCCTATCTGGCCCAGGCCCAGGCCGAGCTTGCAGGGTCGTCCATTGGCGTGGCTGCGCAGGATGTGTCGCAGCATGACTCGGGTGCCTACACGGGCGAGCTTTCGGCTGCCATGCTCCAGGATTTTGACGTGCGCTACACCTTGGTGGGGCACTCGGAGCGTCGCCAATACCATGGTGAAACCGATGCCGTGGTGGCCTTGAAGGCGCAGGCTGCGCTGGCCAAGGGCGTCACGCCCATCGTCTGTGTGGGCGAAACGCTGGCAGAGCGCGAGGCGGGGCAGACCGAGGAAGTCGTCAAGCGCCAGCTGGCAGCCGTGATCCATCAGGTGGGGCAGTGCATCAGTGAGCTGGTCGTGGCCTACGAGCCTGTCTGGGCCATCGGCACCGGCAGGACCGCAACACCCGAGCAGGCGCAGCAGGTGCATGCCGTGCTGCGCGCCCAGCTGGCGGCTGCCAGCCGGCAGGCTGACCGCATCCCCTTGCTCTACGGCGGCAGCATGAATGCCTCCAATGCAGCCCAGCTTCTGGCCCAGGCCGACATTGACGGTGGTCTTGTGGGTGGGGCGTCGCTCAAGGCGCCGGATTTCCTGACCATCATCGCTGCGGCCCAGTGAGCCGGAGCAGTTTCTCCATTCGCTTTTTTAGCTCTCGCGTTACTAGCAGGTACAACCAATGAATGCATTCGCAAGCGTGATCCTCGCCGTCCAGATGCTGTCGGCACTCGGCATGATCGGCCTGATCCTGATCCAGCACGGAAAGGGCGCCGACATGGGCGCCTCGTTCGGCAGCGGCAGCTCCGGCAGCCTGTTCGGTGCCTCGGGCAGCGCGAACTTTCTGTCGCGCTCCACGGCAGGCCTGGCCACGGTGTTCTTCGTGACCACGCTGGCGCTGGCCTATCTGAGCAATGCGCGCCCCGTCAGCTCGGGCAGCGTGCTGGAAGGCGCGGCCCCCATCACGGCACCGGCTCCCGCAGTCCCTGGCGCTGCTGGCGAAGTGCCTGCTCCTGCGGCAGGTCAGGCGCCTGCTGCCGGTGCTGAAGGTGCGGCCCAGATCCCCACGAAATAATTTCGAACAAAGCCCTCGGTCCTCCTGGTCCGAGGGTTTTTCAGAGTAGAATCTAGAGATTGTTCGGTAGGCGGAATCTTTGCAACGAAGATAAAGAGCCAGCCGAAATCGAGACGTAGCCGTCGTGGTGAAATTGGTAGACACGCTATCTTGAGGGGGTAGTGGCGAAAGCTGTGCGAGTTCGAGTCTCGCCGACGGCACCAAGATATAACTAAGAGCCTGCCCTGCTGATCAGGCTGATCGGTGCGGGCATGCCTTTCAAGGTAGCCGCACACGATGAACATCGACCAGTATCTTCCCGTTCTCTTGTTCATTCTCGTCGGCATGGGTGTCGGCGTAGTCCCCCTGGTACTGGGGTATGTGCTGGGTCCGAACCGGCCCGATGCCGCCAAGAACTCTCCCTACGAATGTGGCTTCGAGGCCTTCGAAGACGCGCGCATGAAATTCGATGTGCGCTACTACCTCGTCGCCATCCTGTTCATCCTATTTGATTTGGAAATCGCCTTTCTGCTGCCCTGGGCCGTTGCGCTTCGGGACGTGGGTGGGGCTGGTTTCGCCGCTGTCCTGATTTTCCTGACCGTTCTCGTCGTGGGCTTTGTCTACGAATGGAAGAAGGGTGCGTTGGACTGGGACTGATGCGGGTTCACTAAGGAAACACGATGATCGAAGGCGTGATGAAGGAAGGCTTCATCACCACGAGTTACGACTCGGTGGTGAATTGGGCCAAGACGGGCTCGCTGTGGCCCATGACATTTGGTCTGGCCTGCTGCGCGGTCGAGATGATGCACGCTGCGGCGGCGCGTTACGACATTGGCCGCTTTGGCTCGGAAGTCTTCCGTGCCAGCCCCCGCCAGTCGGACCTGATGATTGTGGCCGGCACCCTGTGCAACAAGATGGCGCCCGCCATGCGCAAGGTCTATGACCAGATGTCCGAGCCCCGCTGGGTCATCTCCATGGGCTCGTGCGCCAATGGCGGCGGCTACTACCACTACAGCTATTCCGTGGTGCGTGGCTGCGACCGCATCGTGCCGGTCGATGTCTATGTGCCTGGCTGCCCCCCCACGGCGGAAGCCCTGATCTACGGCATCATCCAGCTGCAGCAGAAGATCCGCCGCACCCATACCATCGCTCGCGTCTAAGGGCTAGATGATGACTGCTATTGCGATTCACCCCGAAGTGCTTCGGGATGTGGTGGCTGCTGCCTTGGGCGACAAGGCGCGCAGCGTGACCGTGGCCCTGGGCGAGGTGACGGTCGAAGTGTCCGCTGCCAACTATCTGGAGGCCATGCAGGTTCTGCACAGCGCCCCGGATTGCCGGTTCGAGGTTCTGGTGGACCTGTGTGGCGTGGACTATTCCACCTATGCGGAAGTCGGCCGCGAAGGGCCGCGCTTTGCCGTGGTGTCCCACCTGCTGTCGATCAGCCTGAACCAGCGCCTGCGCGTTCGCGTCTTCTGTACCGACGACGATTTTCCGGTGGTGGCTTCGGTCACTCCCATCTGGGCCGGCGCCAACTGGTTCGAGCGCGAGGCGTTCGACCTGTTCGGCATTGTCTTCGATGGCCATGACGACCTGCGCCGCATCCTGACCGACTACGGCTTCATCGGCCATCCCTTCCGCAAGGACTTCCCGCTGTCGGGCCATGTGGAGATGCGCTATGACCCCGAACAGCAGCGCGTGGTGTACCAGCCGGTCACCATCGAGCCCCGCGAGATCACGCCGCGGATCATCCGCGAAGACAACTACGGGGGCCTGCACTGAAGGCGCTGCAGGCGCCTTTTTGATGGACGACCATGGCTGAAATCAAGAACTATTCCCTGAACTTTGGTCCGCAGCACCCGGCAGCGCACGGCGTGCTGCGCCTGGTGCTGGAGCTCGACGGTGAAGTGGTGCAGCGTGCAGACCCGCACATCGGTCTGCTGCACCGCGCGACGGAAAAACTGGCAGAGAGCAAGACCTACATCCAGTCGCTGCCCTATATGGACCGGCTGGACTACGTGTCCATGATGTGCAACGAGCACGCCTACTGCCTGGCCATCGAGAAGCTGCTGGGCATCGAGGTGCCCATTCGCGCCCAGTACATCCGCGTGATGTATTCGGAGATCACCCGCATCATGAATCACCTGATGTGGCTGGGCTCCAGCGGCAACGATGCAGGCAGCTCCACGACGCTGATCTATACCTTCCGTGAGCGCGAAGACCTCATGGACATGTACGAGGCGGTCTCCGGCGCGCGCATGCACGCGGCCTATTTCCGTCCGGGCGGCGTCTACCGCGACCTGCCCGACACCATGCCGCAGTACAAGGCCAGCAAGGTGCGCAATGCGCGCTCGGTCGAGGTCATGAACCGCAACCGCCAGGGCTCGCTGCTGGACTTCATCGACGACTTCACGCAGCGCTTCCCCAAGTGCGCCGACGAGTACGAGACCCTGCTGACCGACAACCGCATCTGGAAGCAGCGCAACGTGGACATCGGCGTGGTGACGGCCGAGCGTGCCATGAACCTGGGCCTGACCGGCCCCATGCTGCGTGCCTCCGGCGTGGCCTGGGACATGCGCAAGTCGCAGCCCTACGAGGTCTATGACCGCATGGACTTCGACGTGCCCGTGGGCAAGACCGGCGACTGCTACGACCGCTACCTGGTGCGCGTGGCCGAAATGCGCCAGTCCAACCGCATCATCAAGCAGTGCGTGGACTGGCTGCGTGCCAACCCGGGCCCGGTGATCGTGGACAACCACAAGATCGCCCCGCCGCCGCGCGAAGGCATGAAGTCCAACATGGAAGAGCTGATCCACCACTTCAAGCTCTTCACCGAAGGTTTCCGCGTGCCCGAAGGCGAGGCTTACGCGGCCATCGAACACCCCAAGGGGGAGTTCGGCATCTACATCGTGAGCGACGGGGCCAACAAGCCCTACCGCCTGAAGATCCGTCCGCCGGGATTCGCCAATCTGTCCGCCATGGACGAACTGTGCCGAGGCCACATGCTGGCCGACGCCGTGATGGTGCTGAGTACCCTGGACATCGTGTTTGGAGACGTTGACCGATGATTACCGAAGCGACCAAGGAGCGCTTTGCGCGCGAGGTGGCCAAGTACCCGGCCGACCAGAAGCAGTCGGCCGTGATGGCCTGCCTGTCCATCGTGCAGCAGGAGCAGGGCTGGGTCAGTCCCGAGAGCGAGGCCGTGATCGCCGAGTTCCTGGGCATGGCCGAGATCGCGGTGCACGAAGTCACCACGTTCTACAACATGTACAACCAGCGGCCGGTGGGCAAGTTCAAGCTGAACGTCTGCACCAACCTGCCCTGCCAGCTGCGCGACGGCTACAAGGCGCTGCACCATCTGGAATCCCGCCTGGGCATCAAGATGGGCGAGACCACGCCCGACGGCATGTTCACGCTGCAGCAGTCCGAGTGCCTGGGTGCCTGCGCGGATTCGCCGGTGATGCTGGTGAACGACCGCTGCATGTGCAGCTTCATGAGCAACGAAAAGCTCGACGAACTGATCGACGGCCTGCGCGCCGCGGAGGGCAAGGCATGAACGCCGCCGCACAATCGGTCCTGGCCAGGTTTGCCGCCTCGGGCAGCGAGACCTGCTTCCACGACCGCCACATCAATCCCCAGATCTATGCCGATCTGACCGGCGCCAACTGGTCCATCAAGGACTACGAGGCACGCGGCGGCTACCAGGCGCTGCGCAAGATCCTGGGCAAGGACGGCAGCGAAGGCCTGACGCAGGATCAGGTGATCGCCACCGTCAAGGAGTCGGGGCTGCGCGGCCGCGGAGGCGCAGGTTTCCCCACGGGCCTGAAGTGGAGCTTCATGCCCCGCCAGTTCCCGGGCCAGAAGCATCTGGTGTGCAACTCGGACGAAGGCGAGCCGGGCACCTGCAAGGACCGGGACATCCTGGTGCACAACCCCCACATCGTGATCGAGGGCATGATCATCGCGGCCTACGCGATGGGCATCTCCCTGGGCTACAACTACATCCACGGCGAAATCTTCGAGGCCTATGAGCGCTTCGAGGCCGCGCTGGAGGAAGCCCGCGCTGCCGGCTACCTGGGCGACAACATCATGGGCAGCAGCTTCAGCTTCCAGCTGCACGCGCACCATGGCTTCGGCGCCTACATCTGCGGCGAAGAGACTGCGCTGCTGGAGTCGCTGGAAGGCAAGAAGGGCCAGCCGCGCTTCAAGCCGCCGTTCCCGGCCAGCTTCGGCCTGTACGGCAAGCCCACCACCATCAATAACACCGAAACCTTTGCGGCCGTTCCCTGGATCATCCGCAACGGCGGTGCTGCGTACCTGGAGTGCGGCAAGCCCAACAATGGCGGCACCAAGATCTTCTCGGTCAGCGGCGACGTCAACCTGCCCGGCAACTACGAAGTGCCGCTGGGCACGCCCTTCAGCAAGCTGCTGGAGCTGGCGGGCGGCGTGCGCACGGGCCGCAAGCTCAAGGCCGTGATCCCCGGCGGATCGTCCTCGCCCGTGCTGCCGGCCGACATCATCATGGAATGCACGATGGACTACGACTCCATCGCCAAGGCCGGCTCCATGCTGGGCTCGGGCGCCGTGATCGTGATGGACGACTCGCGCGACATGGTCGAGAGCCTGCTGCGCCTGTCCTACTTCTACCAGCACGAGTCCTGCGGCCAGTGCACTCCCTGCCGCGAAGGCACGGGCTGGCTGTGGCGCGTGGTCAACCGAATCGAGCACGGCGAAGGCCGTCCTGAAGACATCGAGCTGTTGGACTCGGTGTCCGTGAACATCATGGGGCGCACGATCTGTGCGCTGGGCGATGCGGCAGCGATGCCGGTGCGCGCCATGATCAAGCACTTCCGCCACGAGTTTGAAGCGAAGATCCAGAACGCTTCCAAGCAGACGGTCCACGCCGCCTGATCGCGAGAAAAGCATATGGTTGAAATTGAACTGGACGGAAAGAAGGTGGAGGTCGCCGAGGGCTGCATGGTCATGCATGCAGCCGAGAAGGCAGGCACCTACATCCCGCATTTCTGCTACCACAAGAAACTTTCCATCGCCGCCAACTGCCGCATGTGCCTGGTGGACGTGGAAAAGGCCCCCAAGCCCATGCCCGCCTGCGCCACGCCCGTGACGCAGGGCATGATCGTGCGCACCAAGAGCGAGAAGGCGATCAAGGCACAGCAATCGGTGATGGAGTTCCTGCTCATCAATCACCCGCTGGACTGCCCGATCTGCGATCAGGGCGGCGAATGTCAGCTGCAGGATCTGGCCGTGGGCTACGGCAGCTCCGCCTCGCGCTACGAGGAAGAAAAGCGCGTGGTCTTCCACAAGGACGTGGGCCCGCTGATCTCCATGCAGGAGATGAGCCGCTGCATCCACTGCACCCGCTGCGTGCGCTTCGGACAGGAAGTGTCCGGCGTGATGGAGCTGGGCATGATCAACCGCGGCGAGCACTCCGAGATCACCACGGTGGTGGGCGATACGGTGGACTCCGAGCTGTCGGGCAACATGATCGACATCTGCCCCGTGGGCGCGCTGACCAGCAAGCCCTTCCGCTACAGCGCCCGCACCTGGGAGCTGTCGCGCCGCAAGTCGGTCTCGCCCCATGATTCCACGGGTGCCAACCTCATCGTCCAGGTCAAGAACCACAAGGTCCTGCGCGTCGTGCCCTTCGAGAACGAAGAGGTCAACGAGTGCTGGATCGCCGACCGCGACCGCTTCTCCTACGAAGCCCTGAACAGTGACGAACGCCTGACCCGCCCCATGCTCAAGCAGGGCGGTGAGTGGAAGGAAGTCGACTGGCAGACGGCCCTCGAATACGTGGCCAACGGCCTGCGCCAGATCAAGAACGACCATGGCGCCTCCGCCATCGGTGCGCTGGTCAGCCCGCACAGCACGCTGGAAGAGCTGTTCCTGGCAGGCAAGCTGGTGCGCGGCCTGGGCAGCGAGAACATCGACCATCGCCTGCGCAATGCCGAGTTCACCGCCGCCCAGGGCGTGCAGTGGCTGGGCACGCCCATCGCCTCGCTGTCCAAGCTGCAAGGCGTCCTGGTGCTCGGCTCCAACCTGCGCAAGGACCATCCGCTGTTCGCGCAGCGCATCCGCCAGGCGGCCAAACAGGGCTGCACCGTGCTCGCCATCAATGAGCGTGTCTACGACTGGGCCATGCCGGTGACGGCGTCCATCGTGGCAGCCCCGGACTGGGCCCAGGCGCTGGCCGATGTGGCTGCCGCCGTGGCGCAGGAAAAGGGTGTTGCCGCTCCCGTGGCCGCCGCCAACGTGCATGCCGAGGCCCAGGCCATTGCCACCGCGCTGCTGCGCGGCGAGCGCAAGGCCATCTTGCTGGGCAATGCCGCTGCGCACCACGCACAGGCATCGACCCTGCTGTCGCTGGCCAACTGGATTGCCGAGCAGACCGGCGCCTCGGTCGGCTACCTGACCGAAGCCGCCAACACGGTGGGCGCGCAGTGGGTGGGCGCACAGCCTGCCGCTTCGGGCCTGAACGCAGGCCAGATGCTGGCCGGCGGCCTCAAGGCCGTGCTGCTGCTGAACAACGAACCCGTGTTCGACTCCGCTGCCGGCGCCCGCGCCGCAGAGGCACTGGGCAAGGCCGAGATGGTCGTGACCCTGAGCCCGTTCAAGGCCAACATGGAATTCAGCGACGTGCTGCTGCCCATCGCCCCGTTCACGGAAACCTCGGGCAGCTTCGTCAACGCCGAAGGCCGCCTGCAAAGCTTCCATGCCGTGGTCAAGCCGCTGGCCGAAGCCCGTCCGGGCTGGAAGGTGCTGCGCGTTCTGGCCAACCTGCTGGGCGTGCAGGGCGTGGACTACGAGACGTCGCAGGACGTGCTCGCAGCCGCCACCGCCGGCGCCACCAGCGTGCCGGCCAACCTGCTGGGCAATGGTGCGCCTGCCGTGAATTCCATCGCCAACGGCGCTGGCCATGCCGCGCCCGTGGTGGCCAGCATTTATCAGCTCGACAGCATCGTGCGCCGCGCGACGTCGCTGCAACTGACGGCAGATGCACGTCAGGCTCGTGAGGGAGGCGCCGCATGATTGACGCACTCAAGACGGCCGGTGCCGGCCTGATCGCCGCCCCCTGGTGGACCGACGTGGCCTGGCCCGTGCTCTGGATCCTGCTGGGCATCGTCGCCATCGTCGCCCCGCTGATGGGCGCCGTGGCCTACCTGACGCTGTGGGAGCGCAAGCTGCTGGGCTTCATGCAGGTTCGCATGGGTCCCAACCGCGTGGGTCCCTTCGGCCTGCTGCAGCCCCTGGCCGATGGCCTGAAGCTGCTGACCAAAGAACTGATCCAGCCCACGGCTGCCGCCAAGGGCCTGTTCTACGTGGGTCCCGTGATGGCCATCATGCCCGCCCTGGCGGCATGGGTGGCGATCCCCTTCGGTCCCGAAGTGGCGCTGGCCAACGTCAACGCCGGCCTGCTGCTGATCATGGCCATCACGTCCATCGAAGTCTATGGCGTGATCATTGCCGGCTGGGCCTCCAACTCCAAGTACGCCTTCCTGGGCGCGCTGCGCGCCTCGGCGCAGATGGTCAGCTACGAGATCGCGCTGGGCTTCTGCTTCCTGGTGGTGATCATGGTCACGGGCAGCATGAATCTGACGCAGATCGTGCTGAGCCAGGGCCAGGGCCAGTTCGCCAGCATGGGTGCCAGCGTCCTGTCGTGGAACTGGCTGCCGCTGCTGCCGATCTTCGTGGTGTACCTGATCTCGGCCGTGGCTGAGACCAACCGCCACCCCTTCGACGTGGTCGAAGGCGAAGCCGAAATCGTGGCCGGCCACATGGTCGAGTACTCGGGCATGGGCTTTGCCATCTTCTTCCTGGCCGAGTACGCCAGCATGTGGCTGGTGTCCATCCTGGCCGTGATCATGTTCCTGGGCGGCTGGCTGCCTCCGTTCGACTTCCTGTCGTTCATCCCCGGATGGATCTGGCTGGCGGCGAAGACTTTCCTGGTCGTGTCCATGTTCATCTGGATCCGTGCCACCTTCCCGCGCTTTCGCTATGACCAGATCATGCGTCTGGGCTGGAAGATCTTCATTCCCGTCACCCTGGTGTGGCTGGTCATCGTGGGTGGCTGGATGCACTCGCCTTGGAACATCTGGAACTGAGCGGAGCAAGAATGTCTGCGGTTGCTGCTACCCCATTTTCGATCAAAGATTTCTTCAAGAGCTTCATGCTCTGGGAACTGGCCAAGGGCATGGCCCTGACTGGCCGCTACACCTTCCGCCGCAAGGTCACGGTGCAGTTCCCCGAAGAAAAGACACCTCTGTCGCCGCGTTTTCGCGGACTGCACGCCCTGCGCCGTTATGACAACGGCGAAGAGCGCTGCATCGCCTGCAAGCTGTGCGAAGCGGTCTGCCCGGCCATGGCCATCACCATCGAGTCCGATGTGCGTGACGACGGCTCGCGCCGCACCACGCGCTACGACATCGACCTGACCAAGTGCATCTTCTGCGGCTTCTGCGAGGAAAGCTGCCCGGTGGATTCCATCGTCGAGACGCATATCTTCGAATACCACGGAGAAAAGCGCGGCGACCTGTACTTCACCAAGGACATGCTGCTGGCCGTTGGCGATCGCTACGAACCCGAGATTGCCGCCGCCAAGGCTGCGGACGCCAAGTACCGCTGAAGCGGCTCCTTGATCACTTGAAAAGATTCGATCCATGGACGCCAAAACTGGTTTCTTCTATCTGTTCTCGGTCGTGCTGCTGTTTGCAGCCTTCCGGGTCGTCACGGCGCGCAACCCCGTGCACGCCGTGCTCAACCTGATCCTGGCCTTCTCGCAGGCTGCCGGCATCTGGCTTTTGCTCAAGGCCGAGTTCCTGGGCGTGACCCTGGTGCTGGTCTACCTGGGCGCCGTGATGGTGCTGTTCCTGTTCGTGGTGATGATGCTGGACATCCGCATCGACGCCGTGCGCCAGGGCTTCTGGAAGCATTTCCCCTTCGCTGCCCTGATCGGCGCACTGATCGCCTTTGAAATGGGCATGGTGCTGATGGGCGGCTTCAGCGGCGTCGAGGAGCCCAAGGCCATTGCGGCCACGGTCAACGCTGCCGGCCAGACCGTGCAGTACTCCAACACCCAGGCCCTGGGCAAGCTGCTGTACACCGAATACCTGTACCCCGTCGAGATCGCTGCCGTGATCCTGCTGGTGGCCATGATCGCCGCCATCGCCCTGACCCTGCGCAAGCGCAAGGACAGCAAGGCAGTGAACCCGGCCCAGCAGATCCGCGTGCGCGCAAAGGATCGCCTCGAGCTGGTCAAGGTGCCGGTCACCCAGGCGCCGCAGGCACCGGCCGCCGAGGCAACCCCCGCCGTGGAGACAAAAGCATGACGCTGACTTTGGGCCATTACTTGACGCTGGGCGCCATGCTGTTCGCGCTCTCCGTCGTTGGCATCTTTCTGAACCGCAAGAACCTGATCGTGCTGCTGATGGCCATCGAGCTGATGCTCCTGGCCGTCAACATGAACTTCGTGGCCTTCTCCAGCTATCTGGGTGACATGCACGGACAGGTGTTCGTGTTCTTCATCCTGACAGTGGCAGCGGCCGAGTCGGCCATCGGTCTGGCGATCCTGGTGCTTCTGTTCCGCAACAAGACCAGCATCAATGCGGAAGATCTCAACTCCCTCAAGGGTTGAGTCCGCCGTAACTTGCAAGGTTCTTAAGAATGAGTCAAACACTCTCTGCATCCATGCTCCTGGCGGTGCCGCTGGCACCGCTGGCGGGTTCCGCGCTCGCGGGTATCTGGGGCACGGCCTTCGGCGGCAACAAGATCGGTCGCGGCGGCAGCCATTCCCTCACGATTTTGGGCGTGCTGATCGCCTTCATCCTGTCGGCCATCACCTTCAACAGCGTGATCTTCGACGGGGCGCGCTTCGACCAGTCCATCTACACCTGGATGGAAATCGGTGGGCTGAAGATGGAAGTCGGTTTCCTGATCGACAGCATCACGGCCATGATGATGTGCGTGGTGACCTTCGTGTCGCTGATGGTGCACATCTACACCATCGGCTACATGCAGGAAGATGACGGCTACAACCGTTTCTTCTCCTACATCTCGCTGTTCACCTTCTCCATGTTGATGCTCGTCATGAGCAACAACCTGCTGCAGCTGTTCTTCGGCTGGGAAGCCGTGGGCCTGGTGTCGTATCTGCTGATCGGCTTCTACTACAACAAGCCCTCGGCCATCTTCGCCAACATGAAGGCCTTCCTGGTCAACCGCGTGGGCGACTTCGGCTTCATCCTGGGCATCGGCCTGATCGCTGCCTACACGGGCACCATGAACTATGGCGAGATCTTCGCCAAGCTGCCCGAGATCCAGAACACCCTGCTGCCGGGCACCGGCTGGCTGCTGGTGACGGTGACGGCCATCTGCCTGTTCATCGGCGCCATGGGCAAGTCGGCCCAGTTCCCGCTGCATGCCTGGCTGCCCGATTCGATGGAAGGCCCGACCCCCATCTCGGCACTGATCCACGCCGCCACCATGGTGACGGCCGGCATCTTCATGGTCTCGCGCATGTCGCCGCTGTACGAGCTGTCGGACACCGCGCTGAGCTTCATCCTGGTGATCGGCTCCATCACGGCGCTGTTCATGGGCGTGCTGGGCATCATCCAGAACGACATCAAGCGCGTGATCGCGTACTCCACGCTGTCGCAGCTGGGCTACATGACCGTGGCCCTGGGCGCCTCGGCCTACTCGGTGGCCGTGTTCCACCTGATGACCCACGCCTTCTTCAAGGCCCTGCTGTTCCTTGGCGCCGGCTCGGTGATCATGGGCATGCACCACAACCAGGACATCCGCTGGATGGGCGGCGTGCGCAAGTACATGCCCATCACCTGGATCACGTTCCTGCTGGGCAACCTGGCGCTGATCGGCACGCCGTTCTTCTCGGGCTTCTACTCGAAGGACGCCATCATCGAGGCCGTGCACGCCACCAACCTGCCGGGTGCTGGCTTCGCCAACTTCGCGGTGCTGGCCGGCGTGTTCATCACGGCCTTCTACTCCTTCCGCCTGTACTTCATCGTCTTCCACGGCAAGGAGCGCTACGACCAGAATCCCGATGCGCACCACCATGGCCACGATGACCACCACGCCCATGACGACCACCACGGCCATGGCCACGATGCCAAGCCGCATGAGTCGCCGCTGGTCGTGACCGGCCCGCTGATGCTGCTGGCCATCCCCTCGGTGGTGATCGGTGCCCTGGCACTGATGCCCATGCTGTTCGGTGATTTCTTCAAGGGCGTGATCCACGTCGATGGCAGCAAGCACGGCGCCATGGCCGAGCTGGCCGAGAAGATCCACGGCTGGGTGCCCATGGCGCTGCACGGCTTCACGGCCGCGCCGTTCTGGCTGGCACTGGCAGGCGTCGTCGTCTCCTACCTGTTCTACATGGTCAAGCCCGAAGTGCCTGCCGCCATCAAGTCGTCCATGCAGAAGATCGGTGTCTACCAGGCACTGGAAGGCAAGTACGGCGTGGACTGGGTCTACGAGAACATCTTCGCCCGCGGCGCACGCGCCTTCGGCAGCTTCTTCTGGAAGGTCGGCGACCAGGCCATCATCGATGGCGGCATCGTCAACGGCTCGTGGAAGCTCATCGGCCGCATCGGCCAGTGGGTGCGCAAGCTGCAGTCGGGCTATCTCTATCACTACGCGTTGGTCATGCTGCTGGGCGTGTTCGCTCTCATGACGTATTTCGTGTGGCTCAACAAGTAGTAGGGGAAGAACAAAAATGCATTGGTTGAGTCTTTCAATCTGGGTGCCGATCGCCTTCGGCGCCCTCCTGCTGGCCCTGGGCCGCGAGGATCAGGTCAAGGCAGTGCGCTGGCTGGCCCTGGTCGGCGCGCTGGCAGGCCTGGCCGTCACGCTGCCGCTGATACAGCAGTTCGACAACAGCACGGCTGCCATGCAGTTCGTGGAGAAGGCGCTGTGGATCGAGCGCTTCAACATCCACTACCACCTGGGCGTGGATGGCATCTCGTTCTGGTTCGTGCCGCTGACCGCCTTCATCACCGTGATCGTCGTGATCGCGTCGTGGGAGAACATCACCGAGCGCGTGAACCAGTACATGGGCGCCTTCCTGATCCTGTCCGGCCTGATGGTCGGCGTGTTCAGCGCGCTGGACGGCCTGCTGTTCTACGTGTTCTTCGAGGCCACGCTGATCCCGATGTACCTGATCATCGGCATCTGGGGCGGTCCCAACCGCATCTATGCGGCCTTCAAGTTCTTCCTGTACACGCTGATGGGTTCGCTGCTGACCCTGGTCGCCGTGATCTACCTGTACACCCAGTCGGGTGGCAGCTTCGAGATCCTCGACTGGCACAAGCTGCCGCTGTCCATGACGGCCCAGACGCTGATCTTCTTCGCCTTCTTCGCGGCCTTTGCCGTGAAGGTGCCGATGTGGCCGGTCCACACCTGGCTGCCCGACGTGCACGTGGAAGCGCCCACCGGCGGCTCCGCCGTGCTGGCCGCCATCATGCTGAAGCTGGGCGCCTACGGTTTCCTGCGCTTTTCCATGCCCATCGCACCCGATGCCTCGCACAAGTGGGCCTGGCTGGTCATCGCCCTGTCGCTGATCGCCGTGATCTACGTGGGCGTGGTCGCTCTGGTGCAAAAGGACATGAAGAAGCTGGTGGCCTACTCGTCCGTGGCCCACATGGGCTTCGTGACCCTGGGCTTCTTCATCTTCAACCCGCTGGGCGTTGCTGGCGGCATCGTGCAGATGATTGCCCACGGCTTCGTGTCGGGCGCCATGTTCCTGTGCATCGGCGTGCTCTACGACCGCGTGCACTCGCGTGAAATCGCTTCCTACGGCGGCGTGGTCAACACCATGCCCAAGTTCGCGGCCTTCGCTCTGCTGTTCGCCATGGCCAACTGCGGCCTGCCCGCGACGGCCGGCTTCGTCGGCGAGTGGATGGTGATCCTGGGCGCCGTGCAATACAACTTCTGGATCGGCCTGGGCGCTGCCACGGCGCTGATCTTCGGCGCGGCCTATACGCTGTGGATGTACAAGCGCGTCTACCTGGGTCCTGTCACCAATGACAATGTGCGCGGCCTGACCGACATCGGCAACCGCGAGTTCCTGGTGCTGGGTCTGCTGGCCATCGCCGTGCTGTACATGGGCCTGTATCCCAAGCCCTTCACTGACGTGATGGATGTGTCCGTGGCCGAGCTGCTCAAGCATGTGGCCATGAGCAAGCTGCAGTGACCAGACTGAAACGAGAGAATCGAGATGATTGACAACATCAGCTGGCTGGCCATCTATCCGGAGATCCTTCTCCTGGTCATGGCCTGCGTGATCGCCCTGGTGGACCTGGGCGTCAAAAGCCCACGCCGCACGGGCACCTATGTTCTGACACTGCTGACCCTGGGCGTGGTGGCCGTGCTGCAAGGCATGTATGCCTCCAGTGGCAACACGTTCTATGGCTGGGGCAACATGGTCGTCTCCGACGCCATGGGCAACTGGCTCAAGTGTTTCGCCACCGTGGCCATGATGGTCACCCTGGTCTACGGCCGACCCTATGCCGCCGACCGCGACATGCTGCGCGGCGGCGAGCTCTTCACGTTGGCCATGCTCGCGCTGCTGGGCATGTTCATCATGATCTCGGGCAACAACTTCCTGGTCATCTACCTGGGCCTGGAGCTGCTGACGCTGTCCAGCTACGCCCTGGTGGCGCTGCGCCGCGACCACACGGCTTCGGTCGAGGCCGCGATGAAGTACTTCGTGCTTGGCGCCATGGCCAGCGGCTTCCTGCTGTACGGCATGTCCATGCTCTACGGCGCGACCGGTTCGCTGGACATCGGCCAGGTGTTCAAGGCCATCAACTCGGGCGAAATCAAGCACCAGGTGCTGGTGTTCGGCCTGGTCTTCGTGGTCTCCGGCCTGGCCTTCAAGCTGGGCGTGGTTCCCTTCCACATGTGGGTCCCCGACGTGTACCAGGGCGCTCCCACGGCCATCACCACCATGATCGGTGGCGCGCCCAAGCTGGCGGCCTTCGCCATCGTCATCCGCCTGCTGGTGGACGGCCTGCTGCCGCTGGCCATCGACTGGCAGCAGATGCTGGCCGTGCTTGCCATTGCCTCTCTGCTGGTCGGCAACCTGGCCGGCCTGCAGCAGACCAACCTCAAGCGCATGCTGGCCTACTCGACCATCTCGCAGATGGGCTTCGTGCTGCTGGGCCTGATGTCGGGTGTGGTCGACGGCAAGGTCGATCCGGCCACCGTCGAGAACGCCTACAGCTCGGCCATGTTCTACGTGGTGACCTATGTGCTGACCACGCTGGCCGCCTTCGGCGTGATCCAGCTGCTGGCCCGCGAAGGCTTCGAGAGCGAAGAGGTCGCCGACTTTGCCGGCCTGAACCAGCGCAGCCCGCTGTATGCCGGCGTGATGGCGATCTGCCTGTTCTCCATGGCCGGCATTCCGCCCCTGGTCGGCTTCTACGCCAAGCTGTCGGTGCTGCAGGCGCTGGTGGCTTCGGGCCACAGCCTGTACATCGCCCTGGCCGTGTTCGCCGTGGTCATGTCGCTGATCGGTGCCTTCTACTACCTGCGCGTCGTCAAGGTCATGTACTTCGATGAGCCCATCACCGCCACCAGCGTTTCCGCTTCGCTGGACGTGCGCGTGGTGCTGACCCTCAATGGCGCCCTGGTGCTGGGTCTGGGCATCCTGCCCGGCGGCCTGATGGCCCTGTGCGCCGACGCCGTCGTGCGCGCCCTGGCTTCCTGATCCACTTTCCCTGTGCAGGGCCTTGCGCGCAAGGCCCTGCGGTGAGGACATCGGCTTGTCGCAAACCGCTTCGATCTGGCTCGTGATATTGGCTGCCCTTGTGGCAGCCAATTTGCCTTTCTTCAACCCCCGCTGGCTGCAGCTGGGGCCGCTGCGCACCCAGCGCAAGCCGCTGGCCCTGTGCCTGCTGGAGATGGTGCTGCTGTACTTCATCGTCGGCGGCGTGGCGCTGCTGCTGGAGCGCCGCGTGGGGCAGATTGCACCCCAGGGCTGGGAGTTCTATGCCATCACGGGGGCGTTGTTCCTGACACTGGCATTCCCGGGTTTCGTCTATCGTTTCCTGATTCACCGCCGCGGCTGAGGCCGCGGTGCCGGTTGCTTCATGGATGAGGGTGCGCGATGAAAGTGCTCGACCTCCATTGCCCGCAGGGCCATCTCTTCGAGGGCTGGTTCGCCTCGGAAGAGGATTTCCAGAGCCAGCTGCAGCGCCAGCTGGTGCTGTGCCCCGTCTGCGGCCACAGCGACATCACCAAGCGCCTGAGCGCCCCCCGCATCAATCTTGGCGCCAAGCCTGCAAGCTTGCCCCCGGCTGCGGCGGCAGAGCCTGCTGCAGCCGCCTCGGCCGCCAGCTCGGCAGCCGCTGCTTCAACGGCCATGCCGCCCCAGGCGCGTGAGCAATTGCAGGCCATGCAGGCCGCCTGGCTGCAGTGGTCGCGCAAGGTCGCGCAGCAGACCGAGGACGTGGGCGAACGCTTTGCCGATGAAGCCCGCCGCATGCACTATGGCGAGACCGAAGAGCGCGCCATCCGCGGCAAGGCCAGTCCCGAGCAGGCCATGCAATTGCTGGACGAAGGCATTGCCGTGGTTCCATTGGCCTTGCCGCAAGGCAGCAAGGAAACGCTGCAGTAACTCGCTCCGGGCACATGCTGTCTTGGCGGCGACAATTGCGCTCATGGCGATCGATCGCCAATTCCCATGCCAGGCAATCACCTGGTGCTATTAATTGAATAGCGATTTGAGTCGCTTTGTCGCCATTCAATTGATGGGGCGACAAACCCAAGCATATCCGCGGCTTTTCGCATAGTGACTGAGCAGGCCACAGGGAGATTGCCCACCTGGGTGTTTCCCGTAAGGCAGCAGACATTGGTCGCTGTCTGCCAAGCCGCAAAAAGGGTAGTTTGCTATCTCTTTGGAAGCGCTCTGGCCTTCCGCGTGGGCGTCGCCGGGCCGAGGTGATGGAGAACCCTAGGGCCCGCCTGCAGCCGCGGCGCCTTGCAGCCCCGTGACTGCTTGATTATTTCAAGTGTGAGTGGTTGCTTCTTGTTTTTGCGGCGACTCGTCTTGATGCGCCATGCTGCAGTGCGGGGCAGGGCCTGTGCTTAGGAGCACCTACGTAGGCGTTTTCCCGCTGCGGTGCACAACGTCGGCAAGCCTACGATGCGTCCGACCCTGCACAACGCCCACCAGAGCCTCTGGCGACGCGTTGGCGGCTGGCAGCATCAACGGAGCAGGCGAAGCGCACATGAGCGACGTTATTCTCGAAACCCGGAACCTGACCAAAGAGTTCAAGGGATTTACGGCGGTGAGCAAGGTGGACCTTTCGGTGCGCCGCGGCTCCATCCATGCCTTGATCGGCCCCAATGGCGCAGGCAAGACCACCTGCTTCAATCTGCTGACCAAGTTCCTGGAGCCCACCTCCGGCACCATCCGTTTCAACGGCGAGGACATCACGCAGGAGGCGCCGGCGCAGATCGCGCGCCGTGGCGTGATCCGGTCCTTCCAGATCTCGGCCGTCTTCCCGCATTGCACGCTGCTGGAGAACGTGCGTATCGGCCTGCAGCGCAAGCTGGGCACCGAGTTCCATTTCTGGCGCAGCGAAAAAAGCCTGTCCATGCTCAATGACCGCGCCATGCAGCTGCTGTCCGAAGTCGGCCTGCAGGACCTGGCCGACGAGGTCACCGTCAACCTGCCCTATGGCCGCAAGCGCGCGCTGGAGATCGCCACCACTCTGGCCATGGAGCCCGAGCTGATGCTGCTGGACGAGCCCACCCAGGGCATGGGCCACGAAGACGTGGACCGCGTGACCCAGCTGATCAAGAAGGTCTCGGCAGGCCGCACGATTCTCATGGTGGAGCACAACATGAAGGTGATCTCCACCATCGCCGACCGCATCACGGTGCTGCAGCGCGGCGCCGTGCTGGCCGAGGGGCCATACGAGGAAGTTTCGCGCAACCCGCAAGTGATGGAAGCGTATATGGGCACCACCGACGGCCAGTTGCAGGGAGCGCATTGAGATGACTGCACCGGCATTGGAAATCAAGGGCCTGCAGGCCTGGTACGGCGAATCCCATGTGCTGCACGGCATGGACCTGGTGGTCCAGCCCGGCGAGGTGGTCACGCTGCTGGGACGCAACGGCGCGGGCCGCACGTCCACGCTGCGCGCCATCATGGGGCTGACGGGCGCACGCAAGGGCTCGATCAGGATCAATGGCGTGGAGGCCATCCACCTGCCCACGCACCGCATTGCCCACCTGGGCGTGGGCTACTGCCCGGAAGAGCGCGGCATCTTCTCCAGCCTCTCGTGCGAGGAGAACCTGATGCTGCCGCCGCCGCTCAAGACCGGCCAGCAGGGCATGAGCGTGGACGAGATCTACGCCATGTTCCCCAACCTGGCCGAGCGCCGCCACAGCCAGGGCACGCGCCTGTCGGGCGGCGAGCAGCAGATGCTGGCGGTGGCGCGCATTTTGCGTACCGGCGCGCGGCTGCTGCTGCTCGACGAGATCTCCGAAGGCCTGGCCCCCGTCATCGTGCAGGCGCTGGCCCGCATGATCACCATGCTGCGCACCAAGGGCTACACCGTGGTGATGGTGGAGCAGAACTTCCACTTCGCGGCGCCGCTGGCCGACCGCTTCTACGTGGTCGAGCACGGCCATGTGGTCGAGCGTTTCGGCGCGGCCGAGCTGCAGGCCAAGATGCCCGTGCTCAACGAACTGCTCGGAGTCTGACCCGGATATCCATCGTGGCTGGCGCCTGGGGCTCGCCGGCTGCATTCCTGCCATGGCCCTGTGACAAAAAACCCAAGACATCAACGCGAAGGAGACACCAATGAAAGCAAAACTGACCGCACTGTCGTGCATGCTGGCCGCCGCCGGCCTGGCCAGCCCGCTTGCCATGGCACAGGAGAAGGTGAAGATCGGCTTCGTGACCGACATGTCCAGCCTCTATGCGGACGTGGAAGGCAAGAATGCCGTCACCGCGATGCAGATGGCCATCGATGACTTCGGCGGCAAGGTGCTGGGCCAGCCCATCGAGCTGCTGAGCGCCGACCACCAGAACAAGGCCGACATCGCCGCCTCCAAGGTGCGCGAGTGGGTGGACACGCAGGGTATCTCGCTGGTGTTCAGCGGCACCAACTCCGGAACGGCCCTGGCGGTGTCGCAGGTGGCCAATGAGAAAAAGCGCGTGCACTTCAACAGCGGCGCAGGCTCGTCGGCGCTGACCAACGAGCAGTGCAATCCCTACACCGTGCACTACGCCTATGACACCGTGGCCCTGGCCAAGGGCACGGGCACGGCCGTGGTGGAGCGCGGCGGCAAGGACTGGTTCTTCCTGACGGCAGACTACGCCTTCGGCCACGCGCTGGAGAACGACACCACGGCGGTGATCAAGGCCAAGGGCGGCAAGGTGGTGGGCGGCGTCAAGCATCCGCTCAATGCCTCGGACTTCTCGTCCTTCCTGCTGCAGGCGCAGGCCTCCAAGGCCCAGATCCTGGGCCTGGCCAATGCCGGTGGCGACACCATCAACGCCATCAAGGCGGCCAAGGAATTCGGCATCAACAAGAGCATGAAGACCGTGGGCCTGCTGGTGTTCCTGACCGACATCCACAGCCTGGGCCTGAAGAACACCGAAGGCATGCAGTTCACCACCAGCTGGTACTGGGACCAGAACGACGCGGCGCGCAAGTTCGCCGAGCGCTTCTTTGCCAAGACCAAGCGCATGCCCACCTCCATCCAGGCCGCCGACTACTCGGCCGTGACCAGCTACCTCAAGGCCGTGCAGGCCGTGAAGTCCACGGATGCCGACAAGGTCATGGCCCATCTCAAGAGCACGCCCATCGACGACTTCTACGGCAAGGGCTCGATCCGTCCCGACGGCACCTTTGCCCACGACATGTACCTGGTCGAGGTCAAGAAGCCCGCCGAGTCCAAGAAGCCCTGGGACTACCTGAAGGTCGTGGCCACGCTGCCCGCCGACCAGGTCTGGACCACCAAGGCCGAGACCAAGTGCGCGCTGTGGAAGTAACGCCGCGCCGCCACTGACCCCCAACCGCCACCCGGCCAACCACGACAGCTGCATCCCATGGAAATCTTTGGTGTTTCCCTGCCAGGCCTGATGAGCCAGCTCCTTCTGGGGCTGGTCAACGGCTCGTTCTACGCCATCCTCAGCCTGGGGCTGGCGGTGATCTTCGGCCTGCTCAACGTGATCAACTTCGCCCACGGCGCGTTGTTCATGCTGGGCGCCATGGTCACCTGGATGGCCATGAGCTACTTCAACATCAACTACTGGGTGATGCTGGTGCTGTCGCCGCTGCTGGTGGGCCTGCTGGGGGTGCTGATCGAGCGCTTCCTGTTGCGCTGGATCTACAAGCTCGACCATCTCTACGGCCTGCTGCTGACCCTGGGCCTGTCGCTGCTGATCGAGGGGCTGTTCCGCTCGGTCTACGGCGTCTCGGGCCTGGGCTATGACACGCCCGAGCTGCTGGAGGGCGCGACCAACCTGGGCTTCATGATCCTGCCCAACTACCGCGCATGGGTGGTGCTCGCCTCCATCGTGGTCTGCGTGGCCACCTGGTTCATGATCGAGAAGACGCGCATCGGCGCCTACCTGCGGGCCGGCACCGAGAACCCGCGCCTGGTCGAGGCCTTCGGCGTCAACGTGCCCGTGATGATCACGCTGACCTATGCCTTCGGCGCGGCGCTGGCGGCGTTTGCCGGCGTGCTGGCGGCGCCCGTCTACCAGGTCACGCCGCTGATGGGGCAGAACCTCATCATCGTGGTCTTCGCCGTGGTGGTGATCGGAGGCATGGGCTCCATCATGGGCTCCATCCTCACCGGCCTGGGCCTGGGGGTGATCGAGGGCCTGACCAAGGTCTTCTGGCCCGAGGCATCGTCCACCGTGGTGTTCTTCATCATGGTCATCGTTTTGCTCATCCGCCCCGCCGGCCTGTTCGGCAAAGAGAAATAACAAGAACGAGGACAAGGGGCCGACCACATGAAATCCAAGACTCTCGTTCAACGCATTGCCCCCTGGGGCTATGGCCTGCTGCTGCTGGGCCTGCTGGCGGCGCCCCTGCTGGGCGCGTATCCGGTGTTCGTGATGAAGCTCATGTGCTTCGCACTGTTCGCCTCGGCCTTCAACCTGCTGCTGGGCTACACGGGCCTGCTGTCCTTCGGCCACGCGGCCTTCCTGGGCGGCGCGGCCTATGTGACGGGCTACGCCATCAAGGGCTGGGGCTTCACGCCCGAGCTGGCCATGCTGGCCGGCACGGCCGGCGGCGCGCTGCTGGGGCTGATCTTCGGCTGGCTGGCCATCCGCCGCCAGGGCATCTACTTTTCCATGATCACGCTGGCGCTGGCCCAGATGCTGTTCTTCGTGTGCCTGCAGGCGCCCTTCACGGGCGGCGAGGACGGGCTGCAGGGCGTGCCGCGCGGCAAGCTGTTCGGCCTCATCGACCTGGCCAGCGACATGACCATGTACTACGTCACGCTGGTCATCGTGGTCCTGGCCTTCCTGCTGATCGTGCGCACCATCCACTCGCCCTTCGGCCAGGTGCTCAAGGCCATCAAGGAGAACGAGCCGCGCGCGACCTCGCTGGGCTATGACGTGGCGCGCTTCAAGCTGCTGGCCTTCGTGATCTCGGCCGCGCTCACGGGCCTGGCCGGTTCGCTCAAGACCGTGGTGCTGGGCTTTGCCACGCTGTCGGATGTGCACTGGACCACCTCCGGCCACGTGATCCTGATGACGCTGATGGGCGGCCTGGGCACGCTGTCCGGCCCCATCCTGGGCTCGGCCGTGGTGGTCATGCTGGAGAACAAGATCGGCGAGTTCGGCCTCTTCCTGCAGCGCCTCACGGGCGTGGAGTGGTTCTCCACGCTGGGCGAGTCGGTGACCATCGTCACGGGCCTGATCTTCGTGGTCTGCGTGCTGCTGTTCCGCAAGGGCATCATGGGCGAGCTGATCGTCCGGCTGCAGAAAAAGCGTACCCCTTGAGAGCCGGGTTGGGACGGTTTCAAGGGGGTGGGCTACGTGCCCATGCTGTTGACTGCCATAGCTACAACTGCAGCGGCCGGGCGTAGCCCGTCATCTCCAGATATCCCTGACCGGCTCGCGCCTCCTGGCCCGGGCCGGTGGGCTTTTGCAGGCTGCACAGGCCCTCCCAGTAGATGGCGCCGGTGGAGGCGCTGCTGTCCAGCTCCTGGTCATCGACCAGGGCGTTCACCGAGAAACGGCCAGCGGGCGTGTCCACCTGCCATTGCACGGGGTAGCGCGCGCCGCTGACGGGGCTGCTCCAGTGGCGCCGTGGTGTGAACTGCACGGCATCGTGGGCGAAGACCTGTACCTTGCCATCGGCGCCGCGCAGCGAGCCTCCGGCCCACAGCGCGCTGCCATCGCTGCGGCGCACTCGGAAGGCCGTGAGCGCGCCGCCGTCGAACAGGTTCATGCCTATCCAGTCCCAGCCCACGGCCTCGGGGTGCAGCAGGGCCTGGCTCCATTCATGGTCCAGCCAGGCGCGGTTGTCGCCGGGCTCGCGTGCGGCTTCTATCGCCATGCGCTGGCCTGCCAGCTCCAGCGTGCCGCTCACCTGCAGTTGCGGGCGGCTGTAGTAGTAGCTGGCCTGATCGGGTTCGGGACCCTTGCGCGACAGGCCGGCGCGGCCCTGCAGCAGCGGGTGCTCGCGGGTCTCGAAGCGCAGGTCCAGTGCGAATGCGGTGCTGCGTATGCGGGTGGTGTAGCGTTCGGCCTCGCCGTTACCGGTGCCTTCATCGGTGCGCCGCAGCGACCAGTCCTGCAGCCGCACGTCGGCATCGGTCTCGCTGGCCTGGGCAATGCCAAAGCCTGCGCGCGCGATGCGCTGGTCGTGGTGCAGGCGGGCGCCCTGCACATCGCACAGCGCCGCATGGGCAAACAGCAGCTGGCGCGCCGCAAAGGCGGAGCGCAGCTCCTGCGTGGCCTGCACGCGCGAGCGGAAGAAGGTGATCTGGAAACCCCAGGCCCGGCCCGCCGCGCGTGCCTGGCCGGTGATGTACCACCACTCGGTGCGCAGCCCGGGGTGGCTGCCATGGTCGCGCGGGAAGACCAGCGTGCGTGGCGGCAGTGCCTGGGCGGGCAGTCCTGCCGCCGCCAGGCCCAGGCCGGCAGCCAGGCCCAGCAGATGGCGGCGGGGCAGGGCATGCATGGATCAGCCTTGCAGCTGCGCAATGCGTGCCTGGGCCGGGCCGCAGTCGCCGATGCGCTGCATCACCCAGTCCGCATCGTGGTAGGTGGGCAGGTAGCGTTCGCCCGCATCGCACAGCAGCGAAAGAATGGAGCCCTGCTCGCCGCGCTGGCGCATCTCGCTGGCCAGCCTGAGCATGGCCACGTAGTTGGTGCCCGTGGACGGCCCCACGCGCCGGCCCAGCAGTGCGGACAGGCTGCGCATGGCGGCCAGGGAATCGCAGTCCGCCACTTCCTCCATGCGGTCCACCAGCGTGCGCACGAAGCTGGGCTCCACGCGCGGGCGGCCTATGCCCTCGATGCGCGAGCCCGGCGCGGTGAGGGTGGCATCGCCCGTGCGGTGGTAGGCGGCGAACACCGAGCCCTCGGGGTCGGCCACGCAGATGCCCGTGGCATGGCGCTGGAAACGCACGTAGCGGCCGATGGTGGCACTGGTGCCGCCCGTGCCCGCGCCCACCACGATCCAGCGCGGCACGGCATGGCGCTCGCGCCGCATCTGGGTGAACATGCTCTCCGCAATATTGTTGTTGCCACGCCAGTCGGTGGCGCGCTCGGCATAGGTGAACTGGTCCATGTAGTGGCCGCCGGCCTGCGCGGCCACGGCGCGTGCCTCGTCGTAGACCTGGGCGGCGCTGTCCACCAGATGGCAGCGGCCGCCGTAGAACTCGATCAGTGCAATCTTCTCCACCGAGGTGCTGCGCGGCATCACGGCCACGAAGGGCAGGCCCAGCAGGCGCGCGAAGTAGGCCTCGCTCACGGCCGTGGAGCCGCTCGATGCCTCGACGATGGTCGAGCCCTCATGCACCCAGCCATTGCACAGCGCATAGAGAAACAGCGAGCGCGCCAGCCGGTGCTTGAGGCTGCCCGTGGGATGGGTGGATTCGTCCTTGAGGTAGAGATCGATCCCCAGGCCGGCAAAGCCGGGCAGGGGCAGCGGTATCAGGTGCGTGTCGGCACTGCGCTGGTAGTCGGCCTCGATGCGGTTAATGGCTTCATGCAGCCAGGGGGAGGTGGTGTGCGGCATGGTGGCCATTGTCGCAGGCTGCCTCTTACCAATCCTCCTTGACCGCCAGCACTGCCTCGCGCCCTGCAGCCGCACGCCCGGCCAGCCAGGCCGTCAGCGTGCCTGCCGCGATCACGCTGGCAGCCAGCGCCAAAAGGCGGGGCCAGGGCAGGGACAGCTCCATGGTCCAGTGAAAGCTTTGCGGATTCACCACATGCACCAGGATCGCGGCCACACCCAGGCCCAGCAGGCTGCCCGCGATGGCGCCCGCCGTGGTCCAGGCCATGCCTTCGCCGGCCACCACGGCCAGGATGTCGCGCCGCGTCAGGCCCAGGTGGGCGAGCAGGCCGAATTCCTTGCGCCGTGCCAGCACCTGGGCGCTGAAGCTGGCCGCGATGCCGAACAGGCCGATGCCGATGGCCACGGCCTGCAGCCAGTAGGTCACGGCAAAGCTGCGGTCGAAGATGCGCATGGAGCGCTCGCGCAGCGCGCCGCTGCTGGCGAACTCCAGTGCCTGCGCGGCGCCCGGCCCGGCCATCAGCGACTGGATGCGCGCCTGCAACTGCTGCGCCGTGGCCGTGTCGTCGCCGTCCGGCCAGATGGCGATTTCGGTGGGGCCTGCCGTGGTGGCGCTGCCGTCGGCAAGCCGTTGGTAGTCGTCCCAGTCCATGGCGATGGCGCCGAACTGGCGCACATAGTCGCGCCAGATGCCGGCCACAAACACGCGGGAATCTTCCGACGGCAGGGCCTGGGCCAGCAGCGGCCACTCCTGGCCCGGCCGCACGCCATAGAGTTGGGCCACGGCTTCACTGACATAGACGGGCGTGCTGCCAGCGGGCGCTTGCACGGGGCCTTGTATCCACGGCAACTGCTGGCCCTGGGGGCCATGCAGCGGACGCAGCAGCAGGCTGACGGCAGGGCGATCCGGGCTGAGCCACAGGCTGGTGCTGCGCATGGGCTGGGCGCGCTGCACGCCAGGCAGGGCGGCAATGCGCGCGGCCAGATCGGCGGGCAGGGGCGCGGCATCGGCACGGCCTGCGCTGCCGGCCGTGCGCAGGTACAGCGGGGCGGGCAGCACGGCATCCAGCCAGGCGATCATGCTGTCCCTGAAGCTGGCCACCATCACGGTCAGCGCCACGGCCAGGCTCAGGCTGGCCACCACGCCGCCCACGGCCACCGTGGTGCTGCGGCGCATGCGCCGTGCGCGTTCCACGGGCAGCAGGGCCAGCGGCTGGCGCAGCAGCGATTGCGGCACCAGGCGCAACAGCTGGCCCAACAGCCAGGGCAGGGCGGCCATGCCACCCAGAAGCAGCAGGGCCACGGCGACATAGGCGGCCAGGGGAATGCCGGCCACGGGCGGCACAAAGGCCAGGGCCACGCTGGCTGCCATCAGCAGCAGGGCCGGCAGGCCGCGCGCCGCGCGTTCGGAGCCCGCACCCTGGCCCTTGAGCGTGGCCGCAGGCGGCAACTCCATGGCCTGGCGCGCCGGCCACCAGCCGCCAGCCACGGTGGCGGCCACGCCCAGCAGGCCAAAGGTCAGCGCGGCGCTGGCGCTCCACTGCAGCGCGGGCTGCACGCCGGCAAAGTAGCCGCCGCCCAGGTCACCGCCCAGCAGGTGCAGGGCCAGCCAGGCCAGTCCCGCACCCAGCGCAATGCCGGCCGCGCTGCCCACCATGCCCAGCAGCAGCGATTCCAGCAGCACCAGGCCCAGGCGCTGGCGCGGTGTCAATCCCAGCACGGCCAGCAGGGCGAACTGCGGCGCGCGCTGGGCCACGCTGAGCGCCAGCACCGAGAACACCAGGAACGCCCCCGTGAACAGCGCCACCAGGGCCAGCACCGTGAGGTTGACGCGGTAGGCGCGCGACATCTCGGCTATGCGCTGCTGGTCGTCGCCGGGGCGGCTGGCCAGGGCCTGGGCGGGCCAGTCGGGCAGGCGGCGCAGTTCGGCCAGCAGGGACTCGCGCGTGGCGCCTTCGGCCAGCAGCACATCGATGCGGTCCACCTGGCCCCAGCGCTGCAGGCTGTCCTGCAGCGCACCGATGTCCATCACGGCCAGCGGCGGGCCGGATGCGGCCACCGTGCCCGCGATGCGCAGGGTCTGCGCGCGCCCGCCCAGTTGCCATGGCAGGGGCGTGTGCCGCGCCTGCTCCGGCGTCAGGCCCAGGGCTTCGAGTGCCGTTGCATTGAGGAAGACCGCATCGGGCGCGAACAGGTCCAGCCGCCCGCCGCCATCGAACAGCCGGGGCATGAGCGCAGGCGCCACGGGCGCCAGCCGCAGCGCATCGCCGCCCAGCACGCGCAACTGCACCGGCGTGGCGGTGCCGGCCAGGGCCGTGGCTTCGATCCAGGGTGCGGCCAGGCTGACCTGGGGCTGCTGCGCAACACGGCCATACAGCGATTCGGGCAGGCCGCCCTGCATGGCACGCAGCTCCAGGTCCGGCTGGCCGCTGACCGTGCGCACGGCGCGCGAGAACTCATCGAGCGCGGACTGGTTGATCACGTGCACGGCAAAGCCCAGGGCCACGCCCAGCATGATGGCCACCAGGGCGGTGGCCGTGCGCCAGGGATGCTGGCGCAGTTCCTGCCAGGAAAAGGTGCGAAGCAGGGCGAGCATGGGCGGATGGTCTCTGGCGCTAGGCGGGCTGCATGCCCTGCGCGGTC
The DNA here is from genome assembly GCF_043104705.1 of Delftia sp. WSY_10. Classification (NCBI taxonomy): domain Bacteria; kingdom Pseudomonadati; phylum Pseudomonadota; class Betaproteobacteria; order Burkholderiales; family Comamonadaceae; genus Delftia; species Delftia sp. WSY_10. The sequence goes on along the minus strand of NZ_JBICKY010000032.1, from coordinate 186,688 downwards.
AGGCGCAGCACGCGGTCGGCACGGCGCGCGGCCTCGATGGAGTGCGTGACCAGCACCAGGGCGGCCTGGTGTTCCCGGGTCTGCTGCAGCAGCAGTTCCATGACCTGGGCGGCCGTGCCGGGGTCCAGGTTGCCGGTGGGCTCGTCGGCCAGCAGCAGGGCCGGGCCGTGGACCAGGGCACGCGCAATCGCCACGCGCTGCAGCTGGCCGCCGCTGAGCTGCCAGGGCAGGCGCTGCTCCAGCCCCTGCAGCCCGACGGCCTGCAGCAGTTGCTGCACGCGCTGGCGGCCCGCCGCATCCAGCCGCTGCAGCAGCATCAGCGGCAGGGCCACGTTGTGCCAGACATCCAGGTGCGGCAGCACATGGAAGGCCTGGAACACGAAGCCCACATGGCTGCGCCGCCACAGCGCGCGGCCGGTTTCATCCAGGGCCGACAGGTCCTGGCCTTCGTGCAGCACGCGGCCCTGCTGCCACTCATCGAGCCCGGCCAGGCAGTTGAGAAAGGTGGACTTGCCCACGCCCGAGTCACCCACGATGGCCACGAACTCGCCGCGCGCCACGCTGCAGTCCACGTTCTCGAAGACGGCGGTTTCCGTGCCGCCGTCGTTGCGGTAGCGCCGCGCCAGGCCCTGGACCTGAAGCAGCGGCGGCTGAGTCAGCGGCGTGTTGTCCCGGGGCGCGGCAGTCATGAAGGCGGTTTCCTGTTCAGCCGTTGCGGGCCTGGTTTGCTGCAGCCACCACGGCCATCGCTGCCTGCAGCAGTTGCTGCTGGGCATCGGGCGTATCGCAGGCAATGGCATGGCGGGCGGGCATGCTGCGCAGCCAGGTGATCTGGCGCTTGGCCAGCTGGCGCGTGGCGGCAATGCCGCGCTCGCGCAGCGAGTCCATGGGGTACAGGCCGTCCAGCGATTCCCAGGCCTGGCGGTAGCCCACGCAGCGGATGGAGGGCAGGTCCAGGTGCAGGTCGCCGCGCGCGCGCAGTTGCTGCACTTCGTCGATGAAACCGGCGTCCAGCATGGCGTCGAAGCGCTGGGCGATGCGCGAATGCAGCCAGGCGCGGTCCTGCGGCTCCAGCGAGAAGAAGCCGCCGGGGCTGACCAGTCCCTGTTCGGCATTCTTGCCACTGCGCGTATGAAAGCTGGACAGCGGCTTGCCCGACACCTGCCAGACCTCCAGCGCGCGCTGTATGCGCTGGCTGTCGGCCGGCGCCAGGCGTGCGGCCGTGGCGGGATCGACCTGGGCCAGCAGCGCATGCATGGCGGGCCAGCCGATCTCGGTGGCCTGGGCGTCCAGCCGCTCGCGCACGGCGGGGTCGGCGGCCGGCATGTCGTCAATGCCATCCTGCAGGGCCTTGAAATACAGCATGGTGCCGCCCACCAGCAGCGGCAGGGCGCCGCGCGCGTGAATCTCGGCCACCAGGCGCTGCGTGTCCTGCACGAATTCGGCCGCGCTGTAGGCCTGTAGCGGGTCGCGGATATCGATCAGGTGATGGGGGCACGCAGCCAGTTCTTCGGGCGTGGGCTTGGCCGTGCCGATGTCCATGCCGCGATAGACCAGGGCCGAGTCCACGCTGATGATTTCTGCGGCCTGGCCGCGTTCGGCCAGCAGCCTGGCCAGGGCCAGGGCGGCAGCGGTCTTGCCGGAAGCGGTGGGGCCGGCGATGGCCAGGCAGGGGAGCGTGGAAGCGGTGGACATTCAAAAAACGCAAACGCAGGAAATGAAAATCAGCGGTGGCCATCGACCCGGCCGTGGCGGCGCACCAGCCCCCAGGCGACCAGGGCCGTGCACACGCCCCAGAACCAGATGCCGAAGGCCATGGGCCGGGTGGACTGGCCGTCCAGGTGCAGGCCCAGCCAGTGTCCCATGGCAAAGGCGATGAGCATCATGGTGAAGCCGTTGAGCGCCGAGGCCGTGCCCGCCGACTGCGGAAAGGGCGCGATGGCATTGCTCTGGCCGCAGGGCATGTGCACGCCATGGGCGATCTGGAAGATATAGAAGGGCAGGGCATAGGCCCAGAGGCTGCGCGCATCGGCCAGCGCCGCAATGCCGATGGCCGTGGCCGACAGCAGGCTGGCCAGCCCGGCAATCTGCACGGCGCGCCGCACATCCATGCGCTGCAGCAGCCAGCGGCACAGGAAGGTGCCCGCGATGTAGCACAGCGCATTGCTGCCCATCAGCAGGCCGTAGCCCGTGCGGCTCACGCCCAGCACATGGATATAGGTGAAGGAAGATGCGGCCAGGTTGGTGAACAGGGCCGCATAGGTGCAGCAGGTCAGCAACTGGTAGGACTGGAATCCCGGGTGGCGCACGATGGTGATCCAGTTGCGCGCCAGGGCCAGCGGCTGCAGCGCCGTGGGATTGGTGCGGGCCAGTGTCTCCGTGAAGCGCAGGGCCACCAGCAGCAGGGCCAGCGCACCCATCACGGCCTGGGCCAGCATGGTCGAGCGCCAGCCCAGCGAATCCACCAGCAGGCTGCCGCTGACGGGGCTCAGGAAGGCGATCACGCCCAGCCCGGTCAGCGCCTTGGACATGACCTGGGCACCCAGGTGCGGCGCGAACAGGTCGCGCACCATGGCGCGTGCGCACATCACGCCGGCGCCCAGCGATGCCCCCTGCAGCGCGCGCCAGGCAATCAGCGATTCCATGGTCTCGGCGCTGGCGCTGCCCAGCGCGGCCAGCACATAGATGGACATGCCTGCCAGCAGGATGGGCCGGCGCCCGAAGCGGTCGGACAGCGGCCCCCAGGCCAGCTGCGAGCAGCCGAAGGCCAGCAGGAAGGCCGTCAGCGTGAGCTGCACCTGGGACACCTGGGTGGAGAAGGCCGTCTGTATCGAGGGCAGGGCGGGCAGGTACAGATCTGTGGCCAGCGGCTGAAGCCCCAGCAGCAGGCCGAGCAGGATGACGACCAGGACGGGGGACATGGCCGGCGGCGCTTGCGCGACGGCGGGAGACAGGGGCGCTGACATAGGCGCCCGAGGGTAGCAGAGAACCCGGGGTGCCGCTGTCCATGCCTTGGCGGCGCATATCCATCTGCGGATTGCGCAGTTGGGAACCGGCCCGCCCCTGCCTACATTGCATTGCAGAGCAACCCGACCCCAACCGAGCAATCAACGCAACTGCGAACAAAGGACCGTGATGGCAACGCCGACCGCTTTCTCCACCATCCCCGCCACCCTGCGCCAGGGTGCCTGCACCGTGCTGTACGTCGCGGCCCTGATCGGCGGCACGGCCCATGCCAATGCGCCCGTTCCCGAAGGTCCGCTGGTCAGCACCGAATGGCTGGCGGCCAACCTCAACCGCGCCGACGTGCGCATCGTCGAGGTCAGCGTCAACCCCGGCCTGTACGAGCGCTCCCATGTGCCGGGCGCGGTCAATTTCTCGTGGCACAACGATCTCAACGACAAGGTGCGCCGCGACATCGTGGGCAAGGAGCAGTTCGAGAAACTGCTGTCGCAGGCCGGCGTGAAGGACGGCACCACGGTTGTGCTGTACGGCGATACCAACAACTGGTTCGCGGCCTGGGGGGCCTGGGTCTTCGACATCTATGGCGTGCAGAACGTCAAGCTGCTGGACGGCGGCCGCAAGAAGTGGGAGGCCGAGAACCGCCCCCTCAACAACCGCGCCCCGGAATATGCGGCCACCACCTACCGCGTGGGCAAGGTCAACACCGCGCTGCGCGCGCGCCTGACCGATGCGCTGGCCTCGGCCGAAGGTCGCAGCGACGCCAGGCTCGTCGACATCCGCTCGTCCGACGAATACCAGGGCAAGGTCTTCGCCCCGGCCGGCGTGCCGGAGCTGGCCATCCGCGCCGGCCACATCCCCGGCGCCGTCAACGTGCCCTGGGGCCAGGCCGTGCGCGAGGACGGCAGCTTCAAGTCCGCCGAAGAACTCAAGAAGCTCTATGCGGGCGTGGGCATCGACGGCAGCAAGCCGGTCATCACCTACTGCCGCATTGGCGAGCGCTCCAGCCACACCTGGTTTGCGCTGTCCAAGATCCTGGGCTACCAGGTGCGCAACTACGACGGCTCGTGGACCGAATACGGCAACTCCGTGGGTGTGCCGATCAACAACCCGGCCGGCACGGTCTGGGCCGCGAAATGAACCTGCAGTCGATCAACCTGTCTTGAAGGCGGGGGCCGGGCGAGGGGTGTCGGTGCTCTTGGTTTGACGGATCAGGGGTGGTGACGAGTGGCTTTGGCAAAAGCTCGGCTCCTTTGGGGCCCGCAGACTGCGGGCCCCTTTTTTATGCGTGGATGACAACAAAGGGGGCAGGAATGACAAGCGTGACCGGTGAGCACACGCAGAACGTGAATGGCGGGCACAGGGCAAGGGACTGGACCAGATGGCTGCCCTTGGCCGCCGTGCTGGCCGCAGCCTGGCCTGTGGCGGCGCAGCTGCAGCTGCAAGGCGGCGGGCGCACCCTGGTCTTTGCGCTGGCGCTGGGCCTGCTGCTGGGGCTGGTGCTGCAGCGCTCGCGCTTTTGCTTTTACTGCCATGCGCGCGACTGGTTCGAGTTCGGCGACCCGCGCGGCGTGCTCTCCATCCTGCTGGCGCTGGCCGTGGGATCGGCGGGCATGACCGTGGTGCTGGGCAGCTGGGTGGCCGTGCCCCAGCCCGGGCAGTTGCCGCCCGACATGCACATAGGTCCCGTGAGCTGGGTGCTGGTCCTTGCGGGCCTGGCCTTTGGAGCGGGCATGTCGGTCTCGGGATCGTGCATCAGCGCCCACTGGTACCGGCTGGGCGAGGGCTCGCCCGTGGCGCCGTTTGCCCTGGTCGGCACGGGCCTGGGCTTCGTGCTGGGGTTTCGCAGCTGGAACCCGCTGTACAGCCTGGCCATTGCCGATGCGCCCGTCATCTGGCTGCCGGCCCATCTGGGCTATGGCGGCGCGCTGGCGCTGCAACTGGCCGTGCTGGGCCTGCTGGCGGCCTGGGTCTGGCGCATTCATGGGCGCTCGGGCCGCGCACGGCCCCGGCCTGCGGCAGAACCGGCGCAGCCACCGGGCCTGTGCCAGCTGTGGCTGTCACTGTGGCAAGACCGCTGGAACGCCGCGCTGGGCGGCCTGGCCGTGGGCCTGATCGCGGCCGCCGCCATCGTGCGCATGCGGCCGCTGGGCGTGACCACCACGCTGGGCAGCACCGTGCGTGGCTGGGCCCAGGCAGGCGGCTGGGTGCCCGAGCGCCTGCACGGCCTGGACACCCTGGGCGGATGCGCCACGGCCGTGCTCAACAGCCTGCTCACGCCCCATGCCGTGCTGCTGCTGGGCCTGGTGGCCGGTGCCTGGGGCGCTGCCGTGGCCAGCCGCCAGTGGACGCCACGCCGCCCCACCTGGCGCGATGCGGCACGCGGCCTGGCCGGTGGCGCCTTGCTGGGCTGGGGCGCCATGATAGGGCTGGGCTGCACCATAGGCACGCTGCTGTCGGGCAGCATGGCGGGCGCGCTGTCGGGCTGGGTCTTTGGCGCGGCCGTGTTCACGGCGCTGTGGCTGGGATTTGCGTTTCGGCGCTGGCTGCACGAGCGTGCGGGAGCGCAGGGGCTTTGACCTGCAGCAGGAGATGATGGCCGAGTGACAGGCGAGCGCGGCACCTGAAACAGGCTTTCTGGCCATTGCTTGTCCTAGGCTTTTTTCTGCCAGTTTTCAGAGGAGACCGCTGCCAATTGCGGGCAGCTCAGTCCTGGAAATCTCTGAAAAATAGGATTTACGTGCCCAATTCATTGCTCCTATTATTTTCCTTTCAGAAGGAAGGGAGCGCCTTTCACAGGCGAAGGAGCCAATGACATTCAGGATAGACATCCATGCGCCATTGAGCCGCGCAGGGCGTTTCCACGAGTTGAATGGGGCAGTGGAGCGGCCACCGGCCATCCGCTCGGATACATGAGCTGCGGGCAACTGGTTCCCGCCTTCATTGCCCTCAATCGCCTGAAGCGGTCCAGGGACCTGTGCAAGGCTGTCGTGCTTGTGGGCTTCAACAAGGTATGCGGCACCCGGGACTTCGACAACGAACTGGACCGCAGGGCGCTGTGCGAGCTGTTTTGCTGCTGCATGACCGGCGGCCTGGGCCAGCGCTGCGTGGCCGGCGTGGTCATGCAGGCCGATGGGTTTGAAGGCTACCGGGGCTACTACAAGCAGGAAGTGCCTTACCTGAACAGAGCACCTGTCATGTCGCGCAACGAGCCCGTGCGCCCCACGCGCAGCCGGCCTGCGGGCTCGCGCATTCCGGATGTGGTCGTGGTGAAGAACCCGCGCCTGCCGCCTGTGCTGGACAACGTGCAGCGGGTCTATGAGATGAAGTTTCCGGGGGATGGCTTTTCCAATGCGGAAGGGACAGACGGCAGGACACAGCATCAGGCCTATTCACATATTTTTGAAGACAAGTTTCTCAAGGATGCCTTGGACGCCGGAAGCTGCGCTTGCGACAGCGATGGAGAAAGTGCGAACGAAGGCGTGTTGAACCAGGCAGCGCGATGGCAGGCCAACAGGGAAAAGGCCATCTCTTTGGCAGAGCGGGTGAACAAGGATACGGCGGCGGCCGTCGGGGCTGCGGCCGGTGCATCCGCACTGGGGAGGGCACTGCGAGGTGTTGGTGCGGTAGGGAGCGCACTGGCGAGATTCCTCGGGTTGTCATTCTGAAGTTGATGGATTGGATTGAGTGAAATATGGAGGATGGATATGGCAAAAGACTTCAACAAACCTTTGAGCACCAGAGAACTGCAAAAAGCCACCGTGGCGACGATGGATATTCTCAAGGCGCTGGTATTACAGAATCAATTTGGACGTATTTGTGCAAGAGCAGGCTGGACGATCGAGATGGTGTTCCATGACGGGGATTCATTGGCCGTGCGTGAGCGTGCATGGGAAGTGGTCGATCTTTTTTGTGAGGCTGTAGGGAAGGAGAAACTGGTTTATTGGTACGACGGAATGCCTGCCATGCTGACCAGCGCGATAGCACAAAGAAAGTTGGCTGCAAAGAAGCAGAAAAGCTTTGATAACCCAAAAGGTTATGCCCTGATATTTCATATGGCTTCGGGTAAGCCAAATCCTCCTGAGGTGTGGGAGAATAATGCGCAAGACTTTCGCCTTTATTGCCGTATTGAGAATGATGAAGGTATTTGGTATCGTGAGAGATATGGGTCGATAAAAAAGGGCCCGGCCATGTCTTTCATTCGCATGGCATTTCCCGCGTGGTGGATTATGGATCAACCGCCAGAGCGCAATGTGGGCCGCCTCACCACCCAGATTGTGGAGTTGATGCAGCCCTATTGGGCCATTGCAGGTTGGGGCGTCATGCCCGCAGTGGAAGAACGCAATATCGGACCCGACGGCAAAGGGCAGCAAATACTGTATCCCTACCTGCAGCGTTTCCCGGGTTTGAATGCCCTGGGCAGTCTTGCGCTGATGAGCCATGACTTCAACAACGCCATGTACAGCATCAACTGGCTGAGTTTTGTGAGTGATGCCTTGCTGGAAAAGCTGGGTGGTCGGGATGCGGTGCGCAAGCAGGTTCAGGCCAGCCAGTATCTTTCGGCTGGGGATGTAGGCAACTGTCTGGGGATACGGGCAGGAGATTTCCCAGGACTGGGGGATATGGACCAGGGGCTGACGCTGCCCGCCTTTGGCGAGGCGGCACGCCTGCTCAAGCCTTTGCGCGCCAGATCCCGGCTCAACAACTTCATCGGCCCGCCGCCTTCGGGGTCCAATGATGAACATGCGTGGCTGCTGGCATGCGATGCCTACATGAGCCGGTTTGATCTGTTCTGACCCATGCAGGCACTGCAGCTGAATCCTGCCGGGCCAGCCGGCAGGACGGGTTTTCGGGTCGGGCGGACCTAGTCCGCGTCAACCCCTAGCAGCAGATCCGCGATCTCCTCCGGATACCGCTGCCGACGTCCGTCGATGAGCACGCAGCCGGGCGCCTCGGGGTCGGGCCTGGCCAGGGGCATGCCGTGGTCGATGAGGGCCTGGGCGCAGCCCAGCCACTCGCCGCCGCCGGGTTCCGTGGATTCGGGCCGGTTCAGCGATGCCCAGCACAGGGTTCCTGCGCAGTTGTCGCCATAGGCGTGGCGTTCGGTCCACTGTGCGCCGTGCTCCAGCAGGAAGCGCGCCATGGCGGCATCGCCACGGAAAACGGCCTGGTTCAGTGCGGATGCATCCCAGTCGCCGCCGCGCGCAGCGATGGGCCAGCCCAGTTCCACCATGCAGCGCACGGCCTCCATGCGGCCCAGGGCTGCCAGTTCGGGCAGCATGCGCAGCTGCTCGTGAGACAGTCCTTGCAGCAGACCCGGGTGGGACGCGAGAAGCCCTCCGGCCCGGGCCCGGTCGCCCATGGCGCAGGCGGCAACGAACTGTTCTTCGGGCGTGGCGGGTTCAGCGCCCGTGGCCTGTTCCAGCAGGACGGCCACGTCGGCCAGGCCAAAGCGCCGTGCCAGGCGGGCGGCGCCCAGGCCTTGCGGTGTGCGGGTGGCCGGGTCGGCTCCTGCATCCAGCAAGGCCTGCACGTGGGCGGGCGAGCGCAGCCGGCGTATGGCCCACAGCAGCGGGCGGCCCCATTCGCCCTGGCCGTTGTCCTCGTTCGGATCGGCGCCGTGGTCCAGCAGCAGGCGCAGGGCCTGCACATCGTCCATGTCCAGCACGCGGAACAGGGCATTGCTGCCCTCCACGCGCGCGCCCGCCTGCAGCAGCAGCCGCGTGCATTCGCGGCTGGCCGGCGTGCCTTCCAGAGAGTGGTAGAGCGATTCGCCGTCGTTGGGGTCGGCCCCGGCCTGCAGCAGCATCTGCGTCAGTTGCGCATCATGGTTCTGGCCTGCTGCGCCATAGAGTGCTGACAGCCGCTCGGTCTCGGAGGGCGCCTGCAGCGAGGCCGGCGGCCAGCGATTGCCCACGGTTTGCAGCGGGTCGGCTCCCGCGTCCAGCAGCCAGCGCGCGCAGGCGCGCAGCGGCTCGGCGAACTCGGGCAGGCGCAGCAGGCACGAGTGCGTGACGGCCACCAGCGGCGGCAGTCCCAGCGGCCCGCCTGCGCGCTGCAGCCAGCCGGGATCGGTGTGCGTGGCTTCGCGCAGCGCGGCCAGGTCGCCGATGGCGCAGGCCATCCAGGGATCATTGCCCGGCAGCTCCGGCCGCTCGTCCAGCAGGCGCCGGGCCAGCGCGGGCTGCGCGCGGTGCGTGCCGCCCGCCACATCGCCGGCATAGACCAGGGCCAGCCAGTGCAGCCGGGATGTCTCGGGGTCCGCTGCCAGGCGCTGGCATGCCTCGACGTAGCCTGACAGCTCGCTCCATGAGGCGAAACCGTGCTCGCGCGCCACGGCGGACTGGGCGTCGTGCAGCCGCAGGTCCATGGCGGCCAGCGCTTCATCCGTGCGGCCCCGGGCAGCGGGCAGGTGGGCGCGCAATTGCTCCATGGCCTGGGCCGAGCCTGCGCGATAGGCGGCCAGCAGTTGCTTGGCCTGTTTCTTGAGATGGCCCATGTCGGGCCGGGCGGGGATGCGTTTCACAGGGATACCTCCGTGCACGAAGGCCAATGACCTGCAGCTTGGCGCACAAAGGCATGTGGCAAGAGAAAAACGCCGAGAGGCGCATACAGGTGGGTTCAACCCTTCCCGCAGGTCCGGGTGCGGCCTGCACCGCAAGCGCGGATGTTAGCGCAAGGCGACAGTCATCTGGGTGACAGCCGGCAGCCCCTGCTTGCGGGTTCCTACCCGCATGGCGGGCCAGTTGTCTGGCATAGGCTGCGTCGGCACTCCCCCTTGAAACGGATTTTTTGCGCGCGTTCCCCTTCAAACCTTCATCCCAAGGAGACAGTCTTATGCGAGCCCTGCGTTGGAATCGTTGGAAGTATCTCGGTCTGCTGGCGGCCACGGGCCTTGCGGCCTGCGGCGGGGGGGACGGTGATGCGCCCGAGGAGACGCGGGCACAGGACAGCCGCAGCTTTGCGCCGGCCAATCCTTCGGCCACCAGCTTCGACGCGCTGGCCGCCGCTTCGGGCGATGTGGTCGACAACGCCAGCACCAGCCGCTGGGCCGGTGTGCTGGAAGGCGCGGCCTACCGCATCGAGGTGCCGGCCAACTGGAATGGCCGCCTGGTGATGTATGCCCACGGCTATGCGGGCGAGGGCAGTGCGCTCAACGTCACCAACCCGTCCATACGCCGGTACCTGATCCAGAACGGCTATGCCTGGGCGGCGTCCAGCTACAGCAAGAACTACTACGACGTGCGCGCCGGCGTAGAGGACACGAATGCGCTGGCGCTGGCCTTCAACCGCCTGGCCGCATCCCACGGCCGGCCGTTGGCGCAGCCGCAGCGCCTGTACATCACCGGCCATTCCATGGGCGGCCATGTCACGGCGGCGGCCATCGAGGCCGAAGCCCAATCAACGGCCCGCAACAAGGTGCGCTACCAGGGCGCCGTGCCCATGTGCGGCGTGATGGGCGATACCCAGCTGTTCGACTACTTCGCGGCAGCCCAGGTCACTGCCCAGGCCCTGGCGGGCGAGGCCCGGCATGCCGTCACCGACTGGGCGGCCATCCAGGGCAAGGTGACATCGGCCCTGTTCACGACCTTCCCGTCTGCACCTACCGCGACGGGCCGCGCCTATCTGTCGGTGATCCAGAATCTCACGGGCGGTCCGCGCCCGCTGTTCGACCTGGGGGTGGCCGTGGGTGGCTCGTTCGCTCCGGTCTGGGGCGTGTTCGGCAGCGACGGCTCGGTCAACGGCATCCTGAACCGCAACGTGACCGATACCAACCGCTTCACCTACCGCATCGATGGGGATGCAGCGGCCTCGGCCGCGCTCAATGCCGCCGCGCAAAAGCGCACGGCCGCGCCCGATGCCAACCGGCTGCGCCGCGACGGCCTGCGCTGGATTCCCGTGAGCCCAGGCGACATCGGCATTCCCGTGGTGACGCTGCACACGCTGGGCGACCTGTATGTGCCGTTCAGCATGCAGCAGATCTACCAGCGACGCGTGGCTGACAAGGGCAAGGACCGTTGGCTGGTGCAGCGCGCCATCCGCGGCGCATCGCACTGCGACTTCACCGTGGCCGAGCAGGTGGAGGCCTTCGATGCCATGGTGCAGTGGGAGCAGGGCGGCGCCAAGCCGGGCGGTGACGATGTGCAGACGGCCGCCACGGTGGCCGCGCCGACCTATGGCTGCCGCTACACGCGCAACACCCTGGGCCCGGATGACAGCACCACCACGCGGCAGTTGCGTGCCGTGATCTCGCAGAACGCGGCAAGCTGCCCGTAGCGCGGAAGGCGGCGCAGGCTGCGCCGCTCAGCGCGGGCTTGCAGGCGCGGTGGACGCCTGTGCGAGCAGGCGCAGCCCGAACAGCTCGTCCAGAGCCTGCCGGTACTGCTCCATGGCGCGCGACTGGGTGTTGTGGTGGTTGCCGCCTTCGATGAGCACGAAGCGCTTGGGCTCGCTGGCAGCGTCGAACAACTGGCGGCCCAGCGTGGCGGGGATCAGCGGATCGGCGCTGCCGTGCACGACCAGCAGCGGCGAGCCTATGCCGGCCACCTTGTCGATGGAGGCAAAGCGCTGGGTGATCAGCGGCCCCACGGGCAGCCAGCCCCAGCGGAAGCTGCGGACCACGTCGGGAATGCTGGTGAAGGTGGCCTCGACCATGACGCCGGCCTCATCCTGGACGCTGCGCGCCAGGTCGATGGCGATGGCGCCGCCCAGCGAATGGCCGAAGATGAAGCGCGGCCGGTCCGGAGCGTGCCGGCCCAGCCAGTCCCAGCCGGCGCGTGCGTCCTCGGCGGCCGATTCCTCGGACGGCAGGCCGGCGCTGCTCTTGCCGAAGCCCCGGTAGTCGATGGCCAGCACCGAAAAGCCCAGCTCGTGCAGCCGCCGGATGCGCGGCGAGGAGCCGGCAACGTTCCAGCGCGCGCCATGCAGGTACAGCAGCACGGGGGCGTTGCCGGCCGTGGCCGGCTGGGGCAGCCACAGCGCATGCAGGCGGGCGCCGTCCTGCGTTGGCATGTCGATCCAGACATCTTCCATGCCGGCCGTGTTGGCGCCGGGCCAGCTGCGGTCGCTGGGCTGGAAGATCCATTCGCGCTGCTTGGTATCCAGAACGGAGCAGCCGCTGGCCGCCAGCAGCGCGGCCACGCCCAGCGCTGCCGTGAGCCGGTGCAGGCGCCGTCGGGGCCACAGGTGGGAAAGCAGTGAGGGCATGACGCAACAATGGATGCACGGGTCGGCCAAAAGTTCAGCGCCGCCGCCGAGCCGGCCGGCGTTGTCATGGATTGGCGCTATTCTTGCCGCTGGTCCGCAGGCTGTCCTGGCTGCACGGGCCTCTCCCCACTGTTGATGAGTGAACCTGTATGCCGATACGCCTGGGCCTGGCCGCCAACCGAATCCACCACCAAACCGAGGATGCCGCACTGTTCGGCTGGCTGCGCGCCTGCGAGTCCGGCATCCGCGAGCTGCAGCTGGGCCTGCATGCCGTGGGCCGCACCTTCGATGCCATCCAGGCGGCCGGCATGCTGGCGTCCTATCGGGGCCTGCGCCGCTATCCCTATGGCCGCGAAGGCGGGCTGATGAAACTGGTGGCCGAGGTGGTGGGCGTGGAAGGTGACGAGCGCACCATCGACGGGGCCATCTATTTCACCGACCCGGTGGATCCGTCCTCCATCTTTCCCGAGGCCGTGGCGCTCAAGCGCCAGTGCGTGATCCATGGCAAGCCCTTCCTGTCCACCGTGGCCTCGGCGCGGGACTGGGTCGAGATGGAGCGCATCCAGGCAGGTCTGCCCAAGGATGCCGGTGCGCAGCGCTTTCACGACTACGCACAGCAGACGCTGGCGCTGATCGCCCACGATGCGCTCAAGCCCACCATGCTGGATTTCGCGGCGCGCAACTTCGAGCTGCTGTCGCGCTTTGGCCGGCGCGTGGGCACGGGCACCACGGGCCAGCGCCTCAACGAAATGGCCTGGAGCCGTGGCTGGCCCGAGGACCGGCCCTGGGTGGACCGCTACAACAGCGGCCCGCTGGGCGGCGATGCGCAGATCGCCGACCTGGTGCTGGACCGCCGCTGCCAGCGCGTGATCTTCTTCGAGGACCCGCATGTGGCGCGCCAGCACGAGGCCGACATCCAGCTGCTGGAGCGCGCCGTGACCACGGTGACGCACGACACGGTCTGCACCACTTCTCCGGCCGTGGCGCAGCGCTGGTGCGATGCGGCCTTGATGCGCCGCTGAATGCCCCACTAAAACCTTCGTCGCGCAGACGACAGCCTTGCGGCCTGCGGGCGGGCGAACACCCGTGACCGGCCGGGGGCTTTCTGCAAGACTGGCCGTTTCCAAAACCAAGGAGACAACGATGGTCAGTCCGCTCTTTCGGCGTTCCCGGCATGCCATGGCCCTGCTGGCCCTGCTGGCGCTACAGCCCGGCTGGGTGGCGGCCCAGGCACAGGCCCCCGCAGCGCCCGCGCTGCCGCCGCCCGACAGCGTGCGCCTGGAGCAGCTTGGGCTGATGCAGGGCTTTCCGCCGGCCGCCGACAAGCGCGTGGACGTGTCCAACGGCTACCGCTATCCACAGCTGCGCTGGGTGGTGCAGCACCTGCGCGAAATCCAGCCCACGCAGAACATCCGGCGTGGCGCGGCGGCGCCCTCGGCCCTGCCCGAAGCGCCCATGGCCCTGGGCGGCCTGCGCTTTGACGACGACAAGGGCCAGCCCGTCACCGTGGACCAGTGGCTGGACCGCACCTATACCGACGCCATCGTGGTGCTGCACAAGGGACGGGTGGTCTTCGAGCGCTACCAGAACCAGATGCAGGCCAGCTCGCCCCACCTGCTGTTCTCGGTCACCAAATCGTTCACCGGCCTGATGGCCGCGCAACTGGCCCACGACGGGCGCATCGACCCCCAGGCGCTGGTGACGAAGTACGTGCCTGAGCTGGAAGGCTCGGCCTGGGGCGACATGACGGTGCGCCAGGTCATGGACATGACGGGCGCCGTGCGCTTTCGCGAGGACTACACCGACCCCAGGACCGAGATCTTCGGCTACTCATGGGCCTCGGGCATGCTGCCGCGTCCGCCCGGTTACGCGGGGCCGACCAATGTCTACGACTTCCTCAAGACGCTGCCCCAGGAAGGCACGCATGGCGAGGGCTTTGTCTACCGCACCGTGCACTCCGAGGTGCTGGGCTGGATCGTCTCGCGCGTCACGGGCCGGCGCTGGAGCGATCTCATGAGCGAGAACATCTGGCAGAAGCTGGGCATGCAGGAAGACGCCTATGTGATGGTGGACAGCACCGGCACGCCGCTGCAGGGCGCGGGCCTGAACGCCACGGCGCGTGACCTGGCGCGCGTGGGCGAGATGCTGCGCCTGGGCGGCAGCTTCAACGGCCAGAAGATCTTCGACAAGGCGGTGCTGGACGACATTGCGCGCGGCGGCGACCGCGAGCAGTTCAAGTTCCGCGGCATCCAGGCCGCGCGGCCCGGCTACAGCTACCGCAACCAGTGGTGGGTACTGCACAACGCCGATGGCGCCTACGAGGCCGCCGGCATACACGGCCAGTTCATCCACGTGAACCCGGCCGCGCAGATGGTGGTGGTCAAGCTGTCATCGCACCCGGTGGCGGGCGCGGCCTTCACGCATGCGCTGACGCTCAAGGCCTGGGCGGCGCTGGCCGATGCGGTGCGCGACAGGTAAGGCGCGCGAATCCATCTCTTTCCATGAAAAAAGCCCATGCAGCAGGCTGCATGGGCATTCGTCAGGGGTGGGAAGCGCTGACGCTCAGATCACGCCCTGGGCCAGCATGGCATCGGCTACCTTGACGAAGCCGGCGATGTTGGCGCCGTCGATGTAGCTGACCGTGCCGTCCTCGCGCTTGCCGTACTTCAGGCAGGCGGCGTGGATGCCTTGCATGATCTGCAGCAGGCGGGCATCGACTTCCTCGGCGGGCCAGGACAGGCGGGCCGCGTTCTGGCTCATCTCCAGGCCCGAGGTGGCCACGCCACCGGCATTGCTGGCCTTGCCCGGTGCGTACAGCACGCCGGCCTTCTCGAAAGCCTTGGCGGCTTCGATGGTCGAGGGCATGTTGGCGCCTTCGGCCACGCAGACCACGCCGTTGGCGATCAGCACCTTGGCATCTTCCTCGGTCAGTTCGTTCTGAGTGGCGCAAGGCAGGGCCACGTCCACCTTCAGGTGCCACGGCGTCTTGCCGCGCAGGAACTCTGCGCCCACCAGCTTGGCGTACTCGTCCACGCGGCCGTAGCGGTGGTTCTTCACGTCCATCAGGATGGCCAGCTTCTCGGTGGTGAAGCCGTCCTGGTCATACACGGTGCCCGAGGAGTCGGAGACCGACACCACCTTGGCGCCCAGCTGCATGGCCTTTTCCACGGCGTACTGGGCCACATTGCCCGAGCCGGAGATGGAGACGGTCTTGCCTGCGAAGGACTGGCCGCGCGTGGCCAGCATTTCCTGGGCGAAGTAGACGGTGCCGTAGCCGGTGGCTTCGGGGCGGATCAGCGAGCCGCCGAAGGACAGGCCCTTGCCCGTGAACACGCTGGCGGCGCTGTTGGACAGCTTCTTGTACATGCCGGCCATGAAGCCCACTTCGCGGCCGCCCACGCCGATGTCGCCTGCCGGCACGTCGGTGTCCGGGCCCACGTGGCGGAACAGCTCGGTGACGAAGGCCTGGCAAAAGCGCATGACTTCAGCGGGGCTCTTGCCCTTGGGATCGAAGTCCGAGCCGCCCTTGCCGCCGCCCATGGGCAGCGTGGTCAGCGCGTTCTTGAAGGTCTGCTCGAACGCCAGGAACTTGAGCACGGACAGCGTGACCGAGGGGTGGAAACGCAGGCCGCCCTTGTAGGGGCCGATGGCCATGCTGTGCTGGATGCGGAAGCCGCGGTTGACCTGCACCTGGCCCTTGTCGTCGGTCCAGCTCACGCGGAACATGACCACGCGCTCGGGCTCGACCAGGCGCTCCAGCAGTCCGTGCTCGGCGTACTTGGGGTTCTTCTCGATGAAGGGCCACAGGCTTTCCATCACTTCGGTGACGGCTTGCAGGAATTCGGGCTGGCCGGGATTGCGTTGCGCGACTTCATCAAGGAACTGGCCGACGGACTCGTACTTCATGGAAAAAACCTCTGACTAAAAACGGCTGCGGGAAGGGGTGAGTGCAAACCAAGATTATGCCTAAAAGTTATGCCGTCATGCATCGTTTTGGTGAACGGCGCCCGAGCTTGGTGCCTTCGTGCCGTGTTTCGGTGCATCTTCAGAGGAGGTTGACGGTATTTGGTGCATGGCAGAAAGCTGCGTGCAGCAGTGGGCGGGCAGGCAGGCTCCTGGATCGGCCGTATCCGGTGGCGTGCATGGTCATGGCGAATGGGAATGGCTGGCGCCATGCCCGCTGACATGAAGAGTGGCTAGGAAGGCCTTGCAGCCGGACGGGGCTTGGGCCCGCCCAGCCATCCCATCGCCGGCCTTTCAGCTGCGCTGCAGCTGGGGATGGCGCGCGAACAGGTCGGCCGCCCAGTCCACGAAGGCCCGCACCTTGGCGCTGAGGTGGCGGTTGGGCGGGTAGACCACGTGAATGGGCAGCGGCGGCTGGGTCCAATCGGGCAGGACCTCGACCAGTGCGCCGCTGTCGATCAGCGGCTGGGCAAAGGCCGTGACCAGCTGCGCGATGCCAAAGCCCGCCAGCACGGCGGCAGTGTAGGCATTGCTGTCGTTGGCCGCGATGCGGTAGTTGCCCGCCACCTCGATGGATTCATCGCCCCGCTGGAATTCCAGCGGGTACATGCGCCGCGTATGGCCCGAGAAGAAGGCGACGATCTGGTGCTTCGTATCCAGCTCGGAAGGATGCTGGGGCACGCCATGGCGTGCCAAGTAGGCGGGCGAGGCCACGGTGACCCAGTTCATCGAGCCGATGCGCCGCGCCACCAGAGATTGGTCGCTGAGTTCGCCCCCGCGGATCACGCAGTCCACGTTGTCGCTGATCAGGTCCACCAGGCGGTCGCCCACGCCCAGGTCGATCTGTATGTCGGGGTAGCGTTCGCAGAATTCGGTCAGCGCCGGAATGATGATCAGCCGGGCCATGGAGCTGCCCACGTCCAGCCGCAGCCGCCCGCTGGGCGCGGTCTGGGTGTTGACCATGCTGGCTTCGAGATCGTCGAAGTCGTTGAGCAGGCGTGCCGCGCGTTCGTAGTAGGCCGCGCCATCGGGCGTGACGGTGACGCGCCGCGTCGTGCGGTTGAGCAGCTTGACGCGCACGCGCGCCTCCAGCGCCTGTATCTGTTTGGTGACCGTGCCCTTGGGCAGGTCCAGCGAATCGGCGGCGCGGGTGAAGTTGCCGGCTTCCACCACGCGAACGAAGACACGCATGGCCTGGATCTGGTCCATGGAAAGATGCTCCTGCAGCGCCCGGCAAGGGAATGCCGGCTCGGCGGAATTCTCACACGCGCCGTGTCGGGCGATTGTTCGTGAAACGGAAACAGAGCGATGGCTGCGTTGCTATTTCAGACATGGCCGGCGCCGCCTATATTCCAACCATCGACCATTGCCGCAGGTTCGCGCCATGTCCACTTCCTCGTCGCCTCCGAACGGCCCCGCCGTCGGGGCGCAGATTGCCGAAACAGAATTCTCCATCGAGCTGCCCGAGCACGGCACCGTGGCTGCGCGCGCCTATGGCCAGCGCAGGCCCGGCACGATTTCGCCTCTGGTGCTGCATTTCCATGGCGGCACCTTTGTCTGCGGCACGCTGGACAACGGGCGCTACATCGGCCGGCTGCTGGCCGAGGCGGGCGCCGTCGTGGTGTCGCTGGCCTATCCGCTGGCGCCCGAGCATCCGTTTCCCCAGCCCATCGAGGTGGGCTACGCCGTGCTGCAGTGGCTGTACAAGCACCGCGTGAAGATGGCGGGCAAGGGCGCGCCGCTGTTCCTCGCGGGTGAAGAAGCCGGCGGCAACCTGGCCGCCGCCGTGGCCGTGATCTCGCGAGACCGGGGCCACCCTCCGCTGGCGGGCCAGATCCTGGTGTCGCCCATGCTCGATCCCTGCACCGGCACCGCCTCGCAGCGCGAGGCCACGCCCGAGGCCGGCGAATGCCGCTGGGCCACGGGCTGGCGCGAGTACCTGAGCTGCCCCAAGGACGCCATGCATCCCTATGCCGTGCCCGGCAGCTCGCTGCGCCTGGCCCAGCTGCCGCCGGCCCTGGTGCTGGTGGGTGGCGACGACCCGCTGCGCGACGAGGCCCAGGCCTATGCGGCCCGCCTGCGCGCGGCCGGCGTGACGGCCAGCAGCCATGTGCTGCCCAGCGCGTCGAACTGGCCGCAGGCCCTGTCCGAGGCCGAGGCCTGTACGGCCTGCAGCGCCGCCGTGTTCCAGCATGTGCATGACTTCTTCGAGGCCACCATGAACAAGCCCGCAGCACCGGGCTAGGCCCCGCGCCGCCGCAGCCGGCGAACCTTGCTGCCCCCGTTTTCCCATTTCGATTCCGCCTTCCCGGCGCGTTCAGGCGCCGGGCGGGCATCGTGTTCCCTGAATTACGCAAAAAAACACCATGTCCACCCAATCCACCTCATCCTCCTCACCCTCTTCTTCCGCCTCGGCCCAGCGCAAGGGCTGGAAGCTGCCGGCCGCCGCTGCGGCCATCCTCGCCGTCAGCGCCGGCCTGTTCGGCCTGCACGGCTTCGATGCCAAGGCCGATGACGCGCCCGCCAGCGCCCAGCCCGCCGCCACGCCTGTGTCGGTGGCCACGGTCGCCGAAAGCGAGGTCACCGCCTGGGACGAGTTCTCGGGCCGCCTTGAAGCCGTGGAGCGCGTGGACATCCGCTCCCGCGTGGCTGGCGCCGTGCAGGCCGTGCACTTTCGCGAGGGCGCGCTGGTCAAGCAGGGCGATCTGCTGATCACCATCGACCCCGCACCGTATGCGGCCGAGGTCGAGCGTGCCGAAGCCCAGGTGGCCTCGGCCCAGGCACGCCAGTCCTATGCACGCAGCGAGCAGGAGCGCGCACGCCGCCTGTGGGACGAGCGGGCGATTGCCCAGCGCGAGCTGGACGAGCGCATCAACGCAGGCAGCGAGGCCGAGGCCAATCTGCGCGCGGCCCAGGCGTCCCTGCAATCGGCGCGGCTGAACCTGGGCTACACCCAGGTGCGCGCCCCCGTGTCGGGCCGCATCGGCAAGCGCGAGATCACCGTGGGCAACCTGGTGGCCGCAGGCCCGGGCGCGCCGGTGCTGACCACGCTGGTCTCGGTCAGCCCCATCTATGCGAGCTTCGATGCCGATGAGCAGGTCATCACGCGCGCGCTCAAGGAGCTGGGCGGCGGCGCGGGCAACCGCGCCAGGATCGACAGCATTCCCGTGCAGATGGGCACGGCCACGGCCGGCAGCACGCCCTTCGAGGGCCGGCTGCAGCTGATCGACAACCAGGTCGATGCCCGAAGCGGCACGGTGCGCGTGCGCGCGGCCTTCGACAACAAGGACGGCGCCCTCATGCCCGGCCAGTTCGCCCGCATCCGCATGGGCCAGGCGCGCGACAGCAGCATGCTGCTGGTCAGCGAGCGCGCCATCGGCACGGACCAGAGCAAGAAGTACGTGATGGTGGTGGGCGGCGACAACAAGGCCGTCTACCGCGAGGTGGTGCTGGGCGCCTCGGTCAACGGCCTGCGCAACGTGACCCAGGGCCTGCAGCCCGGCGAACGCGTGGTCGTCAACGGACTGCAGCACATCCGCCCCGGCGCCCTGGTCGCGCCCAAGGAGGTGTCCATGGATGCGCGGGCCGATGCCCGCCAGCCGGGCACCCGGCAGGCAGCCGAACAAGTGGCTGACGCAACCAAGTCCTGATCTAGCCGCACACCTTTCCTGCCTCTGAAATGCCGCCTGACCGCAGGCGGCATGGGCCGCGCTTTGCCGTGGCGGAGCCAAACACCATGAACCTATCCAAATTCTTCATTGACCGGCCGATCTTCGCGGGCGTGCTTTCGCTGCTGATGCTGATCGCCGGCCTGATCGCCATGGGCGGGCTGCCGATCTCGGAATACCCCGAGGTCGCGCCGCCATCCGTGGTGGTGCGCGCCCAGTACCCGGGCGCCAATCCCAAGGTGATCGCCGAGACCGTGGCCACGCCGCTGGAAGAGCAGATCAACGGCGTCGAAGGCATGCTCTACATGGGCAGCCAGGCCACCAGCGACGGCGTGATGACGCTGACCGTCACCTTCCGCCTGGGCACCGACCCCGACAAGGCGCAGCAGATGGTGCAAAACCGCGTCTCGCAGGCCGAGCCGCGCCTGCCCGAGGAGGTGCGCCGGCTGGGCATCACCACGGTCAAGAGCGCACCCGATCTGACCATGGTGGTGCACCTGGTCTCGCCCAACCAGCGCTATGACATCAACTACCTGCGCAACTACGCGGTGCTGAACGTGAAGGACCCGCTGGCGCGCATCGAGGGCGTGGGCCAGATCCAGATCTTCGGCGGTGGCGACTACGCCATGCGCGTGTGGCTGGACCCGCAGAAGGTGGCGCAGCGCGGCCTGTCGGCCAGCGATGTGGTGGCCGCCATCCGTGGCCAGAACGTGCAGGCTGCGGCCGGCGTGGTCGGCGCCTCGCCGGGACTGCCGGGCGTGGACATGCAGTTGTCCATCAACGCCCAGGGCCGCCTGCAAAGCGAGGAGGACTTCGGCGACATCATCGTCAAGAGCGGCGCCGACGGCGCCGTGACCCGCCTGCGCGACATCGGCCGCCTGGAGATGGGCGCGGCCGACTATTCGCTGCGCTCGCTGCTGAACAACGACCCGGCCGTGGGCATGGGCGTGTTCCAGGCGCCGGGCTCCAATGCGCTGGAGATCTCGGCCAACGTGCGCAAGACCATGGAGGCCCTGAACAAGAACATGCCCGAGGGCCTGGAGTACCGCATCGCCTACGACCCCACGCAGTTCGTGCGCGCCTCCATCGAATCGGTGGTGCACACGCTGCTGGAGGCCATCGTGCTCGTGGTGCTGGTGGTGATCCTGTTCCTGCAGACCTGGCGCGCCTCCATCATCCCGCTGCTGGCCGTGCCGGTGTCGGTGATCGGCACCTTTGCCGTGCTGCATCTGCTGGGCTTTTCCATCAACGCGCTGAGCCTGTTCGGCCTGGTGCTGGCCATCGGCATCGTGGTGGATGACGCCATCGTCGTGGTCGAGAACGTGGAGCGCAACATCGAGGCCGGTCTCACGCCGCGCAACGCCACCTACCGCGCCATGCGCGAAGTGTCCGGGCCCATCATCGCCATCGCCCTGGTGCTGGTGGCGGTGTTCGTGCCGCTGGCCTTCATCAGCGGCCTCACGGGCCAGTTCTACAAGCAGTTCGCGGTGACCATCGCCATCTCCACGGTGATCTCGGCCATCAACTCGCTGACCCTGTCGCCCGCGCTGGCGGCCCTGCTGCTGCGCGGCCACGATGCGCCCAAGGACGCGCTGACGCGCGGCATGGACCGGGCCTTCGGCTGGCTGTTCCGCGGCTTCAACCGCATGTTCCACCGGGGCTCCGAGGCCTACAGCGGCGGCGTGGGCCGCGTGATCTCGCGCAAGGCGCTAATGCTGGCCATCTACCTGGCGCTGATCGCCGTGACCTTCGGCCTGTTCAAGGCTGTGCCTTCGGGCTTCGTGCCCGCGCAGGACAAGCAGTACCTGATCGGCTTTGCCCAGTTGCCCGACGGCGCCACGCTGGACCGCACGGACGAGGTGATCCGCCGCATGGGCGAGATCATGAAGGACAACCCCAACGTGGAGGACACCATCGCCTTCCCGGGCCTGTCCATCAACGGCTTCACCAACAGCTCCAACTCGGGCATCGTCTTCGCCACGCTCAAGCCCTTTGACGAGCGCAAGCGCGCCGACCAGAGCGGCGGTGCCGTGGCCGGCCAGCTCAACCAGGCCTTCGCAGGCATCCAGGACGCCTTCATCGTCATGTTCCCGCCGCCACCCGTGGCGGGCCTGGGCACGACGGGCGGCTTCAAGCTGCAGCTGGAAGACCGCGCCTCCCTGGGCTATGACCAGATGGACGCGGCCGTGAAGGCCTTCATGGCCAAGGCCTACCAGACGCCCGAGCTGACCGGCATGTTCACCAGCTGGCAGGTCAACGTGCCCCAGCTGTATGCCGACATCGACCGCACCAAGGCGCGCCAGCTTGGCGTGCCGGTGACGGACATCTTCGACACCATGCAGATCTACCTGGGCAGCCTGTATGCGAACGACTTCAACAAGTTCGGCCGCACCTACAGCGTCCGCGTGCAGGCCGACGCGCCCTACCGCGCGCGTGCCGAGGACGTGGGCATGCTCAAGGTGCGCTCCAGCTCGGGCGAGATGATTCCGCTGTCGGCGCTGATGAAGGTGGATTCCAGCTTCGGCCCCGAGCGCGCCATGCGCTACAACGGCTACCTCACGGCCGACATCAACGGCGGTGCCGCACCGGGCTTCTCTTCGGGCCAGGCGCAGGACGCCATCAAGCGCATCGCGGCCGAGACCCTGCCCAAGGGCATCGACTTCGAATGGACCGACCTGACCTACCAGGAGATCCTGGCCGGCAATTCGGCGGTGCTGGTGTTCCCGCTGGCCATCCTGCTGGTGTTCCTGGTGCTGGCCGCGCAGTACGAAAGCCTGACCCTGCCGATTGCCATCATCCTGATCGTTCCCATGGGCCTGCTGGCGGCCATGACCGGCGTCTGGCTGTCGGGCGGCGACAGCAATGTCTTCACGCAGATCGGGCTCATCGTGCTGGTGGGGCTGAGTGCGAAGAACGCCATCCTGATCGTGGAGTTCGCACGGGAGCTGGAGTTCGAGGGCCGCACGCCCATACAGGCCGCCATCGAGGCCAGCCGGCTGCGCCTGCGCCCCATCCTGATGACCTCGCTGGCCTTCGTCATGGGCGTGCTGCCCCTGGTGCTGTCCACAGGCGCGGGCTCTGAAATGCGCCGCGCCATGGGCGTGGCCGTGTTCTCGGGAATGATCGGGGTGACGGCCTTCGGCCTGTTCCTGACGCCCGTGTTCTACGTGCTGATGCGCCGCCTGGCAGGCAACCGGCCGCTCAAGCAGCATGGGCCCGAGATGGAGCAAGAGGCCCCTGCACAGGCACCCGCCCACGGCCATGCCTCGGGTGGCGGCGCGCTGCCCATGCCCTCTGCTGCGCGTGGCGAGCATGAATGAGCCCACACCACAAGAACAGGAACCGATCATGAAGATCCCATCGCTTTCGAAACTGTCCAGGCGTCTGCTGCCCCTGGTGGCGGCGCTGGCCCTGGCCGGCTGCGCCAGCGTGTCCCAGAGCCTGCCCGAGCTGCCGGCCGCCCCCGCCTTCAAGGAGCAGGGCGCCGCGCCGCAGGCGGGCTGGACCCAGGCCCTGCCCGCCGAAGCCCAGGCACGCGGCCAATGGTGGCTGGCCTTTGCCGATCCGGCGCTGGACGCGCTGGTGGACAAGGCCACGCTGGACAACCAGAGCATCCAGGCCGCGGCCGCACGCCTGGCCGAGGCCCGCGCCCTGGCGCGCAGCGCCAATGCCGAGCGCCTGCCCCAACTGGGCCTGGGCGCAGGGGCCACGCGCGGCGCGGGGCTGGACAAGGCCTCGGGCACGCGGCCTGCCACCCTGGTCAATGCGGGGCTGAACCTGTCCTATGAGGTCGATCTGTTCGGCCGCATTTCCCAGGCGGCCGACGCATCGCGGCTGGACGCCGAGGGCCGCGAGGCCCTGCTGCAAAGCACGCGGCTGGCCGTGCAGGCCGAGGTCGCGCAGACCTATCTGCAGCTGCGCGCGCTGGACGCCGAGCGCGCCCTGATGCGCGAGACCGTGGAGGCCTACCGCGACACGCTGCGCCTGTCGGAGCGGCGGCTGCAGGCCGGCGACATTGCCGAGCTGGACGTGGCGCGCATCCAGGCCGAGCTGTCGGCCACCGAATCGGACGCGCTGGCGCTGGACCGCCAGCGCGCCCAGGTCGAGCATGCGCTGGCCGTGCTGGTGGGCGACTCGGCCTCGCGCTTCGGCCTGGGCGAAGGCGCCTGGACCACGGCACTGCCTTCTATTCCCGCCGGAGTGCCGGCCACGGTGCTCATGCGCCGGCCCGACATCTCGGCCGCCCAGCGCGCCGTGTTCGCCGCGCAGTCGCGCGTGGGCGTGGCGAAGACGGCATGGTTCCCCAGCATCTCGCTGACCGGCGCGGCCGGCCACGCCTCGCCCGAGGTCGGTGACCTGTTCAAGTGGTCCATGCGCTCCTGGGGCGTGGGCGCCCTGCTGTCGCTGCCGCTGTTCGACGGCGGCCGGCGCGAGGCCGGCGTGCAGGCCGCAGGCGCGCAGCTCGATGCCGCGCTGGCCGCCTACCGCCAGCAGGCGCTGGTGGCCTTCCAGGAGGTGGAGGACCAGCTGTCTTCCATCCGCATCCTGCAGGAGCAGTCCACCGTGCAGGGCCAGGCCGTGGTGGCCGCCCAGCGCGCCACCAGCCTGTCGGACACGCGCTACCGCAACGGCTACGTCAGCCAGCTGGACCTGCTGGATGCGCGCCGCAGCGAGCTGCGCAACCGCCGCCAGGCACTGCAGGTGAAGTCTGCGCAGTACCAGGCCGCCGTGGGCCTGATCCGCGCGCTGGGCGGGGGCTGGGATGTGCCGGCTGACGTGCCGGCCGGCGAATCGGCGAACGTGCCGGTGGCCCAGGCCACGTTGCGCTGAGGCACCCTCAGGCCAGCACGTCAATGGAGCGGAACACGCGCTGCAGCACCGGGTCTGGGCTGTGGCGGCAGGCGTGGACCTGCTCCATGAGGTGGTGCACGAAGCGCTCGGCCACCCAGGGCAGGGGGCCGTGGCCGCGCTGGACCACGCCCACCGTGTGGGGCTCGAACTGCTCGCGCAGGGACAGCGGCACCAGGGTGCCCTGGGGCACGCCCGATTCGATCAGCGGCCAGGGGCAGAACGAGAGCATGTCGCTGTGCGCGATCAGGTGCAGCAGCAGTGATGCCGAATGCACCAGGTGGATGTGGCCCACGGGCACGGGCAGGCCGTGGCGCAGGAACAGGCGCCGCACCAGGTCGTCTTCTTCAGGCGGCGTGTAGTTGAGCAGCCAGTCGCAGTCCATCAGCTCGGCCAGCGAGCGGGCGCCTGCCAGCGGATGGCCCGTGCGGGCCACGACGGTGGCGTCGTAGCGGAACAGCGGCGTGCCATGCAGGTCGCCGCCCGAGGGGCCCGAGGGCACGCGGCCGATCAGCAGGTCCAGCGTGCCTTCGCGCAGGCGCGGATGGGCCACGGCCGACAGGCCCTCGAACAGCTCCAGCCGCACCTGGGGCAGTTCGGCGCGGAAGGCGCGCAGCACATGGGGCAGCAGGCTCTGGCCCACCCAGGGCGTCACGCCCACGGACAGGCGCGCCACGGCGCAGGTGTCGCGCAGGCGGGCCATTTCATCCTCGGCCTGGGCCATCTGCCCGGTGATCAGCTGGGCATGGCGCAGCAGCGTGCGCCCGGCCGGCGTGAGGACGATGCCGCTGCTCTGGCGCTCGAACAGCGCAAGGCGGTGGCCTTCCTCCAGCTCGCGCAGGGCCTGGGTGATGGCCGACTGGGTGATGCCCAGCGCGCGTGACGCGGCGCGCACGCTGCCGCAGCCGGCCACGGCGACGAGGTAGCGCATCTGGTGCAGCTTCATGGCGGGACCGGCATCGAGGTGGGGCTGGGAATTCATGGGCCGATCTTGCAGGTTTCGTGCCATGGCCGCCATCCCTGCCATTGCTGTGATCGGCGCATGCCGGGGGATGACAGGCAATGCCTGGCAGGGCAGGCGCTGGCGGTCTTCCGCCCGCTGCCCACGCTTCCTAGACTGCGGGCATGAACATTGACCCGCCCGTTTCCACCACGGCCGAAGCCGCCGATCCGGTGCTTGCCGGCATTCGTGCCACGCAGGCCGAGATGGTGGCCCTGCGCCATCACCTGCATGCTCATCCCGAACTGGCCTTCGAGGAGTTCGCCACCAGCGACTTGGTGGCCGAGCGCCTGGCCTCCTGGGGCTATGAAGTGCATCGAGGGCTGGGAGGCACGGGCGTGGTCGGCACGCTGCGCTGCGGTTCGGGCACGCGCCGGCTGGGCCTGCGCGCCGACATGGATGCGCTGCCCATCCACGAGCAGACCGGCCTGCCCTACGCCAGCCGCCATGCGGGCCGCATGCATGCCTGCGGGCACGACGGCCATACCGCCATCCTGCTGGCCGCCGCGCGCGAGCTGGCCCAGGCACGCGGCTTCGACGGCACGCTGCACCTGATCTTCCAGCCGGCCGAGGAGGGCCTGGGCGGCGGCCGCAAGATGGTTGAGGACGGCCTGTTCGAGCGCTTCCCCTGCGATGCCATCTTTGCGCTGCACAACATGCCGGGCTTTGCCGAGGGGCAGTTCGGCTTTCGCGAGGGCTCGTTCATGGCCTCGTCGGACACGGTGATCATCACCGTGCGCGGCAAGGGCGGCCATGGCTCGGCGCCCCACCTGTCGGCCGACCCGGTGGTGGCGGCGGCCCACCTGGTGCTGGCGCTGCAGACCGTGGTCTCGCGCAATGTCGATCCGCGCGACATGGCCGTGGTCAGCGTGGGCGCCATCCATGGCGGCGATGCGCCCAACGTGATCCCTGGCGAGGTGGAGCTGCGCCTGTCCGTGCGCGCCTACCGGCCCGAGGTGCGTTCCCTGCTGCGCGAACGCATCACCGCGCTGGCCCATGCCCAGGCCGCCACGCTGGGGGCCGAGGCCGTGGTGGACTACCGCTGGCGCTATCCGGCCCTGGTCAACGATGCGGCCAGCACGGCCTTCGCCCGCGAGGTGGCGCGCGACTGGCTGGGCGAGCAGGCGCTGATCCCCGGCCTGCAGCCGCTGACGGGCAGCGAGGACTTCTCCTTCATGCTCGAACAATGCCCGGGCAGCTATCTGATCGTGGGCAACGGCGTGGGCGACACCCATGGCACGGGCGGCTGCATGGTCCACAACCCCGGCTACGACTTCAACGACCGCATCCTGCCGTTGGCCGCCACCTACTGGGTGAAGCTGGCCCGGCGCTTTCTGTCCGCCGCCTGAGGCGCTGCGCCCGCACCGGATTCCTTTCACGACTTCACCTGCGATTGCCACCATGCGCACTGCATTTCCTCTCTTCTCCGAGGCCCGCCAGGTCCTGAGCCGCCGCAGCCTCCTGGGCGCGGCCGCGCTGGGGCTGGTCCTGCCGGCCGCTGCTCAGGGCAGCTTTCCTGCCAAGCCCTTGAAGCTGGTCGTCGGATACCCGGCCGGTGGATCGGTGGACCTGGCGGCGCGCGTGGTGGGCGATGCGCTGGCCGCGCGGCTGCGCGGCACGGTGGTGGTGGACAACGTGGGCGGGGCGGCGGGTGCCATTGCGGCACAGCGCGTGACCTCGGCACCGGCCGATGGCTACACGCTGCTGGTGGGGGCCAGCAACGAGCTGGTGGCCACGCGCATCGTCAACCCCGCGCAGCGCTACGACGGCCGCCGCGATTTCACGCCGCTGGGCCTGGTGGCCACCGGCCCGCTGATCCTGGCCGCACGCCCGGGCCTGGGCGTGAAGACCCTGGCCGACTTGCTGGAGCTGGCGCGCCGCCAGCCCGGCAAGCTCAGCTACGGCAGCTCGGGCGTGGGATCGACCCTGCATTTCGCGGGAGAGCTGTTCAAGCAGCGCGCCGGTGTTTCCATCACCCATGTGCCCTACCGCGGCGTGGCGCCGTTGACCAGCGACCTGGCGGGCGGCAGCCTGGACCTGGCCATGCTCTCGCCCACGGCGGCGCAACCGTTTTTGCAGAGCGGGCGCATCGTGCCCCTGGCGGTCACCAGCGCGCAGCGCCTGTCCGCCTTGCCCCAGGTTCCGGCCATGGCCGAGCTGGCGCCGCTGCGCGGTTATGAATTGGTGGGCTGGTTTGCGCTGATGGCGCCGCGCGGGCTGCCCGCCGCCACCGCGCAGCACATCACGGCGGCCCTTCAGGAGGCGCTGGCCGAGCCCGCCGTGCGCAAGCGCCTGGAAGATGCCGGCATGGTGCCGGCCTCGGGCCGCGAGGACCTGGCGCGCCTGATCGCCGAGGAAGACCGCAAATACGAGCAGCTGGCGGCCTTCGCGAACATGCGCGACTGACGGTGTAGACGGCTCTGACGGCGCTGGCGGCAGCCTCGCAGGTTCAGCGACCGCGCAGGAACAGCGCGTCCAGTTCCTTCATGCTCATCTGCCGCCAGGTGGGGCGGCCATGGTTGCATTGGTCGGAGCGCTCGGTGACTTCCATCTGGCGCAGCAGGGCGTTCATCTCGTCCAGCGTCAGGCGGCGGTTGGCGCGCACGGCGCCGTGGCAGGCCATGGTGGCCAGGATCTCATTGCGCGCGCGCTGCACCACGGTGCTGGCGTCGTGTTGGGCCAGCTCGGCCAGCACGCTGCGCGCCAGCTCCACGGCATCGCCCTGGGCCAGGGTGGCGGGCACGGCACGCACGGCCAGGGTCTTGGGAGAGAAGGGCGAGACTTCCATGCCCAGCGCCTGCAGCGTGTCGCCATGGGCCTCGGCCGTGGCCACTTCCTCGGGCGTGGCGGCGAAGGTGGCGGGAATCAGCAGCGGCTGGCTGGGGATCTGTTCTGCCGCATTGACGGCATTCTTGAGCTGCTCGTAGACGATGCGCTCGTGCGCCGCATGCATGTCCACCACGACCATGCCCTGGGCGTTCTCGGCCAGTATGTACACGCCGTGGATCTGGGCGACGGCGCGGCCCAGGGGCCAGACGGGCTCGTCGGACGCTGCCGGGGCCGCTGCGGATGATGTGCGGGGCGCAGAGAAATCCGCAGGAGCAGGCTCGGCAACGGCAACAGTCGGGGACTGGACGGCCGGCGCGTAAGCCGGGGGCGCGTAGCTGACGGGGGCCAGGGCAGCAGTGGGCACAGCGGGTACAGCGAGCACGGCTGGCTGCTCGGCGGCCAAGGCCTGGGCCGGACTTGCAACCGTTGCGGCTGCGGCCTCGCGCATGGGGGCCCACAGCCCCGCCATATTGCTGACCTTGTGGCCGCCTTGCTCATCGCCAAAGCTCATGCGGGCCTGGGGCCAGGCGGGCATGGATGCCTTGGGCGCCGTGGCCGGCGCTGCCGCAGCGGTGGGCGCAAGCTCGGGCGTGCGCGCGGCCTCTTCGGCAGCCGCAGCGGCTGCTGCGGCGGCACGCGGTGCGGCCAGCGCGTTCTCTATGGCGTGGCGCACGGCCTGGTGCACCTCGCGGCTGTCGCGAAAGCGTACTTCGATCTTGGTGGGGTGCACGTTCACGTCCACGCGCGCGGGGTCGATCTCCACATACAGCGCATACACGGGCTGCTTGTGGCCGTGCAGCACATCCTCGTAGGCGCTGCGCGAGGCGTGGGTCAGCACCTTGTCGCGCACGAAGCGGCCATTGACGTAGCAGAACTGGTGGTCGGGCCGGGAGCGCGCCGCATCGGGAATGCCCGCGCGGCCCGTGACATGGACGGCGCCCGACCAGTGCTCCACGGTCACGGAGTTCTGCACGAAGGCGTCGCCCAGCACATCGCCCAGGCGGCGCGCAAGGGCTTCATCCGACATGCTGCCGGCGGCACGCCACTGCTCGACCAGCTTGCCTTCGTGCCAGATGGCAAAGCCCACGTCGGGCCGGGCCAGGGCATGGCGGCGCACGGACTCTATGCAGTGGGCCAGCTCCGTGGCATCGCTCTTGAGGAATTTGCGGCGGGCCGGCGTGGAGAAGAACAGCTCCTTGACCTCGACCGTCGTGCCCTGGTTGCGCGCGGCGGGGCGCAGCTCGCCGCTGCGCGCGTCGAGCAGATAGGCCGAGTCCTGGCCCGCAGGGCGCGAGAGAATGGACGCC
Source organism: Delftia sp. WSY_10 (assembly GCF_043104705.1). Classification (NCBI taxonomy): domain Bacteria; kingdom Pseudomonadati; phylum Pseudomonadota; class Betaproteobacteria; order Burkholderiales; family Comamonadaceae; genus Delftia; species Delftia sp. WSY_10. Next base: position 156,905 of record NZ_JBICKY010000032.1, on the reverse strand, counting down.
TCCGACACCGAGCAGATGGCCGCCAGCGCCTCGCCGCGAAAGCCCATGGTGGCCACGGTCTCCAGGTCGTGCAGATCGGTGATCTTGCTGGTGGCATGGCGGCGCAATGCCACGGGCAGCTCATCGCGCGGGATGCCGCCGCCGTCGTCCTCCACCGAGATCAGCCGCACGCCGCCGGCCAGCAGCCGCACGTTGATCTGGCGGGCACCGGCATCCAGGGCGTTGTCCACGAGTTCGCGCACCACCGAGGCAGGACGCTCGACGACTTCGCCGGCCGCGATCTGGCTGATCAGCTCGTCGGGCAGGTCGCGGATGGGGCGGCGGGGAAGGGTGTCGGGGGAGGGGGTGGATGCGTTCACAGGGCAATTCTAGGGGCTCGCATCCACCGCTTGAGGCCTGTGGGAATGGGGTCGGAGTGCCTTGGGCACGCGCAAAAAAAGGAGCCGCACAGGCGGCTCCAAGAGGCGTCCCCGGCCACAAAGGCCAGAGCCGGGGGCACTCTTTGATGAGGGCGGCCGGGGCCGCGCGGCCTCAGCGGCGGCGGCCGGCACGGTCGCTGTTGCTGCCCATCTGGTTGCCGACCAGCGCACCGGCGGCCGCGCCGCCCACGGTTCCCAGCGTGGTGCCGAACAGGGCACTGCCCAGCACGCCACCGGCCACGGCACCCACGCCCGTGCCCAGCTGCGCGTTGTTGGGACGGTGGGCGCAGCCGCCCAGGGCCAGCGCGCCGGCCACAAGGGCGGCGACGGCCAGGCTGCGGCCCATGGTGGTGCCCGACTTGCGTTCAGTCATGCGCTCGAAGGTGCGAAGGGTCTTGTTCATGGCTTGCTTCCTTTTGTCCTGATGATGGTGGTGAGGCCGGGCCGGCGGTGCCGACGGCATGCAAGGACTTTGCCTGCAAAAAGCTGACGCACTCGTGAGTTTTTCGTAGAGTTTTATCAAGTTGTGTAACAAAACAGGCGCGATTCCAAGCATTTGTAGTTCCATGCAAGCGCCGGTGTGCGCGGCGGTGCGATCGGCTCTGGCTCGGCTGTGGGGGCATGCCGGCGAAGTACAGTACGGGCCGGTGCGGCGTCCGCCGCGGAGGACCTTCTTTTGGAAATCATTCAGTTCCTGATCGACTTCATCCTGCACATAGACAAGCACCTGGAGGCCTTCGTCGTGGCCTATGGACCCTGGGTGTACGCGCTGCTGTTTCTCATCGTCTTCGTGGAGACGGGCGTGGTGGTCATGCCCTTTCTGCCCGGCGACTCGCTGCTGTTCATCGTCGGCGCGCTGTGCGGCGTGGGGCTGATGGACTATTCGATCGCCTGCACCGTGCTGCTGGTGGCGGCCGTGCTGGGCGACCAGTGCAACTACACCATAGGCCGCTACATAGGGCCCAAGGTGTTCCAGTGGGAGGATTCGCGCTGGTTCAACCGGCGTGCCTTCGACCAGGCCCATGCGTTCTACGAGCGCTACGGCGGCATCACCATCGTGCTGGCGCGCTTCATGCCGTTCATCCGCACCTTTGCCCCCTTCGTGGCCGGTGTGGCTGCCATGGACCGAGGCAAGTTCACGGCGTTCAACGTGGGCGGAGCCATTGTCTGGGTGTTCGGCATCAGCGCCGCCGGTTATTTCTTCGGCAACCTGCCCTGGGTGCGCGAGAACCTGGAGAAGATCATCTGGGGCCTGATCCTGGTGCCGGGCCTGATCGCCATCTTCGGCGCATGGCGCGCGGGCCGCGCGCCCAAGACGGCTTCCTGAGCCTTCAGCGCACAGCAAAAAGCCCCTTGCGCCGTGATGGCGCAAGGGGCTTTTTCGTTCAGTGGCCGAACGGCGGCGGCAGGGGTCAGCGGCGGTCGTTGCGCTTGCCCACCTCGTTGCCGATGAGTGCGCCGGCGGCTGCGCCGCCCACGGTGCCCAGCGTGCTGCCGAACAGCGCGTCACCCACCACACCACCGGCCACGGCGCCGACGCCGGTACCGATCTGGGCGTTGCTGGGGTTGGTGGAACAGCCGGCAGAGAACAAGGCAATGGCGGCAGCGGCGGCAATGGAATAAAGGCGTGTCTTCATGTTCATCTCCTGTCGTGGCCTGCGTTGCTTCGGCGGATGGATGGTGGCGCAAGCATTGTGTGGAACATGTTGGCATGCTCTCATTCACGGCCTGCGGCCGTGGTAGGAGAGTTGCCCGAGCTGGGGCCGGGCGGTTTGGAAGCGTCCGGTCCTGCCTGTCCGACAGCGGCGGCGGACGGCATGCCGCCGTGCCTGTGGCAACCCTCGCGGCTCAGACGGAGCGGCTGCGGGCCAGCGGCGGGTTGTGCGCGAAGTAGTTGCGGATGCCGCGCATCAGCGCGTCGGCCAGCTGCACCTGGTAGGCGCTGCTGCGCAGCCGGGCTTCTTCCTCGGGGTTGCTGATGAAGGCGGTCTCCACCAGCACGCTGGGGATGTCGGGCGCCTTGAGCACGGCAAAGCCGGCCTGCTCCACGCGCGGCTTGTGCAGCTTGGCCATGTTGCCGATCTCGCCCAGCAGGGCGCCGCCGAGCTTGAGGCTGTCCTTGATCTGGGCCGTGGTGCTCATGTCCAGCAGCATGCGCTGCACGTGCTGGTCCTGCGAGCCCATGTTCAGCCCGCCCACGAGGTCGGACTGGTTTTCCTTGTTGGCCAGCCAGCGCGCGGCCGTGCTGGAGGCGCCCTTGTCGCTGAGCGCAAAGACGCTGGCGCCACGCGCAGCTGGCGTGGTGAAGGCATCGGCATGGATGCTGATGAAAAGGTCGGCCTGAACGCGCCGGGCTTTCTCGACGCGGGTGGCCAGCGGCACGAAGAAGTCGGCGTCGCGCGTCATGAAGGCGCGCATGGGGCTGCCGCCGATGCGGGTGTTGTTGATGCGGTCGCGCAGCAGGTGGGCGATCTTGAGCACCACATCCTTCTCGCGCGTGCCGCTGGGGCCGGTGGCGCCGGGGTCCTCGCCGCCGTGGCCCGGGTCCAGCGCCACGATGATGATGCGGTCGGTCTGGCGCGAGGTGGCGATGTTGGGCGCGGCAATGGGGGCAGGGGCCGGAACGGGCGCAGGCGCTGGGGCAGGAGGACGCGGCGCAGCCGCGGGAGCCGGCGCCTGCGCGATCACGGCAGGCGGCGGCGCAGGCGTCTTGCCGCCCGGGCCGCCGCTGTGCTGGGCGATCAGGTCGCCCAGGGGGTCGGGGGCCGGCGCCGCGGCGCCTGGGGGGCGGGGCATTGCGGGTGCAGGAGGTGGTGGAGGTGCCGCCGCCACGGCGGTGTCGTCGCTGGAGGCATCACGCAGGCGCTCGCTGATCAGCGCTTCCAGCGGGTCCACGGCCTTGGCCGGGTACAGGTCGAACACCAGCCGGTGCTTGTAGGCCGCCACCGGCTGCAGGGTGAAGACCTGGGGCTTGGCGGGCTGCTTGAGATCGATCACCAGGCGCACCACGCTGGGCGAGTTCTGGCCCACGCGGATGGATGCGATGTTGGGGTCGTCGGAGCGCACCTTGGCGACCAGCTCGCGCAGCGCGGGATTGAGGTCGATGCCTTCGATGTCCACGGCCAGCCGAGGCGGCTGGTCCACGAAGAACTGCTTGGCAGCCAGCGGCCGGTCGGACTCGATGGTCACGCGCGTGTACTCTGGCGCAGGCCAGACGCGCACGGCCACGATGGTGGCGCCGTGCGCAATGTGCTGGCGGCCCAGCAGCAGCACGATGGAGCCCGCCTGCAGCAGGTTGCGGCGCGACAGGCCGGACGGATAGGAGAAGGGTTGGGCGTCGCTCATGCCTTGAGTGCTTCGATCACGGCGCGTCCGACGGGCGTGCCGGCGATCAGGCTCACCTGGCGCTGCGTCTCGTCGATTGCTTCGATATGAATAGCTATATCTGCCGCAGGCGTAAGCGCTGCGGCCTTTTCGGGCCATTCTGCCAGCTTGAGACCGGGGCTGGCGAAAATATCGCGAAATCCTGCATCCTCCCACTCGCGCGGATCGTCGAAGCGGTAGAAGTCGAAATGCCAGATGGACAGGCCCGGCGCCTCGTGCGGCTCCACCACGGCATAGGTGGGGCTTTTGATGCGGCCCTGCACGCCCAGTGCGCGCAGCCAGTGCCGCACCAGCGTGGTCTTGCCGGCGCCCAGGTCGCCGTGCAGCGTGACGTAGGCATTGCGCAGCGCCGGATGGTCCGCGAGCTGCTGCGCAAACCGCTGCGTGTCTTCCTCGCTGCCCCATATCCAGCGATGGCCCGCAGTTTCCGCATCCTGCGGCCGGGCGCTTTCTACAATCGAGGGAGTATGTTGTGCAGCAGTCAATTGGTTCCTTTGATGCAAGGCTGGGCCCGCGAACTGGGATTTTCCCAAATTGGCGTGGCTGGCGTGGATTTGTCGTCTGCGGAGCCGGGTTTGATGCAGTGGCTGGCCCAGGGGTTCCATGGCGAGATGGACTATATGCAGGCCCACGGACTGCGCCGCGCGCGGCCTGCCGAGCTGGTGCCAGGCACCGTGAGCGTGATCACGGCCCGCATGGACTACCTGCCGCGCGACACGCCCGCCGACGCGCCCGGCGCCTGGCAGGCCATGGAGTGGGAGAGGCTGCAGCGGCCCGCCGAGGGCATCGTCTCCGTCTATGCCCGGGGCCGTGACTACCACAAGGTGCTGCGCAACCGGCTGCAGAAGCTGGCAGAGCGCATCGCCCAGGAGGTCGGCCCCTTCGGCCACCGCGCCTTCACCGATTCCGCTCCCGTGCTGGAGGCCGAGCTGGCCCGGCGCAGCGGCCAGGGCTGGCGTGGCAAGCACACGCTGGTGCTCAACCGCGAGGCAGGCTCCATGTTCTTCCTGGGCGAGATCTATGTGGACCTGGCGCTGGAGCCCACGGCGCCCGTGACCGCGCACTGCGGCAGCTGCGCAGCCTGCATCACGGCCTGCCCCACGGGCGCCATCGTGGCGCCGCACCGGGTGGATGCGCGGCGCTGCATCTCCTACCTGACCATCGAGCATGCGGGCGCCATTCCCGAGGAGTTGCGGCCGCTGATGGCCAATCGCATCTATGGCTGCGACGACTGCCAGCTGGCCTGCCCCTGGAACAAGTTTGCCCAGCCCAGCCGCCTGCCTGATTTCGATGCGCGCGAGATCCTGGCTGGCGGGCAGCTGGTGCACTTCTTTGCCTGGGACGAGGCGACCTTCCTGCGCCTGACCGAAGGCAGTCCCATCCGGCGCATAGGCCATGCGCGCTGGCTGCGCAACGTGGCCGTGGCGCTGGGAAACGCCTGGCGTGAAACCGGCGATACGGCACTGCGCCAGGCGCTGGCCAGCCGCGCCGAACATCCCGACGCCATGGTGCGCGAGCATGTGGCCTGGGCACTGTCGCAAAGATCGGATTGAGCTGATAAGACCAGGGCGCTTGTGTGTGAAACAATTGTTGCGCTCTGTCGGAGTGCCCCCCGGCGGCCTGTTGCGGGCCACTGCCCTTGAAGGCGCGGGGCCTGTGTGACTCAACATGATGTTTGATATGCGCGCAAAGCCTCCCCGCAGCCTGTCCCGCCTGCTGAACGCAGAACCGCTGACCCAGACCACGGTGGCCGTCTGGGTGGGCCTGTGCTGCGTGCTGCTGGCCACGGTGGCGTACTGGACGGTGCTGGTGGACAGCCACCGCACGCAGCGCAGCTTTACCGAGTCCCAGTCCTGGCTGCGGGTGGGGCAAATGTCGCATGCGGTGTCGGTGCAGGTGCAGACCCTGCTGTCCGGCCTGGACTACACCATGCGCGGCCTGGAGTCCGACTTTGCCGATGGCGATGTCGACGGGTTTCGGCGTGCCGTGCAGACCACGTTCGACGCCTACCCGGCCGGCACCTTACTGCAGATCGCCGTGGCCGACGAGAAAGGGGACATCGTGTACTCCAACCTCCAGCAGGAGGTGCAGACGCGGGCTGCCAAGGTCTCCATCCGGGACCGCGAGCATTTCCAGGTGCATGCCAACCGCGAGAACATGGGCATGTTCATCGGCCGCCCCGTGCAGGGGCGTGTCTCCCACAAATGGACCATACAGCTGAGCCGCGCGCTGTACCGCCAGGGGCAGTTCTCGGGCGTGCTGGTGCTGTCGCTGTCGCCCGAATACATTTCGCGCTATTTCCAGTCCATCTTCGATGGCGCCAAGGACGTGATCTTGCTGCTGCGCACCGACGGTGTCTATCTGGCGCGCTCTCAGGGACAGGACGAGGTGATGGGGCGTTCGGTCTCCGATGTGCGCGTGTCACAGTTCGCGCCGGCCATGGAGCGCGGCACCTACGAGGCCGAGTCCTCGGTCGATGGCGTGCTGCGCATGTATGCCTGGAGCAGGGTGGAGGGCTATCCGCTGATCGTCAGCGCAGGGCTGGACAAGAAGGCCATCTTCGAATCGCTGGAGGAATCGCTGGAGCGCGGCCTGCTGCGCAATGGCATAGGCACGGCGGTGCTGCTGCTGGCCGTACTGCTGACGTTGTGGCTGGCGCGCCAGCGCCAGCTCAGCGAGCGCATGCGGCTGCAGGGCGAGCGGCGCTTCGCGCGGCTGGCGCAGGAGGTGCCCGGGGGGCTGTTCCAGTTCCGCATCGGCGCGGATGGCCAGTTCCAGTTTCCCTTCACCAGCCCGGGGTTCTTCGAGCTGCATGGCGCAAGGGCCGACGCCGTCCGGTTCGCCGACCATGAACTGCTCAAGCGCGTGCACCCCGAGGATCTGCCCGCCCTGGCGACCTCGGTGCAGGACAGCGTGGGGCGCAAGGATGTCTGGGAGCACAAATACCGCGTCTACGGGCCTGGAGGCGAGCTGCGCTGGCTGCACGGCCACGCCCGGCCGCAGCAGGAGGAAGACGGCTCGCTGCTGTGGCATGGCTATGTGCACGACGTCACGCAGGACCAGGCCATACAGGAATCCATACGCCACAGCGAGGAGCGCCTGCGCCTGACGGTGGGCGCCGTGCGTGACGGCCTGTGGGAGTGGGACTGCCGCAGCGGCCATGTGGAGTGGGATGCGCGCTGCTACCAGATGCTGGGCTTCGAGCCAGGCCAGTTCCCCATGAACTACGACGCCTTCTGCGCGATGGTCCATCCCTCGGACAGGGCGCGCGTGCTGGCGCGGCTGCAGCGCCATGCCGAGGCCGGTGCCGACTTCCGCGTGGAGATGCGGCTGCGCAGCTCGGCCGACAGCTGGCTGTGGGTGGAGTCGCGCGGCGAAATCACCCAGCGCGATGCCGACGGCAAGCCCGTGCGCATGCTGGGCACGCACACCGACATACAGCAGCGCGTGGAGCAGTCCCGCCTGATCAAGGCCTTGCTGGACCGGGGAAGCGCCCTGATCGTCATGGCCGGTCCCCAGCGCGAAATCCTCTATGCCAACGAGCGCGCGGTGCAGACCTTTGAGATCGAGACAGACCGGCTGCCCGGTGGCGTGAACCTGCGCTCGCTGCATGTCAGCGACGAGAGTTTCGAACGCTTCGGCCAGCTGTACGGGCAGCTCAACGCACGCGGCACGGTGCGCACGGAATGGATCCTGCGCATGCCGTCGGGCTCGGGCCACTGGTTCGACATGCAGGGCTCGCTGCTGGACCCCGACGAGGACGACGGCCGCGTCATCTGGACCATGATCGATACCGACGCGCGCCGGCGCGCCGAGACCGCGTTGGCCGAGACCCAGCACCGGCTGGAGGCCATCATCGACCGCTTTCCCGCAGGCATTCTGGTCACCGACGCCCAGGGCCGCCAGGTGCTGGCGGCCAACCGCATGCTGGCCGCTGCCCTGCAACTGGACATGGCGCCTGCCGCCCTTGTGGGGCTGGGCATGCCGGCGCTGATCCAGCTGCTGCCGGCGTCGGTGGCAGGCGTGCTCAGCGCAGGGCCCGTGGCCGGCCGCTCCCTGCATGCGCTGCCCGATGGCCACTATGTGGAGATCGAGGGCATGCAGCTGCGCGACGGCGACCGCTCCATCGGCCATTGCTGGGTCTTCCACGATGCGACGGAGAGGCAGCAGCGCGAATCCCAGCTGGAAACGCTGGCGCTGACCGATGCGCTGACGGGCATTCCCAACCGCCGCGCCTTCCTGGAGCGGCTGGCGATGGAGCTGGACCATCTGCGCAGCGGCCTGGTCGCGCATTCCACGCTGATCATGCTGGACATAGACCACTTCAAGCAGGTGAACGACGGCTACGGCCACGCGGTGGGCGACATCGTGCTCAAGGAACTGCTGGCCTCGGTGGCGCAGGAGATGCGCAGGGAAGACATGGTGGGCCGGCTGGGCGGCGAGGAGTTTGCCGTGCTGCTGTCCGACACCGATGCCGAGGTGGGCCTGCGCCGCGCCGAAAGCCTGCGCGAAACCGTTGCCGCGCGCGCCATCGATGCGGGCCTGGCCGGCGACCTGCGCATCACCATCAGCCTGGGCGTGTACGAGCTGCAGCGCAGCGATGCCTCGGCCCAGGGCTGCCTGGAGCGTGCCGACGCCGCGCTGTACTACTCCAAGCGCAACGGCCGCAACCAGTCCACGCTGTGGAGCGAGCGGCTGCCTGCCATCGCGCGGTGATCCGGGCCGCTTTGGCGCAACGGCCTAGGAATTCATCCCGGTCGACTGCCGATTTTCAGAATGGTCCAATGGCCTGATGGCACCGGAATCCCGAAAATCCAGGGTTCATGCTGCCGCGTGGCCCTGTCGTCGGTCCGTCTGCCCGAGTCCCCGGGGCGCGATCGACTTCCCCGCACAGCCCCTCACAAAAACAGGCCGCGCGCTGCGCGCCGGGCGAGGAATGTATGACATACAACCGGTGGTCCACGATGCATGTCGCCCCCCTGGGGCGAGCGCAATTCTGGAGCGATGCCAGCCGTGAGGCGCAGATGCCGCACACGCCCCTGGTGGCGCGGCCCGAGCGCTTCGACGCCGTGCTCACATCGCGTGGCGTGGGCGCGGTGGTGTTCAACCGCATCCAGATGGCGGCGGGCCACGGCATGCAGCGCCTGCAGGCGGGTTGCCAGCGCGCGAGCCCGGCCAGCCTGCTGTGCCTGCTCTACCTCAAGGGTCGCGCCCGGGTGTCTGCGCTCGATGGGCCGGGCGCGGCGGTTGCGGGCGGCGAGTCGCATGCGCAGCCCGGCCAAATGTTCCTGCTGGACGAGCGGTGCGGCTACCGCATCTGGCAGGACGAAGCCGTGGACCTGCTCGTGCTGGCCGTGCCGCTGGCGCTGATCGATTCGTGCGCAGGCATGGCTTCGCAACTGCTGGCACGCAGCCTGCCTGACTGCGCGTCGTTGCAGCTGCTCGTCCAGCAGATGCAACTGATCCATGCATGGCAGGCGCCCCTGCCCGAGGGCGAGTCCGCGCAGCTGTCCGATCTGGTCATCAACACCTTGAAGACCGTGCTGCAGGCCGGGGCCGAAAGGGCTGCAGCCCGGCCTGACGCGCCCATGCACGTGCTGTTGTGCCGGGTGCGCCAATTGATCGCCCGCCAATATCCGGACCCGGCGCTGGGGCCGGAGCGCGTGGCATCGAGGCTGGGACTTTCCGTGCGCTCGCTGCAATCGCGGCTGTCGCGCGAAGGCACCAGCCTCAGCGCCGAACTCATGGACTATCGACTGGAGCGCGCCCATGCGCTGCTGCGCGCAGCGAAGCCGGGAACGCTGGGCGTCACGGAAATCTCGCAGCGCTGCGGCTTCAACTCGCTCGCGCATTTTTCCCGGCGCTTCAGGGCACGCTACGGCAGCACGCCGCTGGAGCTGCTGCGTGAGCCGGGGGCGGAGGGCATGGGGTCGTCCACCTGGCACGGGGACGGGGCGGGCACCTAGACAGGGCTTGCGGCGCCTCGGTCGGCGTGGCGTGCGCAGATCAGGCTGAGGATTTCGAACAGCATCTGCGCGCCCGCATGGGCGGTGTTGGTGGTGGCGTCGTAGGCGGGCGAGACCTCGACCACGTCACCGCCCACGATGTGGATGCCGGCCAGGCCGCGCACCATGGCCTGGGCTTCGCGCACCGTCAGGCCTCCCACCTCGGGCGTGCCCGTGCCGGGCGCAAAGGCCGGGTCCAGGCAGTCGACGTCGAAGGAGACGTAGACGGGCGCATCGCCCACCACCTCGCGTGCGCGGGCAATGACGCCGTCCACGCCCAGCGCGGGAAGGTCCTCTGCGTGGATCACCGTCATGCCCGACTCGTAGGAGAACTCCCAGAGATATTCGGCCGCACCGCGTATGCCGATCTGTATGGTCCGCGTGGGGTCGAGCACGCCATCCAGCACGGCCTGGCGAAAGGGGCCGCCGTGGTGGAAGCGGCTGCCGTCGAAGGGGCCGCCAGTATCGCAGTGGGCATCGAAGTGGACCAGGGCCAGTGGCCGGTCGCGGCCCAGCGCGCGCAGTATGGGCAGGGTGATGGAGTGGTCTCCGCCCGCAGACAGCGGAATCACGCCGGCCGCATGGATCTTCGCGAAGGCCGACTCTATGTCGCGGTGCGACTGCTCCAGGCTGTAGCGGCTGGACAGCGGCACGTCGCCGATGTCCGCCACGCGCAGCTCGCGCGTGGGCGCGGATCTGAGTACATGGTTGTAGGGGCCCACGCGCTCTATCGCGCGCAGCGCCCTGGGCCCGAAGCGGCAGCCGCTGCGGTTGCTGATGCCCAGGTCCATGGGCACGCCGATCAGCGCGGCCTGCAGTTCGCCGAAGTCCGGGCGGCTCCAGTCCATGGGGTGCATGGGGGCATCCAGCAGCGTGGGAATGCCTGCGTAGGGTGCGCTGCGCGTGCCGCTGGCGTCGATGATGTGGGCGGCCACGGTGCGGAAATGCGGATCGTGGATGACGGACTCGTTGTCTCCGCCGAAGCGCGCACGCAGCGCCGCCAGCCTGTCTGCAGTAAAGAGGGTCATGGGTGTCCCTTGGTTCAGGATTGGATGCCCGACAGGGAGCGCTGCTGCGAGCGCTGCGCCAGGCTGATGAGGATGAAACTGGCCGTGCTCATGGCCAGGCTGGCGTAGATCGGCGTGTTGGCGGCCAATCCGTCGCGGACCATGAAGACCACTGCCGTGGCGCAGCCCAGCAGCATGCTGGCGATGGCGCCGGCCGTGGTGGCCCGGCGCCAGTAGATGGCGCCGATCAGCGGCACCAGCATGCCGCCCACGAGCAGGTTGTAGGCGGTGGTCAGGGCGTTGAGCACGTCGTCCACCACCAGGGCGATGCCGAGCACGGCAAGGCCCACCAGCAGCGTCAGCAGCCGGTGCCAGCGCACATCGGCCAGAGGCTTGCCTTGCCGCAGCAGGGGCACGAGGTCTTCGGCCAGCACGGTGGAGCCCGCCAGCATGGCCGCGCTGGCGGTGGACATCATGGCGGCCAGCGCGGCAGCGATCACCAGGCCGCGGATGCCGTCCGGCAGGCTGGCCTGCACGATGGCGGCAAAGGCATTGTTGGCGTTGTCCAGGTCCGGCAGCAGCACGCGCGCTGTCATGCCCACCAGGGCGCCGACCAGTCCGTAGACCACGCAGTACACGCCGGCGAGGCTGCCGGCCACGGCGGCCACCCGTTCGCTGCGGGCCGTGAACACGCGCTGCCACACGTCCTGGCCGATCATGATTCCGAAGAAATAGATGACGAAGTAGGTGGCGATGGTGTCCCAGCCGATGTGGGTGACATCGAAGCTGGACGCAGGCAGCCGCGCTACCAGCTGGTCCCAGCCGCCCACGCGGTACAGGCAGATGGGCAGCAGGATCAGCATCAGGCCCGCGGTCTTGATCACGAACTGAACGATGTCCGTAAGCGTCAGCGACCACATGCCGCCCACGGCCGAGTAGATGACCACGACGCCACCGCCCACCAGGATGGAGATCCACAGAGGCAGGTCGAACAGCACCTCCATCACGGTGCCGATGGCGATCACCGACGTGGCCGCCAGCATCAGAGCATAGGCCAGCATCACCAGTGCGCTGGCCTGTTGGGTGCGGGCGCTGTAGCGCCGCTCCAGCACCTGGGTCACGGTGCAGATGCGCAGCCTGAGCAGGGGCTTGGCCAGGAACAGGTTCAGCACCAGCAGGCCCGCGCCCAGCGCCGCGCAAAGCCAGAATCCGGAGATGCCGTACACATAGCCCAGGCGCACCGTGCCCACGGTGCTGGCGCCGCCTATCACCGTGGCGGCCATGGTGCCCATGTACAGGCCCGGCCCGAGGTTGCGGCCGGCCACGAGAAAGTCCTCCTGCGTCTTCGCGCGGCGCATGCCGTACCAGCCCAGCAGCAGCATGGCTGCCGCGTAGATCACCACGACCGAGATATCGAGCAACATGGTTTGTCTCCCTTTTGTTGCGGCCCTGTTGGCAGGGGCCTCTTGAAACAGCGGTATCCATGGAAGTGAATTCCCTGGCCCGCCCCTCTTGTTCTGTATTGCAGTCCCTCTTTGTTCAATCCAGATGTGCTGCAACAGCCGTGGATGCTAGACAGCAGCCCGGATTGCATCCATTTCAAGTTCCATTTACAAACATCGATAAGAATCGATCTTTCCCGAGTGAAAACCCCATGCTCCATACCGTTTCAGATCTGGACCTGCGGCTGCTGCGCGTGTTTCTGGCCATCGTTGACGCGGGCGGCGTGTCGGCGGCGCAGGCCAGCCTTGGCGTAGGGCAGTCCACGCTCAGCAGTCAGCTGTCCACACTGGAGACGCGGCTGGGTTTCAGTTTGTGCGAACGGGGGCGCGGCGGCTTTCGCCTGACGGCCAAGGGCCGGCGCTTCGTCGATATGGCTCGCACGGCCCTGCAGGGACTGGAAGGCTTCAGTGCGCAGGCGCGCAACATGCACCGGCAGCTGGTCGGCAGCCTGGCCATCGGCCTGATCGGCAATGCACCCATGGAATACAACGCGTTGATGGGGCGGGCCATACAGCGCTTTCGCCAGCGCGACGAGGCCGTGCGCCTGTCGGTGCTGGTGCGCGGGCCGCGCGAGCTGGAGGAAATGCTGCTGCGCGACGAGCTCCAGGTCGCCGTGGGCTATTTCCTGCACCGTGCGCCGGCGCTGGAATACACGCTGCTGTTCAGCGAAAGGCAGGTGGCCTATTGCAGCGCCAGCCATCCCTTTGCCGCACGCGCGGGCCGCATCGGCGCGCAGGAGGCGGGCGAGGCCGACTGGACCTGGCGCACCTATCCACTGCCGCAGGCGCCGCTGACGGGGCGCCCGCGCCATGTCACCTCGGAGGCGGACAACATGGAGGCGGCCGCCATCCTCATCCTGTCAGGCGCCCACCTGGGCTACCTGCCAGAACATTACGCAGCGCCCTATGTGGCTGCCGGCCTGCTGCATGCGCTGGACGAATCCCTCTTCAGCTATGACGTGGACATCACCATGGTGGCCAGGAAGCGCGCACGCCAGGACGACATCACGGCCGCCTTCACGGACGACATGCGTGCCGTGCTGTAGGGGCGCCGCGGCACAGCGGCATCAGAACTGCAGCAGGCTCAGCGCAAAGGGCAGGCTGAGCACGCCCAGCAGCGTGGACAGCGTGACCAGCCCCGCCACATACGAGCCGTTGTAGCCCATGCGCGCGGCCAGCACATAGCATGACGATGCGGTGGGCAGGGCCGAGAAGGCCATGAGGATCAGCGCCTGCGCACCGCTGAGGCCAAATGCCCGCACCATGGCATAGGCGATCAGCGGCTGCACCAGATGCCGCACGGCCAGCAGGCACACGGCCAGCAGCTTGCCGGCGGCCAGCGCGCCGAACTGCATGCCGGCGCCGGCCGACATCAGGCCCAGCGCGATGGAGGCTGCGCCTATGCGGGAGATCGACGGCTCGATCAGCGCGGGCAGCTTCAGCCCCAGCGCGCTGAACACCAGGCCCGACAGCGTGCCCACGATCAGCGGATTGCGCACCAGTTGCCCCAGGAAATGCTGGTTGCTGCCGCGCGCCATGGGCCAGACGGCCGCGATATTGCACAGCGGCACGCTCACGCCGATCAGCACCGAGATGAACAGCAGGCCCTCAGGCCCTGCCAGACGGCTGGCCAGCGCCAGGCCGATGAAGGAGTTGAAGCGAAACGCCACCTGCACGGCGCCGGCATGCTCGCGCACATCGATGCGGCCGCGCAGGCCCGGCCACCAGGGCAGGCTGTAGGCCAGGCCGATGCCGACCAGGGCCGCACACACGCCAGCGGCCAGCAAGTGGGAGGTGGCACCCCAGTCCACCGGGCTCTTGACGATGGAGTGGAACAGCAGCACCGGAAACAGCAGGTAGTACACCAGCGCCTCCACCGCCTGCCAGACCGTGCGATTGAGCTGTGTGAAGCGGCACAGCACGTAGCCAAGCACGATGAGCGAAAAATCGGGGAAGAGCAGCACGGCGTAGTTCACGGGGGCTGAGCATAAGCGCAACCCCGCAGTCGCCGCGTCTCCCGAGAAACCATGGCGCGAGGCTAGGGGTAAACACCGGGAAATCAGTGCTGCGACAAACTGTGACAACCGGGCCCCGGGCCTTAGCATCGCTGGGGTCCACACAGCCGATCCGAAAGCGCAGGTCCTGACGACCGTCAAGCGCGCAGCGGGCTCCAGGCCCCAACATGGCTGTTCCGTGGCAGCGTTTGCGAGCCTTCATTTCGCAGACCATCCATCCGCAGGCACGGCCTTGCGGATGTCCATGAAAACCTCTTCGTCAACACGACCCCCAAAAGGAGATCCTGTATGAATCGTCGCAGCTGGATGGGACTGACCCTGGTCCTCGCAAGCACCGGAGCCCTGGCCCAGGCCTACCCCACCAAGCCGATCAAGCTGGTGGTGCCCTTCGCCCCCGGTGGCACGACCGACATCATCGCCCGCGTGATCGCCGAACCCCTGACCAAGGAACTGGGCCAGCCCGTGGTGGTGGACAACCGCGGCGGCGGCGGCGGCGTCATCGGCGCCATGGAAACCGCGCGCTCGCAGCCCGATGGCTACAGCCTGGGCATCGCCACGGTCTCGACCACGGCGACCAACCCCGCGATCAATCCCAAGATCTCGTACAACACGCTGACGGACTTCACGCCCATCATCAACGTGGCGGCCACGCCCAACGTGATTGCGGTGAACCCCAAGTTCCCTGCCAAGGACTACAAGAGCTTCGAGGCCGAACTCAAGAAGTCCCAGGGCAAGTACTCCTATGCGTCCTCGGGCACGGGCGGCATCCAGCACATGCTGATGGAGCTGTACAAGAGCCTGACCAACACCTTCGTCACCCACATCCCCTACCGCGGCGCGGGCCCTGCGCTCAACGACGTGGTGGCGGGCCAGGTGCCCATGGTGCTGGACAACCTGCCCTCGGCCCTGCCCTTCATCAAGGACAACCGCCTGGTGCCCATCGTGGTGGCCGCGCCCCAGCGCCTGGCCGTGCTGCCCAATGTGCCCACCTTCAAGGAAGTGGGCCTGGAGCCGGTGAACCGCATGGCCTACTACGGCATCCTGGGCCCCAAGAACATGCCCAAGGATGTGGTGGACAAGATCAACGCCGCCGTGCGCAAGGTGCTGCAGGACCCGGCCGTGCGCAAGCGCATCGAGGACACGGGCTCCCTGGTCATCGGCAACTCGCCTGAAGAGTTCGCCAAGCAGATCAAGGAAGAGTACGAGACCTACAAGAAGGTGGTTGCCCAGCAAAAACTCACGCTGGAGTAAGCACCGCCCAGAGCGGTTGGATCAGAACCCGAGGCTTCTTGCGGACCTCGGGTTTTTTTCGTTGTAGGCTTGATGGGATGTCCCAAGTGCCTGCCGCTTCCATCATGTCCCCCTCGGTTGCCGAAGCCGAACCTGCTGCCGATCCTGCATCCTGGCCCGCGCCGCTGCCGGCCAGCCTGGATGCGCTGGACCTGTTCATGGATGCGCTGCTGCTGGAAGACGGGCTGTCGCGCAATACGCTGGCGGCCTATCGCCGCGATCTGATGGCCTGGGGCCGGTGGCTGGCGCACCAGCGGCCGCCGCTGGCGCTGGATGCGGCGGGCGAGCTGGAACTGCAGGGCTATTTCGCGGTGCGGGTGGAGCAGACCAAGGCCAGTTCTTCCAACCGGCGGTTGACGGTGCTGCGCCGCTACTACCACTGGGCGCTGCGCGAGCAGCGCATTGCGGCCGATCCCACGGTGCGCATGCTGGCGGCACGGCAGCCGCCGCGCGTGCCGCATACGCTGACGCAGGCTCAGGTGGAGGCGCTGCTCAAGGCGCCCGATGTCGATACGCCGCTGGGCCTGCGTGACCGCGCCATGCTGGAGCTGATGTACGCCAGCGGCCTGCGCGTGAGCGAGCTGGTGGATCTGCCGATGCATGGCATCGATCTGCGCTCGGGCGTGCTGCGCGTGACCGGCAAGGGGCAAAAGGAAAGACTGGTGCCTTTCGGCCAGGAGGCGCACTGGTGGCTGGAGCGCTACATGGCCACGGCGCGCGGCGCCATCCTGGGCGGGCAGCGCAGCGATGCGGTCTTCGTGACCCAGCGCGGGGCTGCGATGAGCCGCGTGATGTTCTGGGTCATCGTCAAGCGCTGCGCGCAGGTTGCGGGTGTCACGGCACCGCTGTCGCCGCACACGCTGCGCCATGCCTTCGCCACGCATTTGCTCAACCACGGCGCTGACCTGCGCGTGGTGCAGATGCTGCTGGGCCATGCCGATATCTCCACCACCACCATCTACACCCATGTGGCGCGCGAGCGGCTCAAGGCGCTGCACGCTTTGCACCATCCGCGTGGTTGATTGGATGTGGTCGGTTCGCCGGATTGCCTATTTCTGGCGTTGAAACCGTCGAAGTGGCAAAGCCCGCCTCGGGGATATGCGCTTTGCACAACAATCACCGCCGTGTTCGATGTGTTTCTGCGGAGTTCTCGATGACTGATTTCCTGCGCCGGCATGTGCTGGTGACTTCCATGCTGGCGGCGACGGTGGCTGCCGCGGCCCTGCCGATGTCTGCGTCGGCTGCCGATGCGGCCTGGCCCAGCCGGCCCATCCGCGTGGTGGTTTCCTACCCGGCCGGCGGCGTCAGCGATGTGGTGGCCCGCGCCCTGGGCGAGAAGCTGGCCGCCCGCCTGGGCCAGCCCGTGGTGGTGGACAACAAGGCCGGCGCCGGCGGCGCCATCGGCCTGGACCTGGTGGCCAAGGCCGCACCCGATGGCTACACGCTGGGCTTTTCCTCCATCAGCCCGCTGACGCTGAGCCCGCACCTGGGCAAGCCCCTGTTCGATCCGCAGCGCGACCTGGTGCCCGTGACCAGCGTGATGTACTCGCCCGTGCTGCTGCTGGGCACGGCCCGCTCCACGGCGGCCGACTTCAATGCGCTGGTGGCCCAGGCCAAGGCGCAGCCCGGCGAAGTGCGCTGGGCCACGGCCGGCCTGGCCTCGCTGGGCCACATCATGCTCGAGCAGATCATGCATGCCTCGCAGGTCCGGATCACGCACATTCCCTACAAGGGCGGCGGGCAGCAGCTCAATGACGGCCTGAGCGCGCAGTTCGAAGTGCTGTCCACCAATGCCGGCCCGGCCGTTTTGCAGCACATCAAGGCGGGCAAGTTCAAGGCCCTGGCCGTGGGCGCACCCCAGCGCCTGGAGTCGCTGCCCGGCGTTCCCACGCTGGCCGAACTGGGCTACAAGAGCGCCAACATGACCTCGGTGTTCGGCATCTTCGCGCCCGCTGGAACGCCTGCGCCCGTGCTGCAAAAGCTCAATGCCGAGATCAACCAGGTGCTGGCCCAGCCGGACATGCGCGCCAAGCTGGAGGCCACCGACAACGTGGCCATGGGCGGCAAGGCCGAGGACTTTGCACGCCAGATCGAGGCCGAGTCCCAGTCCAACGCGCGCATCATTCGCGCAGCCGGCATCAAGCTCAATTGATGGAGCGCAGGGGCGCCACCGGCGCCCATGCAAAAAGGGCTTGCAGCCGTCATGGCCGCAAGCCCTTTGTCTTTGGTGCCGGATGTGCAGGGCCCGCCTATGCCATGGGTTCGTCCGCCGTGAGATTGTCGGCCCAGGCCAGGGCCTGCAGATGCGCCCAGTTGACCTGGTGGTTGGACAGCTGCAGTGCATTGGCTGCGCGCGCGAAGCCTTCGTCATCGCCGCTTTCGCAGGCACGCGTCAACTCCAGGAAGGGCGCGAACACGCCCTTGTTGTGCACCAGCGCATCGATCACGGGCTGGGGCAGGGCGATGGACTCCAGCGCCTTTTCCATGGGCTGGCCCAGCATCACGTCCAGCAGCGAGAACACGCCGACCACGAAGGCGTTGTCGCACTCCTCGGGCGAGAGCAGCTCGGCCGTCAGCAACTCCATCAGGCGCCCGCGCACCACGGCGGTCTGGCCCACGGCCGGCGGCGTGCCGCCCGCGCGCGAAGTGGTCAAAAGCAGGGCCGCCCAGCGGAACAGCTTCTTGAGGCCCAGGATCATCACCGCGTGGCGGAACGAGGTGATCTCGCACGACAGGCCGAAACCCGAGGAGTTGATGAAGCGCAGCAGGTTGAAGGACAGCGTGGGATCCTTCTTGAGCAGGGCTTCGATCTCGTCCGTGCTGGCCTGCTGGCGCACTAGATTGATCAGCTGGATGATGGTGGCCTGCGTGGGGCGGATGGTGCGCGCCTGCACGAGTTGCGGCTGGGCGAACCAAAAGCCCTGGAACAGCCGCACGCCCAGGTCGCGCATGCGCTCGAACTGCTCGGAGGTCTCGACCTTTTCGGCCACGATCTGGGCATTGGTATGGGCGCGCGCGAACTTCACCAGGGTCTCGGCATCGGCCAGTGCGAAGGTCTGCATGTCCAGCTTGATGAAGGCGGCCGCAGGCAGCCAGCTGGCATAGGCGCGGCGCAGCAGGTGCTGGTTGAAGGCCAGGCGGAAGCCGCGCTGGCGCAGGGCCTGGAAGGTGGGCAGGCGTTCCTCGATATCGGCAGCCGTGGCGTTCTCGCCCAGCGTGGGTACCTCCAGCACCACCTTGTCGGGGTGGATCAGTTCCAGGTGGCCGCCGGCCAGGCTGTCATGCGTGCAGTTGATGAAGACTGTCTTCTTGCCCACCAGCGCTTCGGCGCCCGCATACGACAGCGCGTTGAAGAGCAGGGCGGCATCGGAGGCAGCCGTGTGCGCATGCTGGGCCGTGGAGCGGTCGAAAAGCTCATAGCCGAAGACATCGCGCGCCTCGTTGACGATGGCCTGGCGCGCAATGACGGCCACCTGCCCGTCCTCCACCCCGGCTGGCAGGGGGGGCGGCGGAGCGGAGGAGTTGTCGTTGGTAGTCATTTGGAAGCTGAGAAAGATGGATGAGCGATGGCTTTCGATGGCGTTCTATAGCTTATAGCTATAGCGAGCTGTCTGCCAGTTGGTCGGTCCAGGCCAAGGCCTGCAGATGGGCCCAGTTGATCTGCTGGCTGCTCAGGCGCAGCGCGCCTGCGCTGCGGTGGAAGGCTGCATCGTCGCTGGCTTCGCAGGCCTGGGCCAGGATCAGCAGCTCGCCCAGCACGCCTTCGTGGCGCAGCACGGCGGCGGAGACGGCGTCGGGCACGGGGATCAGGCTCATGGCCACGTCCTGCGGCAGGTCCAGCATGCTGCCCAGCAGCGAGAAGATGCCGACGACAAAGGCCTGGTCGGAGTCTTCCTCGCTCAGCGATTCCTGGGCCAGCAGCTCCATCAGTCGCCCGCGGATCACGGCGGTCTGGCCGATGGCCGGCGGCGGGCCGCCGTTGCGCGATGCGGTCAGCAGCATGGCCGCCCAGCGGAACAGCTTCTTGAGGCCCATGAGCATCACGGCCTGGCGGAACGAGGTGATCTCGCGCTGCACGCCGAAGCCCACGGAATTGATCAGGCGCATCAGGTTGAAGGCCAGGCCCGCATCCTTCTTGAGCACATCCTCGATGGCATCGGTGCTGGCCTGCTGGCGCACCAGATTCAGCAGCTGGACAATGCTTTGCTGCGAGGGCGACAGCAGCTTGGTGCGCACCACCGTGGGCCGCGCGAACCAGAAGCCCTGGAACAGCTGTATGCCCAGGCGGCCCACCTGCTCATGCTGCTGGGCGCTTTCCACCTTCTCGGCGATCAGCTCGGCGCGCGTGTGGCGGCCGGCAAAATTGACCAGCACGGCCAACTGGTCAGGGGCCAGCACGGACAGGTCGAACTTGATGTAGTCGGCCAGGGGCAGCCAGGCTGCATAGGCGGACTCCAGCACCGTGTGATTGAAGGCCAGGTTGAAACCGCGTGCGCGCAGATTGCTGAGGATGGGCAGGCGGGCCTGTACCTCCTGCTGGGCGGCCAGGCCCAGCGGCGGTATCTCCAGCACCACCTTGTCGGGGTTGAGCAGCTCCAGATGCCCGCCGGCCAGGCTTTCATGCGTGCAGTTGACGAACATCAACTTGGTGCCAACCAGATCTTCTTCGCCCGCATGCGACAGGGCCGTGAACACCAGGGACACATCCGAGGCCGCCGTATGGTCCGGGTAGGCGCGCGAACGGTTGAAAAGCTCATAGCCGATGATCTGCTGCACCCCGTTGACGATGGCCTGGCGCGCAATCATTCCCCGATCCGTGGACGCGGGGCTGGCCACAGGGGCATCGTTGAAGAGATGGACAGGCAATTCGGTCATGGAGTGTTCGGTCGAAGGGACACGGGAAGCAGCAGATCTGATTGTAGGAATGTTCTGAATAAATATGCCGACAGGCAGTGTCTGCTGGGACAAGTCCGATTGCGGAGTCGGACCCATCCTAGTTTGTAAACCATTGTGTGGCTTCACGAGCGGCCTGGGCCTGTCCGCACGGCGCAGGCAGGCTTTCTTCAGACCTGCTGCAACCAGGCCAGTTCAGTATCGGTGAAGCCTGCGGCGCGGCGTGCGCGTTCGTTGAATGGCGGGCGCAGGCGCGGCGCCTCGTAGCGCAGGGTCAGCGCCTGGTAGTGGGCCTCGGGCTCCAGGCCTTCGCGCTCGCACAGCCAGCGGTACCAATGATTGCCTATGGCCACGTGGCCCACTTCCTCGCGCAGGATGATGTCGAGGATGTCCACCGCCGCCAGCGCATCGGGCGCACGCGTGTTGCGCAGCTTGTTCTGGATCTGGGGCGTGGCGTCCAGGCCCCGTGCCTCCAGCGTGCGCGGCACCAGGGCCATGCGGGCCACCACGTCATGGGCGGTCTTCTCGCACATGGTCCACAGGCCCTGGTGGGCCGGGAAATCGCCGTAGTCGTGGCCCAGGTGCGCGCGCAGATGCTCGCGCAGCAGGCGAAAGTGCTTGGCCTCCTCGGCGGCCACCTGCAGCCAGTCCAGGTAGTACTGCTGCGGCATGCCGTCAAAGCGCCAGACGGCGTCCAGCGCCAGATTGATGGCGTTGAACTCGATGTGGGCTATGGCGTGGATCAGCACGGCCCGGCCTTCCGGCGTCGCCGGCGAACGCCTTGCAACGGCGGTGTGGTGGCGCAGCTCGGGCCGCAGCGGGCGGCCCGGCAGGTCCGGCGCGGGATCCGGCAGGGCCGGTGCCTGCGGTGCTATTGAATAAAGCGCCTGCCGCGCATACATGTCCAACGCGGCGGCGGCCTTTTCTTCGGGGTCCGTGAGGCACAAGACCTCAAGGGCGCGGTGACGTAACTCCATCCCTACAATTCTAGGTTTCCTGCCATCACCAAATATTGACGGAGACAAAGACCCATGGCGATCTATGAACTGGATGGAGTGGCCCCTGAAGTGGCGGCGTCGGCCTGGGTGGCCAACAGCGCCGAAGTGATGGGCAATGTGCAGCTGGCCGAAGACGCCAGCATCTGGTTCGGCGCCGTGCTGCGCGGCGACTGCGAGAGCATCACCATCGGTGAGGGCAGCAACATCCAGGACGCGAGCGTGCTGCATGCCGACCTGGGCCAGCCGCTGGTCGTGGGGCGCCACGTGACCGTGGGCCACCAGGTCATGCTGCATGGCTGCACCATTGGCGACGAGTCGCTGATAGGCATCGGTGCCGTGGTGCTCAACGGCGCGAAGATCGGCCGCAACTGCCTGGTCGGCGCAGGCGCCCTCATCACCGAAGGCAAGGAATTTCCCGATGGCTCGATGATCATCGGCAGCCCGGCCAAGGCCGTGCGCCAATTGACGCCCGAGCAGATCGAGGGCTTGCGCCGCAGCGCCCAACACTATGTCGACAATGCGCGCCGGTTCAAGACCGGGCTGCGCAAGCTGGGCTGAGCGAGGCCCGGCACTTTTTTACGGAATCCATCAGCGTGTCTGAACTGCATAAATTCATCTTCGAAGGCCTGCCCGTGCGCGGCTCCATCGTTCGCCTCACCGATGCCTGGCAGGAAATCCTGCAGCGCCGCGCGGGCAACGGCGAGACCGGCGCCTACCCCGCTGCCGTGAGCGAACTGCTGGGAGAAATGGCGGCTGCGGGCGTGCTCATGCAGTCCAATATCAAGTTCAACGGCGCCCTGGTCTTCCAGGTCATGGGCGATGGCCCGGTCAAGCTGGCTGTGGCCGAGGTGCAGTCCGATTTCGGCCTGCGCGCCACCGCCACCCTGATCGGCGACCCTCCCGAAGGCGCCACGCTGGAACAACTGCTCAATGTGCACGGCGGCGGCCGCTGCGCCATCACGCTGGACCCCAAGGGGCGCCAGCCGGGCCAGCAGCCCTACCAGGGCGTGGTGCCGCTGCAGGATGCGCAGGGCCGGCGCTTCACCAAGGTGTCCGACGCGCTGCAGCACTACATGCTGCAGTCGGAACAGCTGGACACCGTGCTGGTGCTGGCGGCCGACGACCAGGTGGCCGCCGGCCTGCTGATCCAGCGCATGCCGGTCAAGGGTGAGGCCAACCTGGCCGCTGCCACCGAAAGCGAGCAGTCGGGTCAGGATGCCATCGGGCTGAACGAGGACTACAACCGTATCGCCACGCTGGCCTCCAGCCTCACGCGCGACGAGCTGCTCACGCTGGATGTGGAGACCATACTGCGCCGCCTGTTCTGGGAAGAGAAGCTGATGCGCTTCGTGCCCCAGCAGGACGAGGAGCATCCGCGCTTTGCGTGCACCTGCAGCCGTGACCGTGTGGCGTCCATGCTGGTGTCGCTGGGCTCCGAAGAGGTGGAGAGCATCCTGGAGGAGCGCGGCAGCATCGAGGTGGGCTGCGACTTCTGCGGCAAGCAGTACGAATTCGATCCCATCGACGCAGCCCAGCTGTTCACCGAGGCCGGCAAGCAGCCGCCGACCTCGACGAACGTCCAGTAAATACGCCCGGCTTCAGTCTCGCCCGCTGCGCAGCGCGTCGAACAATCGCCGCTCGCAGTCCGGGTCGCTGCATTGCTCGCAGCCGTAGGGGCGAAGGCGGGCGGTCTGACAAACGGGTTCATGGGGCAGCCAGGCCCAGTCCAAAGCAGGCGCCAGCGACCGCAGTGATCGCGTCAGCTGGTGCCATTGCTGCGCCGTGTCGCCATAGAGCACCACATAGTCCCTGGCCTCGGCATGCAGCAGTTCTCGCCAGTGATGATGTTGCATCGCAGAGTCCGGATTGTTGCAGCGCCAATCCCGTCCCAATAGATAGATTGCCGTATCTCTGGGCAAGGGCTGTCCTGCCCCAAGTATGAGGCATTTCCATACGGACTCGCTCCCATGCTTCCGCCAAGCTTGGTGTAGTGCTTCCGCCATGGAGTGGGCCTGCATGGGCATTGTTTCGACCAAGGTAATGCAGGGGTAAGAGGGGGAGGGGGGCAAGTGGACTCTGGATTCTTTTCCAAGGCCATTACCTGCTATGTGCAAGCTACTAATAGTCTTGACCGTTGCGTGTGAGTTTGGTAGTTGCCATGTCGATGTTTTTGCCATCGCCGCTGCTTTGAATGACAAAGCCTTTGTATATCCACTCATAGCCTGTGCTACTGCCGCTGCCGGTCTTGAATTTGCAGGCTGTGATGGTGCGGTTGCCAATGGTCAGGTTAGCGTCCTCCAGGTAGCTGGAGTTTCTGATAAATGTGTGGGGTGCAATGGTGCCAGGAGGCAGCATCCGCAAGGTGCCTGTGGCTTGAAGGCTCTGGGTTTGGCCAAGCTCCAGTGTCGCGCTCCGGTCTATCATGGGTGGAGAGTACGTATATTGCTGGAGCCTTGGCATAGTGCCGGAGAATGAGGTGACATTGGAACCGTATTCCTCATAGACATGTGCCGTCACTGGGGCGATATAGGTCTCTGTCTCCACATAGCTGGCGGATAACTGGCCGCTAGGCAGAATTTCTCGACTGATCTTCTTGTGCATGATCAAGTTGTCATGGCCGTTGAAGCTTTGGGGGATGTAGTTACTGTATGTGATAGAGTAGTTACGGTTGAGCGCTGGGAAGCTGTTTTCCTGCAGAAAAATATTGCCGCTCTGGTATTTTTTGTCATCAAAGCAGTGCTCTGCAGTCTGCGTCATTTTATCTCCGCCGCCGCAGGCAGTTAGCAGCACTGATATCCCCAGTGTGATGGAAGCAGTGGCAGTGGTTTGAATTGTTGCCATGGATATTCCTTGTTGATAGTTTGGTGACGAATACTTTTTAATCATATACCCCGTTCTTAAAAGAGTCCATCTGGACGTTTCAATGGTGTGGAGACTAGGCGTACCAAGACGTCATCAAAAAACTATGGGCCGGCATGAAGCCGGCCCTGATGCAAAGAATCCCAACCTTCAGCGCCGCACGATCTGCACAAAGATCTCGTTGGGCTTGACCATGCCCAGTTCGCTGCGGGCCTTTTCCTCGACCATGGCCAGGCCGTCCTTGAGATCGTTGACCTCGGAGGCCAGGCGGTCGTTCTCGGCTTTTTCCAGGGCATTGGCCACGTTCTGGTCGTGGATCTGCTGCTGCAGTTCCTTGACGTAGGCCACGCTGCCATGGCCCAGCCACAACTGCGCGTGCACGGCGGCGAGCAGGGCGAGCAGGACAAGGGGGACGACGCGGTTGACCATGGCAGCAGATGTTGCGGAAAGGAAAAAGGCTTGCAGGCCCGATGGCTTGCAAGCCTAACGCTTTTCAGCGCAGGTTGTAGAAAGCCTCGCGGCCGGGGTAGTGGGCGATGTCACCCAGGTCTTCCTCGATGCGCAGCAACTGGTTGTACTTGGCGATGCGGTCCGAACGGCTCAGCGAGCCGGTCTTGATCTGGCCGGCATTGGTGCCCACCGAGATGTCGGCAATCGTCGAATCCTCGGTTTCACCGGAGCGGTGCGAGATCACGGCCGTGTAGCCTGCGCGCTTGGCCATTTCGATGGCGGCGAAGGTTTCGGTCAGCGTGCCGATCTGGTTGATCTTGATCAGGATGGAGTTGGCGATCTTCTTGTCGATGCCTTCCTTCAGGATCTTGGTGTTGGTGACGAACAGGTCGTCGCCCACCAGCTGGACCTTGGCGGCCAGACGGTCGGTCAGGATCTTCCAGCCATCCCAGTCGCCTTCGGCCATGCCGTCCTCGATGGAGATGATGGGGTACTTGTCGCACCAGCCGGCCAGCATGTCGGTCCACTGGGTGGCGGTCAGCGTCAGGTTGCCTTCACCGGCCAGCACGTACATGCCGTCCTTGTAGAACTCGCTGGCGGCGCAGTCCAGGCCCAGGGCGATCTGTTCGCCGGCCTTGTAGCCTGCGTTCTCGATGGCCTGCAGGATCAGCTGGATGGCGGCTTCGTGGTTTTCCACGGAAGGCGCAAAACCGCCTTCGTCGCCCACGGCCGTGCTCATGCCCTTGTCGTGGATGATCTTCTTGAGCGCGTGGAAGACTTCGGCGCCCCAGCGCACGGCTTCGCGGAACGAAGGCGCGCCCACGGGGATGATCATGAATTCCTGCAGGTCCAGGCTGTTGTTGGCGTGCGCGCCGCCGTTGATGACGTTCATCATCGGCACGGGCAGCTGCATGCCGCCCATGCCGCCCAGGTAGCGGTACAGCGGCAGGCCGGCCTCTTCGGCAGCGGCGCGGGCCACGGCCATGGAGACGGCCAGCATGGCGTTGGCGCCCAGGCGGCCCTTGTTGTCCGTGCCGTCCAGGTCGATCAGGGTCTTGTCCAGGAAGGCTTGCTCGGAGGCGTCCAGGCCCAGTACGGCTTCGGAGATCTCGGTGTTGATGTGCTCGACGGCCTTGAGCACGCCCTTGCCCAGGTAGCGGCTCTTGTCGCCGTCACGCAGCTCGATGGCTTCGCGCGAGCCGGTGGACGCGCCCGAAGGCACGGCCGCGCGGCCCATCACGCCCGATTCCAGCAGCACGTCGCACTCGACGGTGGGGTTGCCGCGGCTGTCCAGCACTTCGCGGCCTACGATGTCAACGATTGCACTCATGGCATTTCCTTTGCGGTTTTTGAAATCGGTGTGCAGGCGGGTTCCGGTGAGGTTGCGCCCTGGTGCTTGCCGGGCAAGCGGTATGGGTGGTCGGTGGCGTGGCAGGCTGCCGCGCCACCGTGCACGGCCATGCTCCGCGGCGCAGTATCTGCGATCGGGCGGCGGCCATTGTGCACAAATTGGGTGGATGGCTTTGTATGCGCTGCGCTCTTGACGGGCCGGGTATCGCTGGCCGCGGTCAGACGCCCTCGACGCAGACCATGCGCATGATGGCCGCGCCTTCGCGGGCTTCGCGGGCACGCAGGTACTCGGGCGTGTCGTAGAAAGCCTTGGCGGCCTCGAAGCTGGGGAACTTGAGGATCACGGTGCGGCCGGGATTCCAGTCGCCTTCGAGCACTTCGACCTTGCCGCCGCGCACGCAGACTTCGGCACCATGCGCGCGCATGGCCTCGGTGCTCCACTTGCGGTACTCCTCGTACTGCTCGGGCTTGGTGACGGTGACGGACGCAATGATGTAGCCGCTGGCCATGGGTCAGACTCCAAAATCGTTTTCGAGGAAGCCGTTCTTCTTGGTCACGTCGTCGAGCGCGACCAGGGTTTCGAGCAGGGCCTTCATGTGCTTGAGCGGCACGGCGTTGGGGCCGTCGCTGAGGGCGCAGGGAGGATTGGGATGGGTTTCCATGAACAGTCCGGCCACGCCCACGGCCACGGCCGCACGCGAGAGCACGGGCACCATCTCGCGCATGCCGCCGCTGCTGGTGCCGTTGCCGCCGGGCAGCTGCACGCTGTGCGTGGCATCGAAGACAACGGGCGCACCGGTCTCGCGCATGATGGACAGGCTGCGCATGTCCGAGACCAGATTGTTGTAGCCGAAGCTGGCGCCGCGCTCGCAGGCCATGAAGCTGTCCTCGGGCAGGCCGGCCTCCTTGGCGGCGGCGCGGGCCTTGTCGATGACATTCTTCATGTCATGCGGGGCCAGGAACTGGCCCTTCTTGATGTTCACCGGCCGGCCCGACTGGGCCACGGCACGGATGAAGTCGGTCTGGCGGCACAGGAAGGCCGGCGTCTGCAGCACGTCCACGACCTGGGACACGGCCGGTATCTCGGCCTCGGTGTGGACGTCGGTCAGGATGGGGACCTGCAGGTCCTTCTTCACCTTGGCGAGGATCTCCAGGCCCTTGTCCATGCCCGGGCCGCGAAAGCTGGCGCCCGAGCTGCGGTTGGCCTTGTCGTAGCTGCTCTTGAAGATGAAGTGGATGCCCAGGGCCGCCGTGATTTCCTTGAGCTGCCCCGCCACGTCCATCTGCAGCTGCTCGGACTCGACGACGCAGGGACCTGCAATGAGAAAGAAGCGCCGGTCGAGGCCGACGTCGAAGCCGCAGAGTTTCATGGTGGGGATTCCTTGGGAAATGGTGGGCGGCGTTGCGGGGCTCAGGACTTGCGCGGTGCCTTCTGGCGCTCGATCGCAGCCTTCACGAAGGCATTGAACAGCGGGTGGCCGCTCCAAGGCGTGGACTTGAACTCGGGGTGGAACTGCACGCCGATGTACCAGGGGTGAACTTCCTTGGGAAGTTCGACGATCTCGGTCAGCTGCTCACGCTGGGTCAGCGCCGAGATCACCAGGCCCGCTTCGCGCAGCTGGTCCAGATACTGGACGTTGGCTTCATAGCGATGGCGGTGGCGCTCGGTGACCACGTCACCGTAGATGCTGTGGGCCAGCGTGCCGGCCTGCACGTCGGAGGACTGCGCGCCCAGGCGCATGGTGCCGCCCAGGTCGGAGTTCTCGTCGCGGGTCTTGACCGTGCCGTCGGCATCCTTCCACTCGGTGATCAGGGCGATCACGGGGTTGGCGGACTTGGGGTCGAACTCGGTGGAGTTGGCGCCTTCGAGGCCGGCCACATGGCGGGCGTATTCGATGGTGGCCACCTGCATGCCCAGGCAGATGCCCAGGTAGGGCACCTTGTTTTCGCGGGCGTAGCGGGCCGTGGAGATCTTGCCTTCCACGCCGCGCGAGCCGAAGCCGCCGGGCACGAGGATGGCGTCGTACTGCGAGAGCTTGTCGCGCGCATTGGCGTCGCTGATGGTCTCGGAGTCCACATGGGTGATCTTCACGGCTACATGGCTTTGCATGCCGGCGTGCTTGAGTGCCTCGTTGACGGACTTGTAGGCGTCCGACAGCTCGACGTACTTGCCGACCATGGCGATCTTGACCTCGCCCTGCGGGTGCTCGGTCTCGTGGACCAGGTCATCCCAGCGCTTGAGGTTGGTGGGCGGCGTGTTCAGGCGCAGCTTGTCGCAGATCAGGCCGTCCAGGCCCTGCTCGTGCAGCATGCGGGGCACCTTGTAGATGGTGTCCACGTCCCACATGGAGATCACGCCCCATTCGGGAACGTTGGTGAACAGCGAGATCTTTTCCTTTTCCTCGTCCGGCACGCGGTGCTGGGCGCGGCACAGCAGGGCGTCGGGCTGGATTCCGATCTCGCGCAGCTTCTGCACGGTGTGCTGCGTGGGCTTGGTCTTGAGCTCTCCAGCCGTGGCGATCCAGGGCAGGTAGGTCAGGTGCACGAAGGCCGTGTTGTTGGGGCCCTGCTTGAGGGCCAGCTGGCGCACGGCTTCGAGGAAGGGCAGGGACTCGATGTCGCCCACCGTGCCGCCGACTTCGCAGATGGCCACGTCCACGGCATCCGGCGTGCCGATGCCGGCGCCGCGCTTGATGTACTCCTGGATTTCATTGGTCACGTGAGGAATCACCTGCACGGTCTTGCCCAGGTAGTCGCCGCGGCGCTCCTTCTCCAGAACGCTCTGGTAGATGCGGCCGGTGGTGAAGTTGTTGGACTGCTTCATGCGCGTTTCGATGAAACGCTCGTAGTGGCCCAGGTCCAGATCGGTCTCTGCGCCATCGTCGGTCACGAACACTTCACCGTGCTGGAAGGGCGACATGGTGCCCGGGTCCACGTTGATGTACGGGTCCAGCTTGATGAGAGTGACTTTGAGGCCGCGCGATTCGAGGATCGCAGCAAGGGAGGCTGAGGCGATTCCCTTGCCCAGGGAAGACACCACACCGCCTGTGACGAAGACAAATTTGGTCATGTCTTTTATTGGTGGTGGTAAAGCAGGATTATAGATGCGCCGCCGAATTCGCCGCGCCGCGCGGGGCTGCTCGGACGTTGCGGCTCTGCTAAATTGCGCGCCATGACTGAAGTGTTCGCTGGTAAACATCTGGTGCTCGGCCTCTCCGGAGGCGTGGCTTGTTACAAATCTGCCCAGCTGGTGCGCCTGCTGGTACAGGCCGGGGCCACCGTGCAGGTGGTGATGACCGAGGCGGCCGAGCAGTTCATCACGCCGGTGACCATGCAGGCGCTGTCGGGCCGCCCCGTCTATGGTTCGCAGTGGGACGCGCGCGAGCCCAACAACATGCCCCACATCAACCTCAGCCGCGAGGCCGACGCGATGCTGATCGCGCCCTGCAGCGCCGACTTCATCGCGCGCCTGGTGCAGGGCCGCTCCGACGAGTTGCTGAGCCTGATGTGCTTGGCGCGCCCCATGGACCGCGTGCCCCTGCTGTTGGCGCCGGCCATGAACCGCGAGATGTGGGCACACCCGGCCACGCAGCGCAACCTGGCGCAGGTGGCCGCCGACGGCGCGCTGGTGCTGGGCGTGGGAACGGGCGACCAGGCCTGTGGCGAGGTGGGCGACGGCCGCATGCTGGAGCCCGAGGAAATCATGGAGGAGCTGGCTGCCTTCTTCACGCCCAAGCTGCTGCAGGGCCGGCAGGTGCTGGTCACGGCGGGCCCGACCTTCGAGGCCATCGACCCCGTGCGCGGCATTACCAACCATTCCAGCGGAAAGATGGGCTTTGCCGTTGCGCGCGCCGCACGCGAGGCGGGCGCCCAGGTGACCCTGGTGGCCGGGCCCGTGCACCTGCGCACGCCGCGCGGCGTGCAGCGCATCGACGTGCAATCGGCGCAGCAGATGTTCGATGCCGTGCAGCAGCAACTGCCCCAGGCTGGCGTGTTCATCGCCACGGCGGCCGTGGCCGACTGGCGCCCGGCCACGGCGTCAGACCAGAAGATCAAGAAGGACGGCTCGGGCCAGACCCCCACGCTGACCTTCGTCGAGAACCCCGACATCCTGGCGGCCGCCGCGCAGTCCGAGCCCGCACGCAGCGGACGGCTGTACTGCGTGGGCTTCGCCGCCGAAAGCCATGACCTGCTGCAGCACGCCAGCGCCAAGCGCCTGCGCAAGCAGGTGCCGCTGCTGGTGGGCAATATCGGTCCCGCAACCTTTGGGCGGGATGACAATGCCCTGCTGCTGATCGACGAGTCCGGCACCCAGGAGTTGCCGCACGCCTCCAAGTCCCTGCTGGCGCGCCAGCTGGTGGCCGAGATCGCCCGGCGCCTGCCGCCCGCCCCTTGACACCATCGAAGGCCCGCATGTCACAGAACACCTACGAAGGTCCCCGCCACGGCGACTATGTGCGCTATGTGGATGAGCTGCTGCGCGCCAGCCCCCTGTACCGCTCTGCGGCCCATGGCTGGATGGCGCAGGGACGCAGCGATTTCACCGACTCGGTGGCCACGCCGGGCGCGCAGTCCCAGTCCGTGGTCGAGCGCGTGCGCGAGCAGGTGCAGGCTGCGGCCGAGAAGGCGCGCATCGCCGCGCAGCAGGCTTCGGTGCCTGCCCTGCCGGGGCGCCCGCCGTCTGCAGGCGACAGGAACGGCGATAGAAATGGTGGCAGGGCCGATCGCGGCCGGCAGGCGGCGCGGGCACAGCAAGCCCAGGCCTCCTCCGCCGCCAAGGCTGTCAAGAAGACGGTCTTCAAGATAGGTCCGGGCCAGTTGCTGGGTATCGTGATCGGCCTGATCCTGGCCGTGGTGATTCCGGGCGTCGGCCCCTTCATCCTGCTGCTCACCATCATCAATGCCATCGTCAAAGGCTTTCGCAGCGGGCTCAAGTCGTCCGGGTGACGGCGCGGGGCACAATGCGCGCTTTGCTTTTCAAGAGAGCCTGCCGTGAGGCGCTCCCCAGATTGTTTCCATGAACGTTGATATCAAGATCCTTGACGCGCGCCTGCGCGAGAACATGCCCGCCTACGCCACGCCGGGAAGCGCGGGCCTGGACCTGCGCGCCTGCATCGATGCGCCTTTGATGCTGGAGCCCGGCCAATGGCAACTGGTGCCCACGGGCATGGCCATGTACCTCAAGGACCCCGGCTACGCCGCCATGATCCTGCCGCGCTCGGGCATGGGCCACAAGCACGGCATCGTGCTGGGCAACCTGGTCGGCCTGATCGACAGCGATTACCAGGGCCAGCTCATGGTCAGCGCCTGGAACCGCTCGGCCACGGCCTTCACGCTGCAGCCCATGGACCGCCTGGCCCAGCTGATCATCGTGCCCGTGGTGCAGCCCAGCTTCAATGTGGTCGAGGAGTTCGAGTCGGCTTCCGAGCGCGGCGCGGGCGGCTACGGCTCTACAGGCAAGCAATAAGGCGCTCAGCCAGAAAACGCCCGCAGCCGCGCTGCCCGGGCATCGCTCCAGGGAGGAATCCGCATGGCCAGGCCATCCCGGCGCACGCGCCACCGCCCATCCGCGTCATGGACGCGCGTGATGCTGACGCAGGAAGACCGCATGCGCCGCCGCCTGCAGCAGCGCCACTGGCTGCGCCTGCATGCGGCACTGACGGGCGGGTTGAGCCTGGCCGGCATGTCGCTGTTGAGCCTGGGCCTGCTGCACGCGGGCATGCACAGCATGGCGCTGCGCTATGGCGTGGCCTTGGCCTGCGGCTATCTGCTGTACCTGCTGCTGCTGCGCCTGTGGGCCGAATGCATGCTGCGCCGCGACTGGGAGGTGTCCGATGTTCCCGATGTGACGCCCGGCGGCAGCGGTTCTTCACCGGCCCGCACGCCGGAGGCTGGCGGATTCGACAGCGGGCAGGGCGGTTCGTATGGTGGCGGTGGCTCCAGCGGCAGCTGGGATGACGGCGGCGCCATGTCCGAGGCCGCTTCCTCGGCCTCGCAAGGCTTTGATCTGCCGGGCATCGATGGGCTGGACGAAGGCGCGGTCGTCCTGGTCCCCGTGCTGCTGGTGTTTGCGGCGCTGCTGGTCGCGGTCACGGGGGCAGGGTCGCTGCTGTGGCTGGTCTTTGGGGCCGACCTGTTCCTGGCCGTGGCGGTGGAGGTGGCCTTTGCGCTGCTGATGGCGCGCACGCTCTACGTGGTGGAGCGCGAAGGCTGGCTGCTGGCCGCGCTGCGCCTGAGCTGGAAGCCGGTGCTGGGCGCGCTGGTGGCCGCCGTGGCGCTGGGCGCTGCGGCCGACTGGCTGTTTCCCCAGGCAGACACCCTGGTGCAGGTGCTGCGTGCGCTGAGAGGGGGGTGAGCCGCTGCCCTGCGGCCTCCCGCGCTCATGCCTCTCGTCGCGCTCCGGGCAGGTGCAGCTGCATGCGCAGGCCGCCCAGCGGCGAGCGGCTGGCTGCGATGCTGCCGCCATAGGTCTGCACCAGGTCACGCACGATATCCAGGCCCAGCCCTGCGCCGGGCCTGCGCTCGTCCAGGCGCTCGCCGCGCTCGAAGATGCGGTCGAGGTCGGCGTCTTCGATGCCAGGGCCGTCATCGTCCACCGTCAGCAGCAAGGGGCCGCCGGCCTGATCGTGCTCCAGGCCCTGGACTTCCAGGCTCACGGCCTGGGCTGCCCACTTGCCGGCGTTGTCCAGCAGGTTGCCCAGGATTTCCATCAGGTCCTGGCCATCGCCCAGAAAGTCCCAAGGCTGCGCATCGCCCTTCAGCGCGAAGCGGATGCCGCGGCCGGCGTGCAGCCGCTCCATGGTGCGCACCAGCGAGGCCAGCGGCGGCTGCAGCGGCGTGCGCAGGCCTGTGGCCTGGCGGGCCGCAGCGCGGGCGCGTGCCAGATGGTGGTCCACCTGGCGGCTGGCGCTGGCGACCTGCTCGCGAACCAGTTCGGCCAGCGCCCCGCCTTCCTGCGCGGCGGCATTGCCGAGGATGGACAGCGGCGTGTTCACCGCATGGGCCAGGTTGCCGGCCTGCGTGCGCGCGCGCTGCACCATGTCGGCGTTCACATCCAGCACATGGTTGAATTCCTGCACCAGGGGGCGCAGT
This sequence comes from Delftia sp. WSY_10, assembly GCF_043104705.1. Lineage (NCBI taxonomy): Bacteria > Pseudomonadati > Pseudomonadota > Betaproteobacteria > Burkholderiales > Comamonadaceae > Delftia > Delftia sp. WSY_10. Next base: position 123,641 of record NZ_JBICKY010000032.1, on the reverse strand, counting down.
TCCTGCGGAAACCGGCCTTCGAGGCGCGGCGTTGCCCCCTTGCGCACGTCGGACAGGCCTGTGCGCAGCAACTGCAGCGGCCGCAGCGCCAGGCGCAGCTGCAGCACCACTGCCAGCGCCAGCCCGGCCGCCAGCGTGCCCAGTGCGGCGATCAGCATGGTGGTGAAGCGCTGCATGGGCTCGGCCAGCAGGGCGCTGTCGGCCGCAACGATCAGGCGCAACGGCGGCGCGTCGGCTTCGGGCAATTGCAGGGGGCGTGCCACGGCCACGAGCGGGTGGCCCTGACCATCGGGCAGCATGCCCGTGCTCAACGCCGTGTCTTCCTGGTGTTCGCCGGGATTGCCGGCATCGGCACGGAACTGGCGCCAGTCCAGTGTCTGGTCCCACAGCGAACGAGAGCGCAGCAGGCCGGCCTTCTCGGGCGGGCCCGCCCCATCGCTCACCTGGTCGATCTGCCAGTACAGGCCCGACAGCGGCTGCGCCAGGCGCGGATCGCCCACGGCCAGTCCTACCTCAATGCGCCCGCCGGGCAGGCTGTTGACGGCTGCGCTGAGCTGGTCGAGCTGCAGCACCAGCTGCGCCTGCAACTGCTGCGCGATGTGATCGCGGAACAGTCCGCGCAGTCCCCAGCCGGCCAGCAGCACGGCCGCCAGCACCCAGGCCAGCGTGCCGGCCAGCAGGCGCAGGCGCAGCGAATCACCGAGCCGGGATACCTGTCTTTCCTGTGGTGCGTTCATGCAGCGGGCGCGCCTTCCACCAGCCGGTAGCCCAGTCCGCGTACGGTCTCTATGCTGCCGGCCGGCAGTTTCTTGCGCAGGCGGCCGACGAAGACCTCGATGGTGTTGGAGTCGCGGTCGCTGTCCTGCGGGTAGATGTGTTCGGACAGCTCGGTGCGCGATATCACCTGGCCCACGCGCTGCATCAGCAGGGCCAGCACCTTGAATTCATGGCTGGTCAGCGTGAGCGGCTGGCCCGCCACGCTCACACGCGCCTGGCGCGAGTCCAGCACGATGGGGCCGCATTGCCACTGGGCGCTGGCGTGCGGGCTGAGCCGGCGCAGCAGGGCGCGCAGGCGGGCCATCAGCTCTTCCATGTGGAAGGGCTTGGCCAGATAGTCGTCGGCGCCGGCATCCATGCCGGCCACCTTCTCATGCCAGGCGCCGCGCGCCGTGAGGATCATCACCGGCATGACCCGCCCTTGGTCGCGCCAGGCGCGCAACACCGTCAGGCCATCGCGCACGGGCAGGCCCAGGTCCAGCACGGCGGCATCGAACTCCTCGACCTCGCCCAGGTACTGGGCCGTTGCGCCGTCGGCCGCCGTCTCCACCGTATGCCCGGCCTGCTGCAGCGCCTGCACGAGCTGGCTGCTCAGCGTGGGCTCGTCTTCCACCACGAGGATTCGCATCTTTTTCCTAGTCCTTGCGCTTGAAGCTCAGCACCTTGCCATCGCGTGCATCGATCTTGAGCTTGGCCACGCGGCCGCCCGATTGCAGCAGCCGGATCTCGTAGATGAAGCGGCCGTCGTCATGCTCGAACTCGACCTTGATGACCTGGCCCTGGTAGTCGCGCTCGACCTGGTCGAGCACGGTGCGCAGCGGCAGCACGCGGCCTTGCTGCAGGGCCTGGCGCGCGAGTTCATGGTCGCTGTCGCCGGCATCCGAGGGCGTGGTCCAGGAGGCCAGGGCCGCCGCCATCAGCAGCAGCGAGGCCAGCAGCATCCAGGACCTGCGAGGAATGGAGAAGGATGGAGTGGGCATGGAAAACTTTATAGCCCAGCGTGGATGAACCTCGGATGAACGGCTGCTTCAGCTTGCGTTCATGGCCTGCATCGAACAATGGCTGCACGCCGTCGCAATCCACCGGAAACGAAGGCGCAGCAGCCGGCAGATGCGGCCTTTTCAGATGCATCGCCAGCCCAATCGCCGACCCAATCGCCGGCCCAGTCGCCGGCCCAGTCGCCGGCCCAGACGCCGACCTTCACATGCCAAGGAGAACCTCATGCCTTCCATCCGACAACTGATTTCCCGCGCTGCACGCCATGGCCTGACGGGCCTGGGCATTGTTCTGATCGCCACTGCCGGGCTGGTCGCCCAGGTGCAGGCCCAGGCCGCCGCCACGGGCGGTCCTTCGGTGACCGTGCAGGCCGGCGAAGCCGTGGCCACCACGGTGGCCTCCGTGCGCGGCGCCTTCCAGGGGCCGGGGCTGAGCATCCGCGAAGTCTTCGAGCGCATGGAAGGCCTGGGCTACCGCGACCTGCGCGAGATCGAGTGGGAAGACGGCCTCTACCAGGTCAAGGGCCAGACCAGCGATGGCCGTCCCGTGAAGCTCTATGTCGATGGCAACAACGGCAACGTGCTCAGCATCCGAGCACGCAATTGAGGCCGGGCCGGCGGGCTGATTTTTGTCAGCAAGTGTTCAGTCCGGTCGGCGCACATGCAGCCTGGGGCGTTGCAGTGGTATGCAGCCGCAGGCCGGGTCGGCGGCTGCCCTTGATCGATCCACGGACAGTACACAGGAGATTTCCATGCCCCCTTCCATTCATCGCTTAGGCGCCATCGGCACCAGCTGCATTGCAGCGCTGATGCTCAGCGCCTGCGCGGGCTATCCACAGCAGGGCGGATATCCGGGTGGCGGCTACCCTGCAGGTGGCTATCCCGCTGGCGGATATCCCACCGGGGGCTACCCCAGCGGGGGCTATCCCGCCAGCGGCCAGCCCGGCACGGCCTACCCGGGCGGCGGTGGCTATGTGCAGCAGGGGCGCGTGACCAATGTGCAACTGGTTCAGATCCAGCAGCCCAGCGGCATCGGTGGCTCGGGCATAGGTGCCGGGGCAGTGGTGGGTGGCGTGGTCGGCGGGGTGCTGGGCCGTCAGGTGGGCAAGGGCAGCGGGCGCGACATCGCCACCATTGCGGGCGTGGTGGGCGGTGCCATGGCGGGCAATGCCATCGAGAAGAACACCGGCCCTGGCGACCTGCGCGATGTCTACCGTGTCACCGTGCAGTTGAACGACGGCAGCACGCGCGTGTTCGACTACCAGAGCAATCCGCAGCTGCGCGTAGGCGAGAGCGTGCGCGTGGACAACAACCAGCTGCTGCGCTGAGTACCAGGCTCGCTCCATGCAAAAGGGCTCCCCGAAGGGAGCCCTTTGCCATTTCAGCGCGGCAATTTCAGTGCAGCGTGTCGTTGCCCGGTGCCATGGGCTGGATGCGGAAGAAACCGGTGCCGGCCGAGCCGCGGCCGATTTCCTCCTCGGTGGCTTCGCGCACGCCTTCGACCTTCAGGTGCAGGCGCAGCGCGATGCCGGCCAGCGGATGGTTGCCGTCCAGCACCACATGCTCGGGATAGATTTCGGTCACCGTGTAGAGCAGGTCGGGCGGCACGGCGCTGCAGCCCTTGGGCAGGGCGCTGGCCTCGAAGCTCATGCCTTCTTCCAGCTCTGCCGGGAACAGGGCGCGCGGCTCCAGGAAGATCAGGCTTTCGTTGTAGTCGCCGAAGGCTTCCTCGGGCTCCAGGTGCAGGTCCAGGACCTTGCCCTGGCCGTGGCCCTGCAGGGCCTCCTCGATGCGCTTGAGCAGGTCGTCGCCGCCGACCAGGAACTCCACGGGCTCATCGAGCACGTCCAGTTCCTCGCCCAGGGTGTCCTTGAGAGTCCAGGTCAGAGCGACCACGCATTGTTCTGTGATTTCCATGGTGTGCAGCTTGTGCGGCCCATGCCGCGGTGGGGGAAAAGAAAGACCGCCGCGCGCGCCCTTATTTGACGAAGGCGTGCCGGCGGCCGCGTTGGCGCGATTTTCCCACGGCGGCCCGGCTGCTGCGCAGGCCGGGCGGCGAGTCCTGCCGATCAGAACGGATAGTGGCGGGGCGCGGTCTGCATGGTGATCCAGCGCGTCTCGGTGAAGGCGTCGATGCCTGCCTGGCCGCCGAAGTGGCCGTAGCCCGAGTTTTTCACGCCGCCAAAGGGCATCTGTGCCTCGTCATGCACGGTGGGGCCGTTGACGTGGCAGATGCCGGCCTCGATGCGCGCGGCCACGCGCCAGCCGCGTGCGGTGTCGCGGGTGTAGACGGACGAGGACAGGCCGAACTCGTTGTCGTTGGCCATGGCGATGGCCTGCTCCTCGCCGCGTACGCGCACGATGGCCTTGACGGGGGCGAAGGTTTCCTCGCGGAAGATGTCCATCTCGGGCGTGACGCCGTCGATCAGCGTGGCGGCCATCAGGGTGTTGGTGGCCTTGCCGCCGCACAGCAGCTTTGCGCCCTTGGCCAGCGCGTCGTCGATCAGGCGGTTGGCGCGCTCCACGGTGGCCATGTCCACCACCGAGCCCAGCACCACGGGACCCTTGCGCGGATCGCCCAGCGGCAGCGAGGTGGCACGGGCCGCCAGCTTGTCCAGGAAATCCCCGGCCACGGCCTCGTCCACGATGATGCGTTCGGTGGACATGCAGATCTGGCCCGAGTTGGCGAAGGCACCGAAGGTGCAGCCGGCCACGGCGGCGTCGATGTCTGCATCGTCCAGCACCACGAAGGGCGCTTTGCCGCCGAGCTCCAGGATGGCGGGCTTGAGGTACTTGGCGCAGGTCTGGCCGATGATGCGGCCCACGCGCGTGGAGCCTGTGAAGTTCACGCGGCGCACGGCCGGGTGGGCCACCATGGCCTCGACCACGGCGCCGGCATCTTCGGGCGCATTGGTCACGAAGTTGACCACGCCGGGCGGCAGGCCGCCTTCCTGCAGGGCCTCGATGATCAGGCCGTGCGTGGCGGGGCACAGCTCCGAGCCCTTGAGCACCACGGTGTTGCCGCAGGCCAGCGGCGTGGCGATGGCGCGCACGGCCAGGATGACGGGTGCATTCCAGGGCGCAATGCCCAGAACCACGCCAGCGGGCTGGCGCACGGCCATGGCCAGGCTGCCGGGCACGTCCGAGGGAATGATCTGGCCATTGATCTGGGTGGTCAGCGATGCGGCCTCCAGGAACATGTTGGCAGCCAGGTGCACGTTGAAGCCGGCCCAGATGCCCGAGGCGCCCGTCTCGGCGGCCATGGCGGCGGCAAAGGCCTCGGTCTTGGCCTCCAGCGCCTGCGATGCCTTCATCAGCATCTGGCGGCGCTCGGTCGGGCCCAGCGCGGCCCAGGCGGGGAAGGCCTTTTGCGCGGCCTCGACGGCGCGCACGGCATCTTCGGGCGTGGCGGCCGGGGCGCGCGTGGCCACCGATCCGTCCAGCGGATTGCGGCGCTCGAAGGTGGCGCCGTTGCCGGCCTGGACGGCCTGGCCTGCGATGAGCATGGTTTGTTCGATCATGACTGTCTCCTTGATATGCGGTTGTGGCCTGGGCGTTGGCGCAGCCGGGCGTGCCGGTCATCGTAGAAGCAGGCGATGGCGCAGGCAGCCCGCTGGGCGCACAAAGCGCATGACGGATCGTGCACGGGCTCCGGGGTTTACCCTTGTCCTGGCTGTCCGCGGGGAAAGCCATGGGGCGCGATGGGCCTGCACTTTCCCATAATCACGTCCATGGCCGCACACAGATCCTTCACCCGTGCGGCGATCAGGAGAGACCGCACATGACCGATGCCATGGTGTTGAGCACCGACGGACTGCCGCCCGGCGAGACGGCGTCGGCCTGGCATGCCTGGATGTCGAGCCTGTTTGCGGGCCTGGATACCGATCTCTATGGCGAACGCCTGTTCGAAGGCCATGTGCGCGTGGCCAATGCCGGGGATGTGGTCCTGACCCGGCTGGAGGCGGGCCGCCACCGCGTCATGCGCAGCATGCAGGGCCTGCGCGCCCATGAGTCGCCCTATCTGAAGATCGTTGCGCCCTGGGAGGGCGTGGCCAGCGTGCGCCAGCACAACCGCGAGGCCAGCGTGCGCAAGGGCAGCTGGGTGATCTATGACACGGCGCAGGAGTACGAGGTGGCCAATCCCGAATGGTCGGAGCACCTCATCGTGATGCTGCCGCGCCAGGCCATCGTGGAACGGGGCATCCGGCTGGAAGGGCTGATGGGGCGCAATGTGGGCGGCAGCTCGGGCATCGCCCGCATCGCGCTGGAGACCATGCGCAGCACCTACCAGGAGCTGCCCGGCATGGCTCCGCACCTGGCGCGCCGCGCGGGCGAGCTGCTGGTGGACATGGTCCATCTTTCGCTGCAGGAGCTGGCCGGGCAGGGCACGGCAGGCACCCAGCAACTGGCGCTGCAGGACCGCATACGCGCCCATGTGGTGGCCCATCTGCGCGATCCGGGCCTGTCGGTGGAGTCCGTGGCCGCCGCGCTCAACTGCAGCAAGCGCCATTTGCACAACGCCTTTGCGGACAGCCAGACCAGCCTGGGCGCCTTCATACAGCACAGCCGGCTGGAGCTGTGCATGCGCGAGCTGCTGCTGCCCGAGCACGCGCAGCGCACCATCACCGAAGTCGCCATGGACTGCGGCTTTGGCAGCAGCGCGCATTTCAGCCGGGCCTTCAAGGCCTATACGGGCCTGGCGCCCTCGGATTTCAGGGCCATGCGCAAGGCTGCGGGCTGAGCGTCGTCCGGCCATTTCGGGCCGGCTTGCGCTGGCGCCAGGACAGGGCAATGGCCGCATAGGACAATGCCGCCCTGTCTTTCTGCTCATTTCGGACCATTCCATGGACACCAACACCCCGCTTGCCCTGCTGGGCGGGCTTACCGCTTCCCAATTCATGCGCCGCCACTGGCACAAGAAGCCCTTGCTGGTGCGCCAGGCGATCCCGGGCTTCAAGCCCCTGATTCCGCGCGCCAGGCTGCTGGCCATGGCAGGCGAGGACGGGGTGGAATCGCGCCTGATCCAGCAGCACGATGACGGCAGCTGGAAGCTCAGTCACGGCCCGCTGTCGCGCCGCAGCCTGCCTTCGCTGCAAAAGCCCGGCTGGACCGTGCTTGTGCAGGGCGTGGACCTGCACGACGACGGCGTGCACCAATTGATGCAGCAGTTCCGCTTCGTGCCCGAGGCGCGGCTGGACGACCTGATGATCAGCTTTGCCACCGACCAGGGCGGCGTCGGCCCGCATTTCGACAGCTACGACGTCTTCCTGCTGCAGGCCCATGGCCGCCGGCGCTGGCGCATCGGCCGCCAGAAGGACCTGTCGCTGCAGCCCGATGTGCCGCTGAAGGTGCTCTCGAATTTCGAGCCCGAGGAGGAGTTCGTGCTCGAGCCCGGCGACATGCTCTACCTGCCGCCCAAGTGGGCCCATGACGGCATCGCCGAGGGCGAATGCATGACCTACTCCATCGGCTTTCGCTCGCCCGCGCGCGACGAGCTGGCCCGCGAGCTGCTGCTGCGCATGTCCGACGAGCCCGATGAGCCCGAAGTGCCGGTCGTCTACCGTGATCCCGACCAGCCGGCCGTCGAAGCCCCGGGCGAGATTCCCGCCAGCCTGCACGATTTCGCCCGCAAGTCGCTGGAACGCGCGCTGGCCGAGCCGCTGGCGCTGGAGCGCGCTCTGGGCGAGTACATGACCGAGCCCAAGGCCAATGTGTGGTTCGAGCATGGCGAGGAAAACGGCATGTTCGAGAGCGTGGTCCTGGACCGCCGCACCCGCATGATGTATGACGCCAGGCACATCTTCATCAACGGAGAAAGCTATCTGGCCGGTGGCCGCGATGCCACGCTGATGTGCAAGCTGGCCGACACGCGCGCGCTGTCGCGCACCGATCTGGCCAAGGCCAGCGACGATGCGCTGGAGCTGCTGTCCTCGTGGTTTGACGCAGGCTGGGTGCGTGGCGGCAAGCTGTCCTGAACCGGGTAGACGCTGCGCCACAGGCATGCTAAGTTCGGGCATTCACTGTTGACAGCGTGCTGCTGAACAAGGGCGGACTTCGTTAGATTTGTAAAGAATTGTCTTGAGTCCGTCAGTAAATTGACAGCCACCTGCTTTTGTTACACAGTGCATGTCAAGGCAGTCAATCCACTGCCCCATCCGGACTTTGCAAGAGGATTTGTGCGGAATTGTTCTGAGGCTGTCAGTTTCGGTCAGCTTCTGGAAAACCTCCCTATAATCTGACGCGAGTCGAATGAATGTTTTGACGCGGCTTGGCCGTAGCGCTCCGGTTGCCTGCATCCGGTGTCGCAATGGCGGGGCCCTCCTGTTTACTGTCTTCTTACCTACTCTCTAGGAAACTGTGATGAAGAACTCTCTGATCCTGGCTACCGTGATCGCTGCTGCAGCTCTGGCCGCTTGCGGCAAGAAGGAAGAGGCTCCGGCCCCCGCTCCCGCTCCTGCTGTTGAAGCTCCTGCACCGGCAGCTCCCGCTCCTGCAGAAGCCGCTCCTGCTGCTCCCGCCGCCGACGCAGCTGCTCCCGCAGCGCCCGCCGCTGACGCAGCTGCACCTGCCGCTCCCGCTGCTGACGCTGCTGCTGCAGACGCCGCCAAGGCTGCTGCCGACGCTGCCGCCAAGGAAGCCACCAAGCAGTAATCCGGCCTTCGCCGGTGGCACAGGCTTAGGCTTGTGCTGCGAAAAAACCGCATCCTTCGGGCTGCGGTTTTTTTTCGTCCACCAGGGCCCGGTCATGCATATCCATGGTCTATGCACGACGGCCCGTATGCAAAAAAGCCACCGGCAAGTGAATGCGCGGTGGCTGCAGGCGAGGGCGGCGGCTGCCGCCTCAATCCCGACGTGAGGATCGCCTACTTCATGTCGTCGGTGATGACGCGCACGATGCGCTGGGCATTGGCCGAGGTCTCTGGCTGGCCCTGGGTGTTGAGCACGGTGACCGTGGACTTGTCGCCCTCGCTGCGCACCTGGATCTGGTACTTGACCGGCGCGGCCGCGTCGGGCGAGCGGCTGAACAGCTTGCTGAAGAATCCCTTGGGCTCGACCTTGGCATCGGGCGCCACATAGCGCACGAAGTAGATGCCGCGGCTGCGGTCGCGGTCTTCCACGGTGAAGCCCGTGCGGTCCAGGGCCACGCCGACACGGCGCCATGCGCGGTCAAAGCCTTCGTCGATCTGCAGCACGGGCTGTCCGTTGGCGGATTCCATGCGCACGCTGCCGGTGGCGGCTGCCGTGGTGGTGTTGGCCTTGGCCACGGCGTCGGCCTGCTCCTGGCTCACGCCGAGCTTGACCATCAGGCGGCGCAGGAATTCGGTTTCCAGTTCCGGATCGGAGGGGCGCGGCTGCCAGATGGTCTGGTCCTTCTGGGCGCTGGTGTACACCTCCTGCATGCCGCGGTGCGTGATGTAGACCTCGGTGGAGCCGTCGGCCGAGCGCTCCAGGCGGGTGCGGAACCTGTCGCGCTCGCTGGTGGAGTACAGGCCGTCGAAGACCTTGCCCAGTGTCTTGCGGATCACGTCCTGCGGGATCTTGGCGCGGTTCTCGGCCCAATCGGTTTCGATGATGCCGAGCTGGCGGTCTTCGGTGGTGAAGATGAAGCCGTTTTCCAGCCAGAAGTCGCGCACGGGCTCCCACAGCTGGTCGGCCGGACGCTTGATCACCAGCCAGCGCTGCTCGCCATTGCGCTCGATGCGCACATCGCCCAGGGCGGCGGTGGCCGTTCGGCCCTCTGCCGGCTTTTGCGCCTTGGAGTTGGCTTCCATGGCGGCGGCGGAGACCACGCCGCCGGGCACGGCGTAGCGGGAGTCCGTGGACAGCTGTGTCAGGTCTGGCGGGACTTCCAGGGTGGGCGCCTGCTGCTTGCCGGCGCTCTTGTAGTCGATCTTGCTCTCTTGGAACGTGGTCGTGCAGGCTGTCAGGCCGATGGCCAGGCTCAGCAGGCTCAGACGTGCAATGGGCTGTTTCACGCGAATATCCTTGGTGCGTTCGGTCGGTGGGGCGGGGCGCCTCACAGCAGGCCAGCGGAGCTCAGGGCGGCTTCCACGGTGGCTTCCAGATTCTTGCTCAGGGGTGTCATCGGCAGGCGCATGGCCGGGCCGCAAAGGCCCAGGCGGGCTGCGGCCCACTTGACGGGAATGGGGTTGGCCTCGACGAAGAGGTTCTTGTGCACAGGCATCAGGCGCATCTGGATGTCCATGGCGGTGCGCACGTCGCCGGCCAGGGCCGCCTTGCACAGATCGCTCATCAGGCGCGGCGCCACGTTGGCCGTGACGCTGATGTTGCCGTGGCCGCCGCACAGCATCAGTGCCACAGCGGTCGGATCATCGCCGGAGTACACGCCGAAGCCTTCGGGCACTTCACGGATCAGCCACTGGGCGCGTTCGATGTTGCCCGTGGCTTCCTTGATGCCGATGATGGCGGGGATCTGCGCCAGGCGCAGCACGGTGTCGTGCTGCATGTCGGCCACCGAGCGGCCGGGCACGTTGTAGAGCACCACAGGCAGGTCGCCCACCGCTTCGGCAATGGCCTTGAAATGCTGGTACTGGCCTTCCTGCGTGGGCTTGTTGTAGTAGGGCACGACCTGCAGCTGGCTGTCGGCACCGACCTTCTTGGCGTAGCGGGCCAGCTCGATGGCCTCGTGCGTGCTGTTGGCGCCGCAGCCGGCCATCACGGGAACGCGGCCCGCAGCCTGCTCGACGGACACGCGGATGATTTCGCAGTGTTCCTCCACGTTGACGGTGGGGGATTCGCCTGTCGTTCCCACCACGCCGATGCAGTCCGTGCCCTCGGCCACATGCCAGTCGATGAGTTTTCGCAGCGCCGGGTAGTCAACACTACCGTCCTCGTGCATGGGCGTGATGAGGGCAACGATGCTGCCAGTGAGAGCGACGGAGGAGGATGTCATGTCCGCAAGAAAAAACGGGAAAGGATCATTCTAACGAGTGTCGGAGGCAGGCCCAAGGCGGTCGCCTGTAGGGATTCAGGCGATTGCAGAGCCTGACGCCTTCTGATGCGCCAGCATGGCCACGGGTTCCCGGCCTGTTGCATCGGGGCGCAGTGCCGCAATGCGCTGGACCACGCGATCGGGCTCGCCCAGCTGGCCGTGCTCGTAGGCCACGATGTGCCAGCCCGCGCAGGCCTGCAGCAGCTCGCCGGGCGCCAGCAGGAAATCGGGCCGGGAAGGCTTGCCGAAGGCCTCGTTGCCCTGGGCAAAGGTTTCGTACAGCAGCACGCCGCCGGGGGCCACGCTGTCCAGCAGCGACGGCCACAGCGGGCGCCACAGATAGTGGGTCACGACCACGGCGCCGAACTGCCTGCCGGGCAGGGGCCAGGGGCCGTTTTCAATGTCGGCGCACAGCAGCTCGCCCACGCCCTGCAGGCCGGCCAGGGCCTGGGCGTCGCGGTCCACGCCCGTCACTGCATGGCCGCGTGCATGGAACCAGCGCATGTGGCGGCCAGGGCCGCAGGCCACGTCGAGCACGGTGGCCTCGGGTGCCAGAAGATGCGACCAGCGTTGGATCCAGGGCGAAGGCGGCGTGGCTGCGTGCATGTGAAATTTCGGAAATGAATTGAAAGCGGCCGCCATTGTGCCGCCAGGCCTTTGCCGCGCTTCAATTTCAGAAGCAGGCCCAGAGCTGGTCGGCCATGCCCAGCATGAACTCGGGCTGCAGATAGAGCATGAAGACCAGGCCCAGCACCAGCAGCACGGCGGCCCACAGCGCCAGCCTGCGCAGCAGCTGTGGGCGGGGCGTGGTGGCTGTCGTCATGTCAGGCCGCCGCCTGCGCTGCACGCGGCCTTGCCACCGGGGCTTCGCGTATCGGCAGGTTCAGCAGGCCGGCGGCCACGCCCAGGCCGATGGCCAGGTACCACACCACCTGGTAGCTGCCCGTGTGGTCATACAGATAGCCGCCCAGCCAGACGCCCAGGAAGCTGCCGACCTGGTGGCTGAAGAACACCATGCCGCTCAACATGGACAGATGCTGCACGCCGAAGATCTGGGCCACGGTGGCGTTGGTCAGCGGCACGGTGGACAGCCACAGCAGGCCCATGGCGGCAGAGAAGATGTAGACCGACCAGGGCGTCAGCGGCGCGAGCAGGAAGAGCACGATCACCACCGAGCGCGTGAAGTAGATGGTGGACAGCAGGTAGCGCTTGGGCAGGCGCTGGCCCAGGTTGCCGGCCACGTAGGTGCCAACGATGTTGAACAGCCCCACCAGCGCCAGCGAGATGCTGGCCACCTGCGGTGCCAGGCCGTAGTCCTTGAGGTAGCTGGGCATGTGCACGCCGATGAACATCACCTGGAAGCCGCAGACGAAGTAGCCGGCCGTCAGCAGCACGAAGCTGGGCGTGCGCAGCGCTTCGGCGACGGCCTGGCCCGCGCTCTGGTCGCGCACGGGTCGGGTATTGCCGGCCGTGAAGCCCGGCTCGCGCAGGCCGAAGGCCAGTGGAATGATCATCAGGGCGCACAGCGACAGCAGCAGCAGGGCGTTGGACCAGCCGAAGTTCGAGATCAGGCTGCCTTCCACGGGCACCATGAAGAACTGGCCGAAGGAGCCCGCCGCCGCCGTCACGCCCATGGCCCAGCTGCGCCGCGCCACGGGAATCTGGCGGCCCAGCACGCCGTAGATCACGGCATAGGTGGTGCCGGCCTGGGCTGCGCCTATCACCACGCCGGCCGTCAGGGCGAACCAGGTTGTCGTGGGCGCCATGGCCATGCCGGCCAGGCCCAGCGCATACAGCAGCGCGCCCACCAGGAGCACGCGGAAGGCGCCGAAGCGGTCGGCCAGCATGCCGCCGAAGATGCCGAGCACGCCCCAGGACAGGTTCTGGATGGCAATGGCCAGCGCGAAGGACTCGCGCGTCCAGCCCATCTCCTGGGTGATGGGCTGCAGCCACAGGCCGAAGCCGTGCCGGATTCCCATGGACAGCGTCACGACTGCGCCCCCGCACAGCAGTATCTGCACCATGGACATGGGTTGGTTGTTTTTGTGCATGCGGCAAACTTTAGCGAAACTCCGGGTTTTGCGCTGCGACGCGTGGGTCGCCCATGCGCCAGCGCGGCACTTCGTAGCCCTTGGCGGCACTGGCTTTTTCGGGATAGTCAATGTCAATGACTGTGAATGTATCCAGCACTGAGCCGGGCTGCGCACTACAATCCGCCCCCATGGCAGTCAAACCATCTCCCACTTCCGCCAGCGAATACTCCGAAGGCTCGATACGCGTGCTCAAGGGCCTGGAGCCCGTCAAGCAGCGTCCCGGCATGTACACGCGCACCGACAACCCCCTGCATGTGCTGCAGGAGGTGATCGACAACGCGGCCGACGAGGCGCTGGCCGGCTTCGGCAAGAAAATCCGCTTCACCCTGCATTCCGACGGCTCCTACAGCGTCGAGGACGACGGCCGGGGCATCCCCTTCGGCATGCACCCCGAGGAAAAGGCGCCCGTGGTGGAACTGGTCTTCACCCGCCTGCATGCGGGCGGCAAGTTCGACAAGGGCAAGGGCGGCGCCTACAGCTTCTCGGGCGGCCTGCATGGCGTGGGCGTCTCGGTCACGAATGCGCTGGCCACGCGCCTTGAGGCCTGCATCCACCGCGAGGGCAAGGTGGCCACCATCGCCTTCTCGGGCGGCGACGTGGTCGAGCCCCTGCAGTCGCGGCCGCTGGCCGCGGGCGAGCGCAAGCAGGGCACGACCGTGCGCGTGTGGCCCGATGCCCGCTACTTCGAATCCTCCCAGCTGCCCATGGGCGAGCTGATGCATCTGCTGCGCAGCAAGGCCGTGCTCATGCCCGGCGTGTCGGTGACCCTGGTCAACGAGAAGACGCGCGACACCCAGACCTGGCAGTTCAAGGGCGGCCTGCGCGACTATCTGCAGCAAAGCCTGCATGGCGAGGCCGTCATCCCCCTGTTCGAAGGCGAGGGCTTTGCCGACCGCAACCACGACAGCTTTGCCGAAGGCGAGGGCGCCGCCTGGTGCGTGGCCTTCACCGAGGATGGCGCGCCGCTGCGCGAAAGCTATGTCAACCTGATCCCCACCACGGCCGGCGGCACGCACGACAGCGGCCTGCGCGACGGCCTGTTCCAGGCGGTCAAGGCCTTCATCGAGATGCATTCGCTGCTGCCCAAGGGCGTCAAGCTCATGCCTGACGACGTCTTCGCGCGCGCCAGCTACGTGCTCAATGCCAAGGTGCTGGACCCGCAGTTCCAGGGCCAGATCAAGGAGCGCCTGAACTCGCGCGATGCCGTGCGCCTGGTCAGCGGCTACGTTCGCCCTGCGCTGGAGCTGTGGCTCAACGAGCATGTGGAATGGGGCCGCAAGCTGGCCGAGATCGCCATCAAGGCCGCCCAGACCCGCCAGAAGGCGGGCCAGAAGGTCGAAAAGCGCAAGGGCTCGGGCGTGGCCGTGCTGCCCGGCAAGCTCACCGATTGCGAAAGCCGCGACCTGAGCCTGAACGAGGTCTTCCTGGTCGAGGGCGACTCGGCCGGCGGCAGCGCCAAGATGGGACGCGACAAGGAAACCCAGGCCGTGCTGCCCCTGCGCGGCAAGGTGCTCAACACCTGGGAAGTCGACCGTGACCGCCTGTTCGCCAACAACGAGATCCACGACATCTCGGTGGCCATCGGCGTGGACCCGCATGGCCCCCATGACACGCCCGACCTGTCCGGCCTGCGCTACGGCAAGATCTGCATTCTTTCGGATGCCGACGTGGACGGCTCGCACATCCAGGTGCTGCTGCTCACGCTGTTCTTCCGCCACTTCCCCAAGCTCATCGAGGCCGGCCACATCCATGTGGCGCTGCCGCCGCTGTTCCGCGTCGATGTGCCTGCGCGGGGCAAGAAGCCAGCAGCCAAGATGTACGCGCTGGACGAGGGCGAGCTGACCGCCATCCTCGACAAGTCCGCCAAGGATGGCGTGCCGCGCGAGAAATGCCAGATCAGCCGCTTCAAGGGCCTGGGCGAGATGAATGCCGAGCAGCTGTGGGAAACCACGCTCAACCCCGACACGCGCCGCCTGCTGCCCGTGCAGTTCATGAATCTGGACTTTGCGGCGGCCGAGCAGGTCGTCACCAAGCTGATGGGCAAGGGCGAGGCTGCGGCGCGCCGCGAGCTGATGGAGTTGCACGGCGACGCCATCGAAGTGGATATCTGATCCCCATGCCCCTGCGCCCGGCTGCCCCACAGCACCTTCCGCACCGCCCGCACCCTGCGCGCGCCGCTGCCGCGCGCGCGCTTGCAGCGCTGGGCGCGGCCCTGGCGCTGTGGGGGGTGGCGCAGCCCGCGCATGCCGATCTCTGGGCCTTCGTGGACGAGCGCGGCATCACGCACTTCGCCGCGCAGGCGCTGGACGAGCGCTACAAGCTCTACTTCCGCGGCTCGCTGTATGACAGCACCGAGCAGGGACTCAAGCCCCCGCTGGTGGAAGCCGAGGCCGCTGCCGACGATGACGGCGGCAGCGATGCCGGGCGCAGGCTGCAGGCGAGCACGCGGATGCAAAGCTTCTTCGACATCTCGCCGCGCTACAAGAGCGTGCGCGGCCACCTGCGCAAGGCGGCGGACCACACGGGGGTGGACTACGACCTGCTCAAGGCCGTGATTGCCGTCGAGTCGGGCTTTGACGCGCAGGCCATCTCGCCCAAGGGCGCAGTCGGCCTGATGCAGCTGATGCCCGCCACGGCCCAGCGCTTCGGCGTGGAGGCCAGCCGCCAGCGCAGCGTGCAGCAGCAACTGGCCGACCCGGCCGTCAACGTGCCGGCCGGCGCGCGCTACCTCAACCATCTGATGGGGCTGTTCCCCGGGCGGCTGGACCTGGTGCTGGCCGCCTACAACGCGGGCGAGGGTGCCGTGCGGCGTGCGGGGCAGGCCATTCCTCCCTATCAGGAAACCCGCAATTACGTGAAGGCCGTGCTCGGTATCTACGAGCAGCTGCAGGGCGGGCGCCAGCGTGCGGGCCAGGCAGCGCCTGCGGTGGCGGCACAGCCTGGCACAGCGCCCCGGATACGGATGACCTTGTCCACAGGGCTGCCATCGCCGCGATGAGCGGCCTTCACTGCATTTATTGAGATCACGAATTTCTTCATGAGCGATCAAAACACTCTGGATCTGGCCCAACAGGCGGCCGGCGATGCCCTGGACCTGGGCCAGTACGCACAGCGCGCCTACCTTGAATACGCACTGTCTGTCGTCAAGGGCCGGGCACTGCCCGATGTCACCGACGGCCTCAAGCCCGTGCAGCGGCGCATTCTGTACGCCATGGACCGCATGGGCCTGAGCTACAGCGGCCCCAACCACAACACGGCGGCCAAGCCCGTCAAAAGCGCGCGCGTGGTCGGCGATGTGCTGGGGCGCTTTCACCCGCACGGCGACCAGTCGGCCTACGACGCGCTGGTGCGCATGGCCCAGGACTTCAACCAGCGCTATCCGCTGGTCGATGGCCAGGGCAATTTCGGCAGCCGCGACGGCGACGGCGCAGCGGCCATGCGCTACACCGAGGCGCGCCTGTCCAAGATCACGGGCCTGCTGCTCGACGAGATCGACATGGGCACGGTGGACTTCGTGCCCAACTACGACGGCAGCACGCAGGAGCCGCAGCAGCTGCCCGCGCGCCTGCCGTTCGCCCTGCTCAACGGCGCCAGCGGCATTGCCGTGGGCCTGGCCACGGAAATCCCCAGCCACAACCTGCGCGAGGTGGCCGACGCCTGCGTGGCCCTGATCAAGCGGCCGCAGCTCAGCGACGAGGAACTGTTCCAGATCATCCCCGGCCCCGACTATCCGGGTGGCGGGCAGATCATCAGCAGCGCCTCCGACATCCAGGATGCCTACCGCACGGGGCGCGGCAGCCTCAAGCTGCGCGCGCGCTGGAAGATCGAGGAGCTGGCGCGCGGCCAGTGGCAGATGGTGGTGACCGAGCTGCCGCCCGGCGTCTCGGCGCAGAAGGTGCTCGAAGAGATCGAGGACATCACCAATCCCAAGGTCAAGACCGGCAAGAAGGCCTTGAGCCAGGAACAGACCCAGCTCAAGGCCAGCATGCTAGCCGTGCTCGACGGCGTGCGCGACGAGTCCAGCAAGGATGCGCCCGTGCGCCTGGTCTTCGAGCCCAAGACCGGCAAGGTGCCGCAGCAGGAGCTGGTCACGGCGCTGCTGGCGCACACCAGCCTGGAGTCGTCCAGCTCCATCAACCTGACCATGATCGGCCTGGATGGCCGGCCGGTGCAGAAAAGCCTGCGCCTGATGCTCGAGGAATGGATCGCCTTCCGCCAGACCACGGTCACGCGGCGCAGCCAGCACCGGCTGGCCAAGGTGCTGGACCGCATCCACATCCTCGAAGGCCGTCAGGCCGTGCTGCTGAACATCGACAAGGTCATCGCCATCATCCGGGCCAGCGACGAGCCCAGGCAGGCGCTGATCGATGCCTTTGCGCTGTCCGAGCGCCAGGCCGACGACATTCTGGAAATCCGCCTGCGCCAGCTGGCGCGGCTGGAGGCCATCAAGATCGAGCAGGAACTCAAGGAACTGCGCGTCGAGCAGGGCAAGCTCGAAGACATCCTGGGCAGTGATAGCGTCATGCGCCGCCTGATCTGCAAGGAGATCGAGGCCGACGCCAAGCAGTTCGCCGATGCGCGCCGCACGCTGATCCAGGAAGAAAAGAAGGTGGTCGCCGAAGTCAAGGTGGTCGATGAGCCCGTGACGGTCATCATCTCGGACAAGGGCTGGGTGCGCACGCGCCAGGGCCATGGCGTCGATGCGGGCACGCTCAGCTTCAAGGCCGGCGACAGCCTGCACGGCACCTTCGAGTGCCGCACGGTGGACCAGCTGCTGGCCTTCGGCAGCAATGGCCGGGTCTATTCGGTGCCGGTGTCGCAGCTGCCCGGCGGGCGCGGCGATGGCCAGCCCGTGACCACGCTCATCGAGCTGGAGGCCGGCACCCAGATCCTGTACTACTTCGCGGGAGCCGAAGGAACGGCGCTGCTGCTGTCGGGGTCGGGCGGCTACGGCTTCGTGGCCATGGTGGGCGACATGGTCTCGCGCCAGAAGGCGGGCAAGGCCTTCGTGACGCTGGCCGACGGCGAGACGCTGTGCGCCCCGTCCACGGCCTACGGCGTGCCCATGGGCGCACGCGCCGAGCCGCAGGAAGGCGAGCAGGGCGCGGGCCTGCTGCTGCCGGCCACGCATGTGATCTGCGCCTCCACGGGCGGCCGCATCCTCACCTTCGAGATCGCCAGCCTCAAGCACATGGCCAAGGGCGGTCGCGGGCTGATGCTGCTCGATCTGGAGGACAAGGACACCCTGGCGGGCGCTGCCGCCTACACGCGCAGCATCCGCATCGATGGCCTGGGCCGCGGCGGCAAGGAGCGCAGCGAGACGCTGGAGATCCGCAGTCTCAACAATGCCCGTGGCACGCGCGGCCGCAAGGGCAAGTCGGCCGACCTGGGCTTCAAGCCGCAAAGCGTGACGCGCGTGGAGTAAAGAGCGCAGCTGCCCCTGCAATGCCTTTCGCGAAAGGGGCGGATCAGGGGTTTTCTCTGGGTTTTTCCGGCCTCCGGGCCCTGCTGCAGGCCTCAACATGGAGTCTTCCAACATGAGGGAGACTGGATATGCTGCGACTTCGCATGGCACACAAGCTGTGGCTTGCCGTGGCCGCCATCGTGGTGGCGCTGGTGGGCGTGGTCGGCTTGTCGGGTTATCGCTCGGCCCAGGTCCAGGCCCGGTCCGAGGCCGTCACCCAGGAGATGCAGGCGCGGGTCCAGGCCGCCGTGCGCTGGATGGGGCTGACCGAAACCAATGCGGCCCGCACCCAGGCCCTGGTGGTCAGCAGTGATGCTGCCGTCGAGGCCGAGTTCAAGGACGTGATCAGCGCCACCTCGGCGCGGATCACCGAGGTGCAGAAATCACTGGAAGCCATGCCCCTGTCCGACGCAGACAAGGCGCAGATGGCCAGGATTGCGGCAGCCCGCAAGACCATGATCGAACTGCGTGCCCAGGCACGCCAGCTCAAGGCCGATGGCCGGCAGGAGCAGGCGTTGGCCTTGGTCAAGCAATCCTACAACCCTGCCGTGGATGCCTATCTGCAGTCGCTGCGCGACTTCGTGCAGATGCAGGAGCAGGTGGTGCGCAGCAGCCAGGAAGAGACGGCAGCCTCGCGCAGGCTCACCGTGGGTTTTGCCGCTGCGGCCGTGGGCGTGCTGCTGCTGTGCATCGTCATCGGCGCCCATTTCCTGATTGCCAGCATCCGCCGTCCCCTGGCCCAGGCCAGGGAACTGGCCGAACGCATTGCCGCAGGCGACCTGAGCGCAGCGGCGCAGGGACAGACACAGCGCGCTGACGAATTCGGCGACCTGCTGCGCTCGCTGCAGGCCATGAGCGAATCGCTGTCGGGCATGGTGCAGCAGGTGCGCCAGAGCACGGACAGCATTGCCATCGCCAGTGCCGAGATTGCCACCGGCAACCACGACCTGTCCGTGCGCACCGAGCAGACCTCCAGCAACCTGCAGGAGACCGCGGCCGCCATGGAGCAGTTCACCAGCACGCTGCAGCAAAGCGCCAGCAGTGCGCAGCAGGCCAGCAGCCTGGCGGCGGGCGCGTCACAGGTGGCCCAGCGCGGCGGTGAGGTCGTGGCCCGGGTGGTCGAGACCATGAAAGGCATCAACGACAGCAGCAGGCAGATTGCCGACATCGTCGGCGTCATCGACTCCATTGCCTTCCAGACCAATATCCTGGCGCTGAACGCCGCCGTGGAGGCGGCCCGCGCCGGCGAGCAGGGCCGGGGTTTTGCCGTGGTGGCCAGCGAGGTGCGCACGCTGGCCCAGCGCAGCGCGGCGGCTGCCAAGGAGATACGCCAGCTCATCGGCGCTTCGGTGGAACGGGTGGAGGACGGTGCCCGCCTGGTGGGCGATGCCGGCACCACCATGGAGGGCATCGTGCAGTCCGTGCAGCGCGTGGCCGACACCATCGGCGAGATCACGGCGGCCTCTTCGGAGCAAAGCGCGGGCGTGGCCCAGGTCAATCAGGCCGTGGGACAGCTGGACCAGATGACGCAGCAGAACGCGGCCCTGGTCGAGCAAAGCGCGGCCGCGGCGCAAAGCCTGCGTGAGCAGGCCGAGCAGCTGTCGCGGACTGTGGCGGTGTTCAAGGTGGCGCACCTGGCGCCCTCGCCGACGACGCTCGCAAGGCAGGCTGCGCCGGCGGCGCGCACTGCGCACAGCGAGGCCGCAGCGCCAAGGCGGCCGGCAGCAGCCGTGGCGCCTGCGGCTGTCGGGCCGGTTGCCGCGCGGCCTGCCGCCGCAAGGGAGGCGGCGCCCAAGCTGGCCTCGGCGCCCCGGCCCGCCGCACCGGCAGCCGAGGATGGCCAATGGGAGAGTTTCTAGCCGCCTGCGAGCACGGCGGCGCCGTGCGGCGGCATGCCGATCAGGCCAGTTCGGCGATCAGCTCGATTTCCACGCAGGAGCCCAGTGGGATCTGGGCCACGCCGAAGGCGCTGCGCGCATGCGTGCCGGCATCGCCGAAGACCTGGCCCAGCAGCTCGCTGCAGCCGTTGGCCACCAAATGCTGCTCGGTGTAGTCGCCCGTGGAGTTGACCAGGCACATCAGCTTGACGATGCGGCGCACGCGGCCCAGGTCGCCGCCGGCGGCGTGCTGGAGCGTGCCCATCAGGTCGATGGCGATGGCGCGCGCGGCCTGCTGGCCGTCGGCAGTCTGCAGATCACGGCCCAGCTGGCCTGCCCAGACCTTGCCTTCCTTGCGTGCGATATGTCCGCTCAGGAACACCAGATTGCCCGTCTGCACATAGGGCACGTAGGCTGCCGCCGGGATGGCAGGCGACGGCAGTTCGATGTTCAGGGCCTTCAGTTGTTCGTAAACGCTCATCGTTGATTCCTTCGAGACAAGAAAAATCCGGCGCCAGTGCCGGGGTGGCGGACAGTGTGACACAGCCCCCGTGCACCCTGGCATGTCAGGGCCTGGGCTTCCGTCAGTCTGATTGTTGTCTGAATCCGAGGCGGTGCATGGTGGCTGCGCGGCATCCGCTCCTAGCATGTGTGGATGCACCCTGCGGCAGCTGCCCAAACTCTCTCGCCGTCTTCCTGGACGCCCCTGCTGCTCGGCTGCGTGGCCGGTGCGGCCTGGCAGGTCACGCAGCCGCGCCTGTGGCCGCTGTGGATGTATCTGCTCTTGGCGTGCATGGGGCTGGCAGGCCTGGCATGGAGGGCGTGGCGGGCATGGGCAGGCCGGCGCTGCCGTGTTGTGCAAGGCCTGTGGGCCGCTGTCTGCGCCGCCTTGCTGGTAGGCGGGTTGACAGGCTGGCGTGCCCAGGACTTTGCGGGCCACGCGCTGTCGCCGCAGCTGGAAGGGCGTGACCTGCGCATCGTCGGCGTCGTGGCATCGCTGCCCCAGAACATGGCCCAGGGCGTGCGCTGGCGCATGGCCGTGGAGCAGGCGCAGATCGCGGGCAGCGAAGAGGCCCTGGCGCCGTTTCCCGGGTTGATCGAGCTGTCCTGGTACGCAGCCCGGGGCCGGGCGTCCAAGGGCGCCGCAGCGTCGCTGCCCGTCCTGCGCCCGGGCCAGCGCTGGGCCCTGACCGTACGGCTCAAGCGCCCGCATGGCGCGCGCAATCCCCACGGTTTCGACTATGAGCTGTGGCAGTGGGAGCAGGGCGTGCAGGCCACGGGCTATGTGCGCGAACAGCCAGCGGCGAGCCTGCTGGCCGACACCGGCGCCTACGCCCTGCAGCGCTGGCGCCAGCAGATGCGCGAGGCCATCGTGAACCGGGCAGCCGCACTCGCGCAAGCCATGCAGCGCGTAGGCATGGACCCCGCGCAGTCGCCGCGCATGCTGGGCGTGGTGGCCGCCCTGGCCATGGGCGATCAGCAGGCCATTGCGCGTGACGATTGGACGCTGTTCCGCCATACCGGTGTGGCCCATTTGATGAGTATTTCCGGACTGCATATCACCCTGTTCGCATGGCTGGCTGCGCTGGTCGTGGGGCGACTGTGGCGTTGCAGTGCCCGGGCCTGCCTGTGGTGCCCGGCGCCGCAGGCGGCCCTGCTAGCTGGCGTGCTGCTGGCGGGCGGCTATGCCCTGTTCAGCGGCTGGGGTCTGCCGGCGCAGCGCACGGTGTGCATGCTGGCAACGGTGGCCGCGTTGCGCGTCACAGGGCTGCGCTGGCCCTGGCCCGCAGTGTGGTGCCTGGCGCTGGCCGTGGTTGTCGTGCTCGATCCCTGGGCCCTGTGGCAGGCGGGCTTCTGGCTGAGTTTTGTCGCCGTGGGCGTGCTGCTGGCGACCGATGCACGCATGCAGGGCGCGGTGCGGCCGTCGCTGCCCGCCCGTGCCCTGGCGTTGTGGGGTGAGCAGTGGCGCATCACTCTGGCGCTGGCGCCGCTGGGGCTGATGCTGTTTGGCCAGCTGTCGCTGTCGGGGCTGCTGGCCAATCTGGCCGCGATTCCCTGGGTGACTTTCGTGGTCACGCCACTGGCCTTGCTGGGGGCCTTGTGGCCCCCGTTCTGGACGGGCGCGGCGCTGGCGCTGGCGCCGCTGCTGGAACTGCTGCAGTGGCTGGACCGGTGGGGCTGGGCCGTGTTGCAGCTGCCGCAGCCGCCGCTGTGGGCGGGGCTGGCTGCGCTGGGTGCAGGCCTGGCGCTGGTGGCTCCTGTGCCGGCCGGATGGCGTTGCTGGGGCCTGGCCATGTGCCTGCCGGCCCTGTGGTGGCCGCCGGCCGCACCGGCACATGGCGAGTTCGATTTGATGGCCGTGGACATAGGCCAGGGCAATGCCGTGCTGCTGCGCACGGCCCGGCACGCCCTGCTGTATGACACGGGTCCGCAGTACGGCATGGACAGCAATGCCGGCGAACGGGTGCTGGTGCCGCTGCTGCAGGCCCTGGGGCTGCGCCTGGATGCGCTGTGGCTCAGCCACCGCGACGGCGACCATACGGGCGGCGCCTTGGCCGTGCATGCCGCGCAGCCGCAGGCCGAGGTCTGGGGATCGGACTCCGTGATCCTGGACCCCGCTCTGGCCGGCCTGGGCGCCGTGCGCCGCTGCGAGGCCGGCCAGCAGTGGGAGTGGGATGGCGTGCAGATGCAGGTGCTGCATCCACCCGCGGGCGAACCGCTGCCGGCCGCGCAGGCCCTGGCCCACGCCAATGCGGGCAGCTGCGTGCTGCTGCTGCGTTCGGCATCCGGGGTGCAGGCCTTGCTGGCCGGCGATATCGAGGCTGCACAGGAAAGGGCGCTGGCGCAGGCCGGCGCCCTCACGCCCGTGCAGTGGCTGCTGGTGCCGCACCACGGCAGCCGCACCTCATCGAGCACCGCTCTGGTGCAGGCCCTGGCACCGCGCTGGGCCATGGTGCAGGCGGGATACCGCAGCCGTTATGGACACCCGGTCCCCGAGGTGGTGCGGCGCTATGAGGCCAACGGCTCCAGCGTGGTGCAGTCGGCCCGCTGCGGCGTAGCTCATTGGCGCTCTGCCGATCCCGCACAGCTGGTCTGCGAGCGGGAGCGGGCGCGCCGTTACTGGGACATGCATGTCACGCACGTCAGGCACATCACGCAGAGGCAGGGCGGATAGGACGGGTGCCGATGGCCGCGCAGCCGGTATATGCTGGATACCGCTTGTCCGGATTGAGGTTACCTATCGCTACACTGGTGCGATACGAGGGCTGGCCCGCAGCTTGCTTTACCTCGTACACATGCAGCGACAGGAGGTGACGAATGCATCCATTTGACGAGATGTACACGATGACGCCGTTCGACGGCAGCGATGTGCGCCTGCACTACAAGGACTATGCGCAATGGCTTGCGCGCCAGTCCGAACAGACGCTGCGAGCGCGCAGCGCCGAGGCCGAGATCATCTTCCGGCGCGTAGGCATCACGTTCGCCGTCTACGGCGACAAGGATGAAAGTGGCGCCGGCACCGAGCGCCTCATTCCCTTCGACCTGATTCCGCGCGTCATCCCGTCCCATGAATGGGAGCGCATGCAGGCAGGCCTGGTGCAGCGCGTGACGGCGCTCAACCGCTTTCTGCACGACGTCTACCACGACCAGGAAATCCTGCGCGCGGGCCTGCTGCCGCGCGAGCTGGTGCTGAACAACAGCCAGTACCGCCCCGAGATGCGGGGCCTTGCCGTGCAGGGCGGCATCTACGCCCACATCGCCGGCATCGACATCGTGCGTGCCGCCAATGCCCAGGGCGAGGGCGTGTACTACGTGCTGGAGGACAACCTGCGCGTGCCTTCGGGCGTGTCTTACATGCTGGAGAACCGCCGCATGATGATGCGGCTGTTCCCCGACCTGTTCTCCCGTCATCCCGTGGAGCCCGTGGCCCACTATCCCGACATGCTGCTGGAGACGCTGCGCGCCAGCGCTCCGGCCGGCACGCCCGAGCCCACGGTGGTGGTGCTCACGCCCGGCATGTACAACAGCGCCTACTTCGAGCACGCCTTCCTGGCCCAGCAGATGGGCGTGGAGCTGGTCGAGGGCCAGGACCTGGTGGTGGACAAGGACGTGGTCTACATGCGCACCACGCGCGGCCTGCAGCGCGTGGACGTGATCTACCGGCGCGTGGACGATGATTTTCTGGACCCCGAAGTCTTCCGTCCCACCTCCACGCTGGGCTGCCCCGGCCTCATGCGCGCCTACCGTGCGGGCAACGTCAGCATCTGCAATGCGGCGGGCACGGGGGTGGCCGACGACAAATCGGTCTATCCCTATGTGCCGGAGATGATCCGCTTCTACCTGGGCGAGGAACCCATTCTGCAGAACGTGCCGACCTGGCTGTGCCGCAAGCCCGACGACCTGCGCTACGTGCTCGACCACCTGGATGAGCTGGTGGTCAAGGAAGTCCATGGCGCCGGTGGCTACGGCATGCTGATCGGGCCTGCCGCCTCGCGCGGCGAGATAGAGGATTTCCGCCGCGCGCTCATCGCCAATCCCGGCGGCTACATCGCGCAGCCCACGCTGGCGCTGTCCACCTGCCCCACCCTGGTGGAGCAGGGCATCGCGCCAAGGCATATCGACCTGCGTCCCTTCGTGCTCAGCGGCAATCAGGTACGCATGGTGGCCGGCGGCCTCACGCGCGTGGCGCTCAAGGAAGGCTCGCTGGTGGTCAATTCATCACAGGGCGGCGGCACCAAGGACACCTGGGTGCTCGGGGCCGGTGAGTCAAACGAGGGAGGACATTGAATGCTCAGCCGTACTGCCGATCATCTGTACTGGATGTCCCGCTACACGGAGCGTGCGGAGAACACTGCCCGCATGCTCAACGTCTCCTATGACACTTCCATGCTGCCCCAGGCGCCTCAGGCGGCGCGCAAGGCCTGGCAGGGCGTGCTGTCCATCAGCGAGCTGATCCCCGCCTATGCCTCCCGCCACGGCGAGGTGCAGCGAGAGGCCGTGCTGCACTTCATGGTGCGCGACGAGAGCAACTCATCGTCCATCGCCTCCTGCCTGCGCGCTGCGCGGGAGAATGCGCGTGCCGTGCGCGGGGCGCTGACCACCGAGGCCTGGGAGACCCAGAACCAGACCTGGCTGGAACTCAAGCGCCTGCTGGCCGAGGGGGACTGGGAGCGCGATCCGGGCCAGTTCTTCGAATGGGTCAAGCACCGCTCGCACCTGTCGCGCGGCGTGACACTGGGCACCATGCTGCAGGACGAGGCCTTCCACTTCCTGCGCCTGGGCACCTTCATCGAGCGCGCCGACAACACGGCGCGCCTGCTGGACGTGAAATTCCACGCCATCGAGCGCGACTACCATGGCAGCGCGCGCAACGGAGCGTCGGGCAAAGGGGCCACGCCCTTCGACTTCTACCACTGGAGCGCGCTGCTGCGCAGCGTCTCGGCCTTCGAGGTCTACCGCAAGGTCTACCGCGACGTGATCACGCCCGAGCGCGTGGCCGAGCTGCTGATGCTGCGCAGCGACATGCCGCGCTCGCTGCTGGCCAGCATGCTGGAAGTGGTGGCCAACCTGGAAAGCGTGGCCAACGACCAGTCGCGCGAGACCCAGCGCAAGGCGGGCCGCCTGCTGGCTGACCTGCGCTATGCGCGCATCGACGAAATCCTGGCCACGGGCCTGCACGCCTATCTCACGCAGTTCCTGGATCGCGTGCACGACCTGGGTCAGGGCATCAGCCGCGACTTCCTGGTGCCTGCCTGAGCCGCCGTCGCCCAATGAACAAAGCCGCCCTCGGGCGGCTTTGTTCATTGGGGCAGGGCCATTCAGTCCTGCGCGCTGTCCAGCTCCAGCACAACGCCTTCGGCATCGCCGATGGGCACCACGTCGCAGTTGTCGCCAGGGCCTCCCCGGTCCACCACGATGAAGCGCGCGGGCGCGTTCAGGGCAATCAGCGAGTGGTGCCAGACGCCGCGGCGGTAGTTCACGCCCTGGCGTCCGTTGGTGATGAAGGCGCGCAGGTCGCCGGGCGCCACCTGCTCTCCCAGGGGCGCAACCACCACGATGAAGGGCTGGGCGTCCAGCGGCATGAAGGCCTGGCTGCCCAGGGGATGGCGCTCCATGCTCGTCAGCTGCAGGGGCAGCGTATAGGGGCGGGCGTGGAACAGGTTGATCAGCGCGTGGCCCTCGCTGCCGCCCGTGTCCACGCGGGCCAGGGCATGGTAGCGCTCGGTCATGCCGTCATTGATCAGCAGCGGCGTGTGGCCTGCACTGTCGATGACCTCGCCAAACTCGGCAAAGGCTTCGGCGGTCAGCGGTTGGACGCGCAGGCGAAGGCGGGCGGGGCGGGTCTCTGACAAGGTATTCACGAAGTACTGCCTCTTGTTTTCATACTGGTATTACCAGTTTGCTGTTGCCTGGGGATTTTGTCAAATCTGAGTGACGCCAGCCTATGCCCTGCGCGTCATTTGCGGTGGTTCGGGTAAATGCGAGTGTGCATTGGCCGGCGGGAAGGGCAACATTCGCTCCGTATTTTCAGACCGGTCATACCAGTTGATCGCAACCCTTCAACCAAGGACTTCCTGATGTCATCACTTCCCGCATCCGCCGAGGCCGCCGGCGCGGCCCCGGCGCTGTCCAGCGAAACGCCGGCCGAGGCAGCCGTCTACCGCAAGGTGGCCTGGCGCCTGCTTCCCTTCATCATGGCCTGCTACGTGGCGGCCTATCTGGACCGGGTGAACGTGGGCTTTGCCAAGCTGCACATGCTGGCCGACCTGCAGTTCAGCGAGGCCATGTACGGCCTGGGCGCGGGGCTGTTCTTCATCGGCTATTTCTTCTTCGAGGTGCCCAGCAACATGCTGATGCACCGCATAGGAGCCAAGGCCACCATCTCGCGGATCATGATCATGTGGAGCCTGATCTCGGCGGCCATGATGTTCGTGACCACGCCCACGCAGTTCTACGTGCTGCGCTTCCTGCTGGGCGCGGCCGAGGCCGGTTTCTACCCCGGCATGATCCTGTACATGACCTACTGGTTTCCCTCGTACCGGCGCGCCCGCATGGTGGCGCTGTTCATGTGCGCGATCCCGGTCTCGGGCATCCTGGGCGGACCGCTGTCGGGCGGCATCATGGACCTGATGCAGGGCGTGGCGGGGCTGCGCGGCTGGCAATGGCTGTTCCTGATCGAGGCCATTCCCTCGCTGATCCTGGGCCTGGCCGTGCTCTGGTACCTGGACAACAGCATCCGCGCAGCGCGCTGGCTGACCGAGGCGGAAAAGACCCTGCTGGAGCGCAACATCGCTCGCGAGAACGCCAGCAAGAGCGACAGCCACGTCACGCTGCGCGCACTGTTTTCCGACCCGCGCATCATCAAGATGGCCATGATCTGCTTTTGCACCGTCATGGGCCAGTACGGGCTCACGTTCTGGCTGCCCAGCCTGATCCGCCAGTCGGGCGTGGAGGGTGCCTTCCAGATCGGCCTGCTGACGGCCGTGCCGTTTTCGGTGGCCGTGGTGTCCATGAACCTGGTCAGCCGCAGCTCGGACCGCATGCGCGAGCGCCGCTGGCACCTGATCGTTCCGTTCTGCGTGGGCGCGGCGGGCCTGATGCTGTCGGCCATCTTCAGCGGCAACGTCTACCTGTCGCTGGCCGCCCTGGCGCTGGCCGCGGGCGGCAGCCTGGCAACCTCGCCACTGTTCTGGAGCCTGCCCACGGCCATCCTGTCCAGCGCAGGCGCTGCGGCCGGCATTGCGCTGATCAACTCCTTCGCCAACCTGGCCGGCTTCATCAGCCCCTACATGATCGGCCTCATCAAGGATGCGACGCAGAGCACCAATGCGGCCATGTTCGTGCTGGCCGGCGTGCTGCTGTTCGGGGCCTTCCTGACCTATACCGTGCCCGCCAAACTGGTCAACAAGTAGCGCCGGACAGGGCGCGTGAACCGGCGGGCGAGGCGCGCAGTCGCTAAGATCGGCGCACCGCCCCCGGGCCAGAGATCCGCCAACGCATGGAACCCAGCACCGCCATCAGCACACCCGCCGGCAACCCTGCCAGCACCGCCGTTGCCGGCAATGCCGCCCGCGTGATCCGCGAGTGGATCGAGGGCGGCGTGTATCCTGTGGGCTCGCTCCTGCCTTCGCAGCGCGACCTGTCGGAGCAGTTGGGCATCAGCCGCACCTCGCTGCGCGAGGCGCTGTCCACGCTGCAGGGGCTGGGCCTGGTCGTGGCCCGGCCTGGCAAGGGCATGTACGTGACCGAGGCGCCCGAGGCTGCGGCCGCAGACGCCTGGCGCTTTGCCGACTCGCATGCGCTCACCGATGTCTATCAGCTGCGCTACGCGCTGGAGGGCTTTGTGGCGCGCCTGGCGGCCCTGGTGGTGCAGCCTGAGGATGTGCAGGCCCTGCAGGCCAATCTGCAGGCCATGCAGCAGAGCATAGAGCTGGCCGATTTCGTGCAGGCCACGCGACTGGATTTCGAGTTCCACCTGCAGATCGCCACAATCTCGGGCAACCATGCCATCGCCGACGTGCTGCGCGGCAGCGGCGAGGTCATGCAGGAAAGCCAGCGCCTGCCGTTCTACAAGCGGGGCGCACGGCATGCGACCACCGAGGAGCATGCGGCCATCATCGATGCCCTGTCCCGCGGCCATCCCGAGCTGGCCCAGCAGGCCATGGCCACCCACATCGTGCAGGCGGCCCAGCGCGCGGGCGTGCACTTTCCCACCGGCCTGTAGGCACGCCAGCCCGTGCCTGATCGGCCGGGTTTTTGGCCTTACCATCATCGGCGCAGCGCATTTTTTCCCTATCTACAGACCGCCCGGATGCCGATCCATGACAAGCCAAGGAAATGAACTCTGCATACTGGCAGACGCCCTAGAGGCGCAGCGCGAAGGACTCTTGCAGACATGGCGCAAGGCCGTCAGGCGGGACCCGGCGCTGACCGCTGGTGAGGCGCTTCCCCGAACCCAGCTGAACGATCACATCCCGGCCGTGCTGGCCGCGTTCGAGCAGCAACTGCGGACCCTGGGTGGTGCACCGGCAGACACCGCCGAGCCGCCGGGCGATGGCGAGCAGGCCGCCGCCCACGGCCTGCACCGCTGGCAGCAGGGCTATGACCTGCATGAAGTCGTGCGCGAGCTGGGGCTGCTCAACGAAGTCATGGTGGCGCAGCTGGAGGACTATGCCCAGGGGCGCCCTGATGCGCACGTCGCCATGCCCGTTGCGCGCAAGGCCTGGGCCGCCACCTATACCCGCGACGTTCAGGACAGCAGCACCCAGTATTTCCGCCTGCAGCAGCAGGAGGCCGAGGGCCATGTCCGGGACCTGGAAGCGGCGCTGCATGACCTGAGCGCGCTGGACCTGCAGCGCTCGCAACTGTGGGAGCAGGTTGCGCATGACCTGCGCAGCAACGTCGGCGTGGTGGCCAATGTGACGCATGGCCTGGGCATGCAGCATGCGCCGGCGCAGTCCCGCGAGAAACTCCTGCGCATGCTGGACCGCAACGTCCAGTCGCTGCGACATCTGCTGGATGACGTGACGGAGCTGGCCAAGCTGCATGCCGGGCGCGAGCATCGCCAGCTGACCTCCTTTGACGCAGCCCAGGTCATCACCCATCTGTGCGAGGGACTGCAGGCCCTGGCCAACGATCGCGGCCTGTACCTGCACCTGCAGGGGCCGGGGACGATGCCGGTGGAGGGGGATGCCTTGAAACTGCGCCGCATCGCGCAGAACCTGGTGCTCAATGCGCTCAAGTACACCCAGGAGGGCGGCGTCACGGTGAAGTGGGCCCTTGGTGATGGGGAGGACCAGCGCCGCTGGATGCTCTCCATCGGGGATACGGGCCCCGGCATGGAGCCGGCGGCGCCCCTGGTTGCCGCCCTCAAGCACGCCACGGACCTGGACCCTTCGGGCCATCTGACGTCGGCGGCCTCCGCAGAGGTCCGCGCCGGGGGCGAGCCACGGCCCGGCGTCGCGGCGGCCCGCTACCGCAGCGGCGCAGGCGAGGGGATAGGCCTGTCCATCGTCAAGCGGCTGGCGGAATTGCTGGACGCCACGATCGAGGTGCAGTCGGCCGCGCAGACCGGCACGACCTTTCTGCTTCTGTTTCCGCTGCGATATGCCGACGAGTGACCGATAGCTGGGCCATGAGATGAAAAAACGGGCACACAGGCCCGTCGTTTCGCGTGCGGGGCGCGGCCTGTGCCGCCGCCCCTGAGTCCGGTGCTCAGGACTCTTCGTCCATCTGCGACTGCAGATAGTTCTGGATGCCGACCTTGTCGATCAGGTCCAGCTGGGTTTCGAGGTAGTCGATGTGCTCCTCGGTATCGTCCAGGATCTTTTGCAGCAGGTCGCGCGAGACGTAGTCGCGCACGCTTTCGCAGTGGGCGATGCCGTCCTTGATGGTCTGCTGCGCGGTTTTCTCGCTGCTCAGGTCGCAAGCCAGGGCTTCGGGCACGTCCTCGCCGACTTGCAGCTTGCCCAGGTCCTGCAGGTTGGGCAGGCCGTCGAGCACGAAGATGCGGTCCATGAGCCAGTCGGCGTGCTTCATCTCGCCGATGGACTCCTTGTATTCCTTCTTGGCCAGCTTGTCGAAGCCCCAGTGCTTGTACATGCGGTAGTGCAGGAAGTACTGGTTGATGGCCGTCAGCTCGTTCTTGAGCTGGGCTTGCAGCCAGGTGATGACTTGTGCGTCGCCTTGCATGGGGAACTCCTTTGTTGTACGTGGGGGACCGCGCCGATCGCCGGCCGCTATAGGGGTGGATTGTCTAGGGTTTCTGCGTCAGATCAAGCAAACCCCTGTTATCACGCATTGGCTGCTTATGAGGCGCGTTCTCGTTTGCGGGCCGGCATGCTGACGCGGCTGCGGGGTTGCTGCATTGCCTTGTCATATTTCGGCCCAAAATAGCCTCTTCAGGCCGGTGGCGGGCTGGTCAAGCCCGCAGGCCTGGAGACAAGGATGTTCACATAGTTTTTGGCAATCGTATGAATTCAATCAATTCATTGGATCAATCGATGGCCTGGGCCTAGACTTCGTCCTGTGTTCACTCACCAACCACAAAGGAAACAGCAATGTCCGTGATCAACACCCAAATCAAGCCCTTCAAGACGCAGGCCTTCAAGAATGGCAAGTTCATCGAAGTGACCGAAAAGGACGTCCTGGGCAAGTGGGCCGTGTTCTTCTTCTACCCCGCTGACTTCACCTTCGTGTGCCCCACCGAGCTGGGCGACGTGGCCGACCACTACGACGAACTGCAAAAGCTGGGCGTGGAAGTGTTCTCCGTGTCCACCGACACCCACTTCGTGCACAAGGCATGGCACGACGCGTCGGACACCATCCGCAAGATCAAGTACACGATGCTGGGCGATCCCACCTGGGAAATCAGCAACAACTTCGAAGTCCTGCGTCCCGGCCAGGGCCTGGCTGACCGCGGCACCTTCATCGTCGATCCCGATGGCGTGATCCAGGCCGTGGAAATCACCGCCGAAGGCATTGGCCGCAACGCCGTCGATCTGCTGCGCAAGGTCAAGGCTGCCCAGTACGTCCGCAACCACCCCGGTGAAGTCTGCCCCGCCAAGTGGGAAGAAGGCGACAAGACCCTGGCTCCTTCGCTCGACTTGGTCGGCAAGATCTAAGCGGTACACCGCTTCCTGTTCACAGTTGAACTGTTGAAGACGCCCGGGTGCCTGGCGCCCGGGCTTTTTTTTCCGAAAATTCGTATTTCCCTAGGAGTCCGACATGCTTGACAACAACCTGAAAGCCCAATTGCAGGCCTACCTGGAGCGCCTGCAGCGTCCGGTGGAGCTGGTGGCTTCGCTGGATGACAGCCAGGGTGCGCGCGAGCTGAAGGAACTGCTGCTGGAAATCCGCGAGCTGAGCGACAAGATCACCGTCGTCGAGCACAACGACGCCGAGGTGCGCAAGCCCTCGTTCCTGATCACCAATCCCGGCGTGGACAGCGGCGTGCGTTTCGCAGGCGTCCCCCTGGGCCATGAATTCACCTCGCTGGTGCTGGCCCTGCTGCAGGTCGGCGGCCATCCGTCCAAGGAATCGGCCGAGTTGCTGGAGCAGGTGCGCAACATCGACGTGCCGCTGCACTTCGAGACCTACTACTCGCTGTCCTGCCACAACTGCCCGGACGTGGTGCAGGCGCTGAACCTGATGTCCGTGCTCAATCCCAAGATCAGCCACACCGCCATCGACGGCGGGCTGTTCCAGAAGGAAGTCGAGCAGCGCGAAGTCATGGGCGTGCCCACGGTCTTCGTCAATGGCGAGCGCTTCGGCCAGGGCCGTATGGAGCTGGCCGAGATCGTCGCCAAGGTCGACACCGGCGCCGCTTCGCGTGAAGCGGCCAGGATTTCCGCCAAGGACGCCTTCGACGTGCTGATCGTCGGTGGCGGCCCCGCCGGCGCGGCCGCTGCCATCTATGCGGCACGCAAGGGCATCCGCACCGGCATTGCCGCCGAGCGCTTCGGCGGCCAGGTGCTGGACACCGTGGACATCGAGAACTTCATCTCGGTCTCCAAGACCGAAGGCCCTCAGCTGGCCGCCGCCATGGAGCGCCATGTGCGCGACTACGAGGTGGACATCATGAACCTGCAGACGGCCTCCAAACTGATTCCGGCTGCCACGGAAGGCGGGCTGATCGAGGTGCAGACTGCCTCGGGCGCCAGCCTCAAGGCCAAGACCGTCATCCTCTCGACCGGCGCGCGCTGGCGCAACATGAACGTGCCCGGCGAGGACAAGTACCGCACCAAGGGCGTGACCTACTGCCCGCACTGCGACGGACCGCTGTTCAAGGGCAAGAATGTGGCCGTCATCGGCGGCGGCAACTCGGGCGTGGAAGCGGCCATCGACCTGGCCGGCATCGTGCGCAGCGTGACGCTGCTGGAGTTCGCCAGCGAGCTCAAGGCCGATGCCGTGCTGCAAAAGAAGCTCAAGAGCCTGCCCAATGTGACCGTCATCCTCAACGCCCAGACCACCGAGGTCAACGGCGACGGCAAGAAGGTCACCGGCCTGACCTACAAGGACCGCACGACGGAAGAGGTCAAGACCGTGGCGCTGGAAGGCATCTTCGTGCAGATCGGCCTGCTGCCCAACACCGACTGGCTCAAGGGCACGGTGGAGCTGACCCGCTTCGGCGAGATCGTGATCGATGCCAAGGGCCACACCAGCGTGCCTGGCGTGTTCGCCGCAGGCGACTGCACCAACGTGCCGTACAAGCAGATCATCATCGCTGCCGGTGCCGGCTCCACGGCGGCGCTGTCGGCCTTCGACCACCTGATCCGCCACTGAGCTGAACAGGCGTGAGAAAGGGCCCGGATGCCTCGGCATCCGGGCCTTTTTTCATTCCGGCGCTGTCAGGCGCGTGCCTTGCCGGCGCAGGTGGCACACAGATGGCTGTCCAGCAGCCCGGTGTGCCAGCAGGGATTGCTCCAGGGCCTGTGCGCCAGATCAAATCAATGAATGAGAACTATTCGCATATAATTTTTCTTCATCCAGCCAGCACATGACGCGCCAACGGCTGGCGGGCCAACCGCCAGCCGCTGCAACCAGAAGCCAGCTCTCGCACATCCATGTTGATCAGAGAGAGAGGGCTTCGCAATGGCTTACGACTTCGCAATGCAATCATGCGCCCGGCGGGCGCGCCATCCCCTGGCCGCCGCCTGCGCGCTGCTGTGCGCCTCCGCTGCCCTGGCCCAGGAGCCGGGGCAGGCCGCCGCAGACGCGGCAAATGCCGCAAACGCCGGAGATGCCGACACGCAATTGCTGGCGCAGGCCGCACCCGGGGCACGGACCCGTGCCCCGGCCCTCAAGGAGATGGTGATCAGCGCCTCGCGCGAGGTGCAGGACCCTGACACCCTGCCCATGAGCATCGACGTGATCGACGCCGGCCGCATGGAGCGCGAGCAGGCCAGCGACATCCGCGAGATGGTCAACCTGCTGCCCAATGTCGATGTGCCGCGCGCCCCGGCGCGCTTCTCGCTGGCGACCTCGTCGGCCGGGCGTGACCAGAACAGCGGCTTCAACATCCGTGGCCTGGATGGCAACCGCGTGCTCATGCTGGTCGATGGCGTGCGCCTGCCGCGCAGCTACAGCTTCAGCGCCAACAGCTTCGGCCGCGACTACCTGGACCTGGGCCTGGTGCAGCGCGTGGAAATCCTGCGCGGCTCCACGCCCGCGCTGTATGGATCGGACGGCATGGGCGGCCTGGTCAACTTCGTGACCGTGCAGCCAGACGATCTGCTGGGCAGGGGCAAGCGCATCGCCGGCCGCGTGGCTGCCGGCTATGACGGCTCGGACAACGGCCGCAAGCTGGGCGCCACCGTGGCGGGCCGAGCCAGCCCCGAATGGGCCTGGCTGCTGTCGGCGGGCCTGGGCCGCTCCCGTGCGCTGGAGAACATGGGCACGAACAACGTGACGGGCGCGGCGCGCACCACGCCCAATCCCGAGAAAGACCGCAGCGAATCGCTGATGGGCCGCCTGGTCTTCACGCCCAGCGCCGTGCAAAAGCATGTCTTCACCTTCGAGAACGTGGACAAGCGCGCCGACTATGCCCTGCTGTCCGCGCGCTCGGCCACCGTGGCCAATTCCGACTCGCGCACCGACATGAAGCGCTGGCGGGCCAGCTGGCAGGGCCAGTGGCAGCAGCTGGGCACGGCGCTGGCCGACGAACTGCAGCTGATGGCCAGCTACCAGAAGTCCGACGCGCGCGAATTCGTCACCGAGACGCGCATCGGTCTGCCGTACCGCGAGCGCGACGTGACCTATGACGAGGACGCGATCCAGCTGCACGCCCAGGCCAGCCGCCTGCTGCGCTGGAGTTCCTCGGCCAGCGGCAAGTTCACGTACGGGCTGGACTACCTCCGCAACAAGGTGGTCAACGTGCAAAACGGCATCACGCCGCCCGTGGGCGAGAGCTTCCCGCTCAAGCGCTTCCCCGACACCACCGAAAGCGCCACCGCCCTGTTCGCCCAGGCCGAACTGCACAACGGCCCCTGGAGCGTGACCCCGGGCCTGCGCGCCGAGCACTACAGCATCAAGCCCCGGCAGAACGGCTTTGTGCCCACCGTGGTCAGCAACTCGGACTCCGCGCTCTCGCCCAAGCTGGGCGTGATGCTGCAGGCCAGCCCGGTCTGGTCCGTCTATGGCAACTATGCGGCAGGTTTCCGGGCGCCCAACGCCGGGCAGATCAACGCCTTCTTCGAGAACCCGGTGGCGTTCTACCGCAACATTCCGAATCCCGACCTGCGGCCCGAAAAGAGCCAGACCTTCGAGCTGGGCCTGCGCGGGCGCATGGACAGGCTGCGCCTGGACGCCGCCGTGTTCACGGGACGCTACAAGGACTTCATCGTCGACCAGCAACTGGTTGCGGGCCAGCCCGGCAACGCGGCCAACCCCGCCATCTACCAGTCCATCAACGTGGGCCGCGCCCGCATCAGCGGCTTCGAACTCAAGGCCGACTACGACTGGGGCCGCTGGGCCGGCGGCGACTGGCAGACGCGCCTGGCCTACGGCTACACCGACGGCAAGGACACGCAGTCCGACAAGCCGCTGGACACCATCTCGCCCCAGCAACTGGTGCTGGGCGTGCGCTATGAGCGCTCTGTCGTGGGCGTGCAGTTCAACGTCTCGCACTGGAGCGGCAAGAAGGCCGGCGACGTGTCCAACGGCAGCACGGCCTGGCTCAGCCCCTCGGCCACGGTGCTGGACCTGAGCGCGCAATGGCGCATCCGTCCCGACCTGCGCCTGAACGCCGGCATCTACAACCTGACCGACAGGAAGTACTGGCGCTGGTCCGATGTGCGCGGCCTGCTGGCCACCACGGCGATTGCCGACGCCTACAGCCAGCCGGGGCGCCATGCGCGCGTCTCGCTGATCAAGGATTTCTGAAGCCCGGCGCCTGAAGGCCAGGCGCCGCGACCCGTGTCCCAACGATGTTTTGCAACGCAAGGAGAGCCCCATGCACCGTACCGAGAGTGAAAGCCT
Organism: Delftia sp. WSY_10; assembly: GCF_043104705.1. Lineage (NCBI taxonomy): Bacteria > Pseudomonadati > Pseudomonadota > Betaproteobacteria > Burkholderiales > Comamonadaceae > Delftia > Delftia sp. WSY_10. Next base: position 87,504 of record NZ_JBICKY010000032.1, on the reverse strand, counting down.
TGCCCGTGACGAGGAATACCTGCTGGCCGAAGGCGAGGCCCAGCTGGCCGCCACGCTGGCGCTGATGACCGGCTTCGGCCACGGTTGCTGCGAGGCCCACCGGTCCGCCATTGCCGGCAAGGTGGCCGATCAACTGCAGGGCCTGTCCGGCGACAGCAGCTTTTCGCCGGACATGCGGGCCTTGCTGCAACGCCTGCAGCGGCGCTGGCAGGCGGTCTCCGAGGCCAGCGCCGCGCAGCGCGCACCCCGGGCCGAGGCGGCGGCCGAGACCCGCCATCCCTCCGTTGCCCACGCGCTCTGGCATGCCCCTTTGGAGACCCTGCAATGATCACCACCGCCGCCGCAGCCTGCGATGACCTGCTGATTCCCGTCAATGCGCCCGACGTGCGCCAGCGCTTTGCCCAGGCACGCCAGAGCGGCCTGCGTGCCAAGGAGGCCGCCGAATCCATGGGCCTGCCCGAAGGCGCCGCCATCGGCGCCCACGCGGGCCTGCATGACGGCGGCCTGCAGGTCGTGCCGCTGCGCGCGCAGTGGCTGCAGGTGCTGCGCGCGCTGCAGGACTGCGGCACCGTGATGGCGCTCACGCGCAATGAATCCACGGTGCATGAGAAGACGGGCGTGTACCAGAAGCTCTCGGCCAGCGGTGGCGTGGGATTGGCGCTGGGCCGCGAGATCGACCTGCGCCTGTTCTTTGCCCAATGGCATGCCGGCTATGCCGTGACCGAGCAGCCCGCCCAGGCTGGAAGGCCGGCCACGCACAGCCTGCAGTTCTTCAATGCCCACGGCCGCGCCGTGCACAAGGTCCATGCGCGCGAGTCCACCGACATGGCAGCGTGGGATGCGCTGGTACGGCGCTTTGCCGAGCCCAGCGCGGGCTACCTGTTTCGCCATGCCCGGCCCAGAGCGCTGCCGCAGTCCGACAAGGTCATCGACGTGCACGGCCTGAGCGCCGCCTGGGATGCCCTTCAGGACACGCATGAATTCTTCGACCTGCTGCGCCGGTTCGGCGTGGAGCGCCAGCAAGCCTTCCGCCTGGTCCCCGGCCATTGCGCGCGGCTGGCACCCGAGTCCGTGGCCCAGTTGCTGGGCGATGCGGCGGTGGACGGGCTGCCCATCATGGTCTTCGTGGACAGCGGCGGCTGCATCCAGATCCATACCGGCCCCGTGCACAACATCCAGCCCATGGGCACGCCCGGCGGCGCGCAATGGATCAATGTGCTGGACCCGGGCTTCAACCTGCATCTGCGCTGCGACATGATCGCCAGCGTCTGGGCCGTGCAAAAGCCCACGGCCGATGGCGTGGTCACCTCGGTCGAGGCCTTCGACGCGCAGGGCGATCTGATGGCCATGTTCTTTGGCGAGCGCAAACCGGGCCTGGCCGAACTGCCGGGATGGCGCGAGCTGGTGGCGGGCTTGCCGCGCTTGGCAGTGCAGGCACTGGCCTGAGCGGCCCAGGCCCTGGAAAGAGCCGGCCGGGCCGCCTCAGAGATGCACGGTGGCGGCCACCAGCCTGCCCACCAGCGGACGCACCACCATCACGCAGACAAAGGCCACGGGCATGGCCAGCACATAGGTCTGCATCACGCGCCGCAGGTAGTCGGCGCCCAGGCCGCTGTTGGCGCCGACGATGGCGCAGCACATCAGAAACGCCATGATGGCCGACATGTAGAAGGCAAAGACGATGGGCGCGAAGCGGCGGTGCAGCTTGCGGCTGCGCGGCGCCGCAGGGGTTGCGGGAGCGATGGAGGCAGAGGTATCGGGCATGAAGGCGTATCCGGTCAGGCCGCTTGTCGATTCGGCGCGGCAAGTGCGCAACTGTAGGCAAGGCCTGGGCCGCCGTGTAGAGGGCTGCAGCTTGGTGCACTCGTAAGCTATATTGATGAATTGATTTTTCATCCATAGGTTTTTGTGCCTAATCTGCGCTCCATCGAGACCTTCGTCAAAGCCCTGGAAGGCGGCTCCATCGCCTCGGCCGCGCGCCAGCTGGGTATTTCTCCTGCAGCGGCCAGCCAGAACATCGCCCGGCTGGAGCGCGAACTGGGCACGCGCCTGATCACGCGCACCACGCGCTCCATGGCGTTGACCGAAGCCGGCGAGCGCTATCTGGCGCGCGTGGGCCCTGTGCTGCAGGAGCTGGAAAAAGCGCAGTCCGACCTGTCGCAGCTGCATGGCGAACTGCAGGGCCGGCTGCGCATCGCCTGCATGGCCGCCTTTGGCCGCCATGTGCTGGCGCCGCTGCTGCCGGCCTTTGCCGCGCGGCATCCCCGGCTGGAGCTGGAGTTGCTGGTGGTGGACCGGCAGGTGGATGTGCTCAAGGAAGACGTGGACATCAGCGTGCGCTACCGCGATGTGCTGGAGCCCGGCATGGCCGTGCGCCAGCTGGCGGCCGTGCCGCGCGTGCTGTGCGCCTCGCCGGCCTACCTGCAGGCCCACGGCAGGCCGCAGACCGCGCAGGACCTGCTCGACCATGCCTGCCTGCTGTACCGGCGCGAGGCCGATGGCCGCTTCATGCGCTGGCCGTTTTCACGCGACGGCAAGCGCGTGGACCCGCAGCTGCGCGTGACCGCCATCGCCAGCGATGTCGATGCACTCACCGAAATGGCCGTGGCCGGTGGCGGCATCGTCTGGATCGGCAGCTTCATCGCCCACCGGTACATGCGCGAAGGGCTGCTGCAACCGCTGGCCCTGGGCCCGGCGCGCAAGGGGCAGCTGCACTTCGATGACACCACGCTGGATTTCTTCGCCTGCTTTCGCGACCGCCAGTACGTGCCGACCAAGGTGCGTGCCCTGGTGGACTATCTGGTCGAGACGCTGCCGCAGCAGCCCATGCTGCGCTGGAACGCCTCGGCCTGAGACCGGGTTCAGTGCCCCAGGTGCTGGGGCAGGACTTCCTGCAGGATCGTGGTGGCGATTTCCTCGATGGACTTGGTGGTGCTGGACAGCCACTGGATGCCGCTGCGGCGCATCATGGACTCGGCCTCGGCCACCTCGTAGCGGCAGTTGGCAAGGCTGGCGTACTTGGAGTCGGGCCGGCGCTCGTTGCGGATGCTGGACAGGCGCTGGGGGTCGATGGTCAGGCCGAACAGCTTCTTGCGGTAGGGCACCAGGGCGGGCGGCAGCTGCTTGCGCTCGAAATCCTCGGGAATCAGCGGGTAGTTGGCCACCTTGAGACCGAACTGCATGGCCAGGTACAGGCTGGTGGGCGTCTTGCCGCTGCGCGAGACGCCCACCAGGATCACGTCGGCGCCCGTCAGGTCCTGGTGGGTCTGGCCGTCGTCATGGGCCAGCGTGTAGTTGATGGCCTCCATGCGCTCCAGGTATTCCTTGCTTTCGCTGATGTCGGCGAAGCGGCCCACGCGGTGCAGCGACTTCTGGCCCAGCTCCAGCTCCAGCGGCCGCACGAAGGTGCCGAACATGTCGAATACCTTGCCCTTGCATTGGCTCTCGATCAGGTCGAGCATGTCCTGGTTGACCAGGGTGGTGAAGACGATGGGCTTGTGGCTTTCCGACTCGGCCACATGGTTGATCTGCCGCACGGCCTGGTGGACCTTGTCCATGGTGTCCACGAAGGGGATGCGGACCAGGCGCGACTTGGTGTCGAACTGGGCCATGATGGCCGTGCCAAAGGTCTCGGCTGTAATGCCAGTGCCATCGGAGATGACGAAGATGGTGTGGGTGTGCATGGTGGTCGGGCTCTGGACAGGGGGCTGCCGTCGGTTCACGGCAAACGCCTACAATGGCGCCCATTATTCCCAATTTCCCATCCATGCTCGCTGCCGGCCTCCAACCAGAACAGCAAAGCCTCGCGCACGCCTGCGTGGGTGGATCGACCGTGCCCGGCTTTGGCAGCCGGGGCGGCGCACTACGGTTTTCAACTTCTGGAGCTTTCCCATGTCTCAACTGTTCGAGGCCACCGCCCTCGTCGTTCCGTTTGAACAACTGAGGATGACCGATGTCGAGTCCGTAGGCGGCAAGAACGCCTCGCTCGGCGAAATGATCTCGCAGCTGCCGCAGGGCGTGCGCGTGCCCACGGGCTTTGCCACCACGGCCCATGCCTTCCGCCAGTTCCTGGCCCACGACGGCCTGGCCGACAAGATCAGTGCCAAGCTGGCCGCCCTCGACGTGGAGGATGTCCGCGCCCTGGCCCAGGTCGGTGCTGAGATCCGTGCCCTGGTCGAGAACCAGCCCTTCCCGGCCGATCTGGAACAGGCCATCCGCGAGGAATTCGTGCGCCTGCAAGGCGGCAACGAGGCAGCCTCGTTCGCCGTGCGCTCCTCGGCCACGGCCGAAGACCTGCCCGACGCTTCGTTCGCGGGCCAGCAGGAAACCTTCCTGAACGTGGTGGGCATCGAGTCGGTGCTGCACAAGATGAAGGAGGTGTTCGCCTCCCTGTACAACGACCGCGCCATCTCCTACCGCGTGCACAAGGGCTTTGCCCATGACGTGGTGGCCCTGTCGGCCGGCGTGCAGCGCATGGTGCGTTCCGACCTGGGCGCGGCCGGCGTGATGTTCACCATCGACACCGAATCGGGCTTCGAGGACGTGGTCTTCATCACCTCCAGCTACGGCCTGGGCGAGACCGTGGTGCAGGGCGCCGTCAATCCTGACGAGTTCTATGTGCACAAGCCCATGCTCAAGGCCGGCAAGAAGGCCCTGATCCGCCGCAACCTGGGCTCCAAGCTGATCCAGATGGTCTTTGCCTCGCCCGAGGAAAAGGCCGCCAGCGGCAAGCTTGTCAAGACCACCGACGTGGCCCATGAGCTGCGCAACCGCTACTCGCTGTCCGACGAGGACGTGCAGCAGCTGGCCCACTATGCCCTGGTCATCGAGCAGCACTATGGCCGCCCCATGGACATCGAGTGGGGCAAGGACGGCACGGACGGCCAGCTCTACATCCTGCAGGCCCGCCCCGAGACCGTGAAGAGCCAGGCCAAGGGCCAGGCCGAGCAGCGCTACGCGCTCAAGGGCACGGGCAATGTGCTGGCCGAAGGCCGCGCCATCGGCCAGAAGATCGGCACGGGCCCGGTGCGCCTGGTCAATGACATCGCCAACATGGACCAGGTCCAGCCCGGCGACGTGCTGGTGACCGACATGACCGATCCCAACTGGGAGCCGGTGATGAAGCGCGCCTCGGCCATCGTCACCAACCGTGGCGGCCGCACCTGCCACGCGGCCATCATTGCGCGCGAGCTGGGCATTCCGGCCGTGGTCGGCTGCGGCAACGCCACCGATCTGCTCAAGGACGGCACCCTGGTCACCGTCAGCTGCGCCGAAGGCGATACCGGCAAGATCTATGACGGCCTGATCGAGACCGAGGTCACCGAGGTGCAGCGCGGCGAGATGCCCGCCATCAAGACCAAGATCATGATGAACGTGGGCAACCCCCAGCTGGCCTTCGACTTCGCCCAGCTGCCCAACGAGGGCGTGGGCCTGGCCCGCCTGGAGTTCATCATCAACAACAACATCGGCGTGCACCCCAAGGCCATCCTGGACTATCCCGCCGTGGATGCCGACCTCAAGAAGGCCGTGGAGTCCGTGGCCCGTGGCCATGCCTCGCCGCGCGCCTTCTACGTGGACAAGGTCGCCGAAGGCGTGGCGACGATTGCCGCCGCCTTCTGGCCCAAGCCCGTGATCGTGCGCATGTCGGACTTCAAGTCCAACGAGTACCGCAAGCTCATCGGCGGCAGCCGCTACGAGCCCGAGGAAGAGAACCCCATGCTGGGCTTCCGTGGCGCGGCGCGCTACATCTCCGAGGACTTCGGCGAGGCCTTCCGCATGGAGTGCGAGGCACTGCGCCGCGTGCGCGAGGACATGGGCCTGACCAACGTGCAGATCATGATTCCCTTCGTGCGCACGCTCAAGCAGGCCGAGCGCGTCACCCAGCTGCTGGCGGCCAACGGCCTCAAGCGCGGCGACAACGAACTCAAGCTCATCATGATGTGCGAGGTGCCCTCCAACGCCATCCTGGCGGACGAGTTCCTCGAGTTCTTCGACGGCTTCTCCATCGGCTCCAACGACCTGACCCAGCTCACGCTGGGCCTGGACCGCGACTCCGGCCTGGAGCTGCTGGCCGCCGACTTCGACGAGCGCGACCCCGCCGTGCGCAAGATGCTGTCGCGCGCCATCAAGGCCTGCCTGGACCAGGGCAAGTACGTGGGCATCTGCGGCCAGGGCCCGTCCGACCACCCTGACTTCGCCCAATGGCTGGCTGACGAAGGCATTGCCTCCATCTCGCTGAATCCCGACAGCGTGGTCGCCACCTGGCAGCGCCTGGCGCAGTAAGGGCTGGCAGCGTCGCCATGCATACGCCGGACGCGCACTTGCATGACGACGCAGTCGGGGGACCGTCCGAAGGCGAGACCTTCGCCCCCGACCTGCACGACATCCACCATCTGTGGCTCAAGGCCGTGCTGCTCGCGGTCTGGGTCGCCGTCTCCTTCGGTGCCTGCTACTACGCACGCGACCTGCAGGCGCTGGTCCCCGACTGGCCGCTGGCCTACTGGTTCGCGGCCCAGGGGGCAGTCCTGATGTTCCTGGCCATCGTCATCGTCTATTGTCTGTCCATGGACCATTTCGAGCGCCGCGAGGCCCGGGCCGCTGCCCCGTCTGAACCCGCCGCCCCGCAACCGTCCGCCCCGCCGTCGCCTCCCGGCCATGGCTGAGCGCTCGCTGCTGACGGCCGCCTCCCGCTGGCGGCTGCACCGCATCGTGGCCCTGTACACGCTGGGCGTGCTCGGCTTTCTGGCCCTCATGTTCTGGGCCGAGCAGCAAGGCCTGTCGCGCCACTGGATAGGCCCCATCTTCCTGTTCTTCACCGTCATGGTCTACGCGGCCATCGGCGTGTACCTGCGCACCAGCGATCCCGAGGAGTACTACGTTGCGGGCCGGCGCATCCCGCCCTTCTACAACGGCATGGCGGCAGCGGCGGACTGGGTCAGCGCGGCGTCCTTCATCAGCCTGTCGGGGGCGCTGTACCTGCAGGGCTTTGCCGGCGTGCCGGGGCAGGCCGGCGGACTGGCCTACCTGCTGGGCTGGACGGGCGGCTTTTGCCTGGTCGCCATGCTGATCGCGCCGCACCTGCGGGCGATGAAGCTCTACACCATTCCCGACTTCTTCCAGCAGCGCTACGGCGGGCGCTGGCCGCGCGTGATCGCGGCGCTGGCTGCCGTGACCTGCTCGTTCACCTACGTGGTGGCCCAGATCTACGGCGTGGGGCTCATTGCCTCGCGGCTGACGGGCGTGCAGTTCGAGATCGGCATCATGCTGGGCCTGGGCGGCGTGCTGCTGTGCTCCTTCCTGGGCGGCATGCGTGCCATCACCTGGACCCAGGTCGCGCAGTACGTGGTCATCCTGCTGGCCTTTCTGATCCCCGTGTCCTGGCTGGCCTACCGGCAGATGGGCAATCCCGTGGCGCCGCTGGCCTATACGGCCCAGCTCGGCCAGATTGCGGAGATGGAGCAGCGCCTGCTGGACTCGCCGGCCGAACAGGAAGTGGTCGCCGCCTACCGCCTGCGCGCCGAGGTGCTGGAGGACAAGCTCAAGGACGTGCCGCGCGTGCTGGCCGCCGAGCGCCAGCAGCTTTCCGAGCGCATACGCGATCTGCGCACGCGCAGCGGCGACATTGGCGCCATCATGGCGGCCAGCCGCGAACTGGCCGCCATGCCGCGCGACGAAGCGACTGCGCGCGCCCTGTGGACACGCCAGCTGCAGGAGATGCGCGAGCGCGAGAAGCCGCTGGGCGGCATTCCGCTGCACAGCCTGCCCTTTGCCGGCAACCCCGATGGATCGGCCGAGGAACGTCAGGTCTACGAGGACAGCCGGCGCAACTTCCTGGCGCTGATGTTCTGTCTCATGGCCGGCACGGCAGGCCTGCCGCATTTGCTCACGCGCTACTACACGGCGCCCTCGGTGTCGGGGGCGCGGGCCTCGGTGGGCTGGACGCTGTTCTTCATCGGCGTGCTGTACATGAGCGCGCCGGCCCTGGCCGTGCTGGTCAAGTTCGAGGTCATGAACAATCTGGTGGGCATACGCTTCGACGAATTGCCCACCTGGATGGCACAGTGGGCCCGGGTCGATGCCTCGCTGCTGGCCGTGGAAGACGTCAATGGCGACGGTGTCCTGCAGTTCGGCGAGATCCGCATGGGCGCCGACCTCATCATGCTGGCCACGCCCGAGCTGGGTGGCATGCCCTACGTGGTCTCGGGCCTGGTCGCGGCGGGCGGCCTTGCCGCCGCGCTGTCCACGGCCGATGGCCTGCTGCTGACCATCAGCAATGCGCTGGTGCGCGACTTGTACTTTCGCGCGCGGCGGCGCCGCGCCTCGCCCGAGCAGCGCGTGATCCTGTCCAAGTTCGCGCTGCTGGTGGTGGCGCTGTCGGCCGCCTTCGTGGCCTCGCGCCGTTCCTCGGACATCCTGCCCATGGTCACGGCCTCGTTCTCGCTGGCGGCATCGGCCTTTGTTCCGGCCATGGTGCTGGGCATCTTCTGGCGCGGCACCACGCGTCGCGGGGCGGTGGCCGGCATGCTGGCCGGCCTGGGCATCACCGTCTACTACATGGTCTCGCACGTGCCCGCGCTGCAGCCTGTGTTGCCCGAGGCGCTGCATGCCCGCCTGTGGTGGGGCATACAGCCGATTTCCTCGGGTGTCTTCGGCGTGCCGGCGGGCCTGCTGGTGACCTGGCTGGTCAGCTGCCTGGACCCGCGCCGGCGCGCTGCGGCGCGCTCCGTGCCAGGGCGCGTGGCCTGACGCGGCATGGGCTCCATGGGCCGACGTCATTGCCAACGAAATTGCCAATTTTTGTCTTGATGGCAGATCTGGATCAGTCCCGGCCCAACTGAAGCCCGCGCGTGCTGGAAAACCCGCTTTTGGGAGCCGGAGGCTCATGACACGCTGCGAGCCGTGTCCGATCCGATCCCCTGCAGAGAATTGCGTCCGCCATGCATCTTGTGAAAACGTCCGCCGGCCAACAGGCATTCAAGGAACGCCATGCCGATCTCTCTCCCCGGCTGCGCTCGGCCTTTTTGCTGTTTGACGGCCAACGCAGCGTGGCGCAGGTGCTGCAGGCCGTTGCCGGCATGGGCGTGACCCAGGACGAAATCCTGGCGCTGGTGGAGCGCGAATGGCTGGCGCCCCGCGATGCAGCCGAACCCCGGCTGGGCGTGGTGGCCGTTGCGGCGCCCGCCGTCACTGCTGCCGCCGCATCGCCGGCCCAGCCTGCCGGCGATGCGTCTGCGCCATCCGAGCCTTCGCTGGCCGTGCGCTACCGCAACGCCTATCCGCTGGCGGTGGCCATCACGGCCAATATGGGGCTCAAGGGATTCCGGCTCAACCTGGCCGTGGAGGCGGCCATGGGCTACGACCAGCTCGTGGCGCTGGCCCCGCGCCTGCGCGAGGCTGCCAGCCCCGCCAGCTATGTGCCGCTGCACGAGGCGCTGTTCGGCAAAGCCCCCTGAGCGAGAAGCCGCCCCCACGCTGTCCTTGCCGCGCAAGGTCAGATGCTCCTGGGGGCTCTTTGGACGCTCCGGAAATGAAAAAAGCAAGGCGCCTTCGCGCCTTGCCCTTGCGTGGGCCAGCGGGTGCAGGCTCAGACGGCCAGCAGCTCCACATCGAACTTCAGCGTGGCGTTGGGCGGGATCACGCCGCCAGCGCCGCGTGCGCCGTAGCCCAGTTCGGCCGGGATGATCAGGGTGCGCTGGCCGCCCACCTTCATGCCTTGCACGCCTTCGTCCCAGCCCTTGATCACCATGCCGCCGCCCAGGGGGAAGACGAAGGGATCGTTGCGGTCCTTGCTGGAGTCGAACTTCGCGCCTTGCACGCCGTTGTTGTAGAGCCAGCCCGTGTAGTGCACGGTCACGCTGCGGCCGCGCTGGGCCTCGGCGCCGTCACCCACGACGGTGTCTTCATACTGCAGGCCGGATGCGGTGGTGGTGAAAGCCATGGTGGTATTCCTTGAGAGAGAAACGGTGGGGGAAAAAGACTGTCCGGCGGCAAGAGGGCGAAGGGCCTGGCCGCAAGAATCACTTCTTGGCGCGCGCGGCCACCCAGCGGTTGGCGAATGCCTGCACATCGGACAGGCGCTTGAGCAGGTCCTGGCCGGCCAGCGTCACGGTATAGCCGTCGGAGCCATGCTCCAGCAGCCCGCATTCGCGCAGTTCCTTGATGCGGGTGTTCAGCGTGTTGGGCGTGATGCCGCCCACGCTGTCTTGCAGCAGTCGAAAGGTCTGAGGATGGCCGTCACGCAAAGCCCACAGCACGCGCAACGCGTAGCGGCATTCGAGTTTCTCGAACAGCTGGTTGATGGCGGCGTTTTCCTTGGAGCTCATGACGCTTCTCCTTGCGCAATGGTGTGTGTGAGCCGGCGGGGGCATCCGGGTGGGACGCGCGCCGAGCCAAGTCCCGGGGAACTATAGCTCTGGATCCATTCTGCTACAAGTTTGGTAGCTCAAAACCCACAGCGGCAATGCGCTTCGCTAGAGGAATACGCGAATCTCCGAACCAGTGTTGCAGGCCCGCCACGCAACCTGCCCGCTGGACTTCGGTTTCTCAGCTCTTGAGTTTGAGCAGATAGGTCATGACGCTGGCCGTGGTGTGCTCCAGCTCCAGAAAGCCGCTGAAATCGCGGCCTGCCTGCCACGAAGGCTCCCAGCGGTTCTGCCGCAGGGCGCGCTGCCAGCTTTCGTGCTGGGTCGCCTGCTCCACGGCGCCCAGCAGGGCCTGGGCGCGTGCGGCGCTGACCTGCTTGCCCGTGAAGACGGCGCGCCAGTTGGCCATGTCGGCATCCAGTCCCTGTTCGCGGAACGAGGGCAGGCCGAACAGGCTGCGGCGCGAAGACACGCCAATGGCGCGCAGCCTGCCGCTGGCCAGGGCTTCGCTGAACTCGCTGTAGCCGGACACACCCATGCGCGCATCGCCCTTGAGCAAGGCCTCCACCACCTGGGCGCCGCCCGGAAAGGGCTGGTAGACCAGTTGCTCGGGCGCCGCCTTGGCGGCGCGCGTGAGCAGGCCGGCAAACATATGGTCCACGCCGCCGGCCGAGCCGCCCGCAAACGACTGGTGGGCCAGATCGCTGCGCAGCGCGGCGACCAGGTCCTTGGCATTGCGGATGGGGGAGTCGGCAGGCACGGCCACTACCAGATAGTCGCTGGTCAGGCGGGCAATCGGCTGCACGTGCGACATGTTCACGGCCGGCTTTTGCAGCGCCACGGCACCGACCATGACCATGCCGCCGATCAGCAGCGCATCGGGGTCCTGGCCATGGCGCTCGACAAACTGTGCCAGGCCGATGGTGCCGCCCTTGCCGCCCAGGTTTTCATACTCCACGCGATCTGCCGCGCCGCATGCCACCAGGGCCGCGCCCAGTGCGCGGCCGGTCTGGTCCCAGCCGCCCCCGGCATTGGCCGGAATGACGATGCGCAGGCTGGCGGCCACGCGCTGGCCACCGGCGGCAGCGCGCGGCGCATGGGCCGCAGGCGTTGCAGCGGGCGGCGCGGCATGGGCCAGCGGGGAGCACAGCATGGCCAGGGCTGCACCCTGTGCCAGCAGCTGGCGGCGGTTCTGGCGCGTGCCGTCACCGGAGTGGGCGGCGTTGGCAGTGGTTTGCGAAAAGCTCGGAAGGCGCATGCAGTCTCCAATCGGGTTCGCGCGCCATTGTGGGCGCAAATGAATCAGAAAAGCAGATTATGTAAGCATGTGCGTCAGCTAGTTGACATAACGCAGGCTGTCTGGCGGCATGGGTGCCAGACGCTTCAGGAGAGGGCCCACCGACGGTGCATCGCTGTCCCGGGATGCGTGGGGGCATGCGCGCCCGGGGGCAAGGAGCGGAGATGGAGCGCCGTGACACAGATGTCGATTAAGCCGGTAAAGCTTGTGTAAATGCGATCAATTCTTATTCGTGGGCGGTAGAATCCCCCGGCCTTTTTCTTTCCTGTGCTCCCCGTGGCCGCCGCCGTGATGGTTGTGGCCGCGTGGTGCTGCCGCCTGCCTCTGTTGCGATGACATCCCCCAAACCGGACCCTCGGCGCCGTTCCTACTGGCTCAAGACACTGCACGAGTGGCATTGGGTCAGCTCTGCGCTGTGCCTGATCGGCATGCTGCTGTTCGCCGTCACGGGGTTCACGCTCAATCATGCGGGGCAGATCGAGTCCAAGCCGCGCATCGTGCGCGGCGAGGCGGCATTGCCGGACGCGCTGCGCGTGCAGCTGGTCCGGCAGCAGGCCAGCCAGTCGCGCGACCGTGCTCCCGTGCCTGCGCCATTTGCGGACTGGGTGCGCGGCCAGTGGGGGCTTGAAGCCGAGGGCCGCGAAGCCGAATGGACGGCCGACGAGCTGTATGTGTCCCTGCCTCGCCCCGGCGGCGATGCCTGGGTGCGCGTGGGCCTGGCCGATGGCGAGGCCGAATACGAGCGCACCGACCGGGGCTGGATCGCCTATCTGAACGATCTGCACAAGGGCCGCAACACGGGCGCTGCCTGGAGCTGGTTCATCGATATCTTTGCCGCAGCCTGCCTGGTGTTCACCGTCACCGGGCTGTTCATCCTGAAGATGCACGCGGGCAACCGTCCCTTCACCTGGCCCATGGTCGGCATGGGGCTGGTGATTCCCATGCTGCTGGCCCTCCTGTTGATCCACTGAGAACCGAAAGAGCCTTGCCAATGAATCCGCACTTCTCTCTGCGCTACACCATGGCGCTTGGCGCCTGCCTGGGCGCGGCCCCGGCCTTTGCCGCCGGCCTGAACGTGGGCGTGGAGGTCCCGCGCCTGGATGTCGCCGAGTACCACCGCCCCTATGTGGCCGTGTGGATCGAGCGCGCCGACGCCTCGGTGGCCGCCACGCTGTCGGTCTGGTACGACGTGAAGATGCGCAATGCCGAAGGCACGAAGTGGCTCAAGGACATGCGCCAGTGGTGGCGCCGCACGGGCCGCGACCTGACGCTGCCCATCGATGGCGTGACCAGCCCCACGCGTCCCGTGGGCAAGCACCAGCTGAGCTTCACCGAAGGCGCCAACCCCTTCGCCAAGCTGCCGCCCGGCGAGTACAAGCTCGTGGTCGAGGCCGCGCGCGAAGTCGGCGGCCGCGAAGTGGTCACCGTGCCCTTCAAGTGGCCTGCCGCCAAGGCCGAGCAGCTGAGCGCCAAGGGCAGCAGCGAGCTGGGCGAGATCAGCGTCGAGCTCAAGCCTTGAAATTGAAACCCCCTGAGGCCTTGCGCGTCCTCCCCCTCACGAGGCGGGTGACGCCATCGCTGCGGGGCGGCGCGGCCGGCCAGGCCCTTGCCCGGCATCCCTGAACTGGGCCCTGCATGTGGGCGGGCCACGCATCTTGCGGGGCACCCATGTGCCAGCCCCATCCACGAACCAAGGAGAATCTTCATGAAGTCCAAGACCCGCTTTGCCATCCGTCTGGCGGCCAGCCTCGCCATTGCCTGCGGCGCCTTCCAGTCCGCCCAGGCCCACAACCTGTGGCTGCTGCCCTCGACCACGGTGCTGTCCAAGGCCGAATGGATCACGGTGGATGCCGCCGTTTCCAACGACCTGTTCTTCTTCAACCACGTGCCGCTGGGCCTGGACAACCTCGTTGTCTCGGCACCGGACGGCTCGGCCGTCGCGCCGCAGAATGCCCATCGCGGCAAGCTGCGCAGCGTGTTCGACCTGGACCTGCAGCAAAGCGGCACCTACCGCCTGGCCATCGTCAACGACGGCCTGTTCGCCTCCTGGAAGGACAAGGCCACGGGCCAGAACCGCCGCTGGCGCGGCTCGCCCGAGAAGTTCGCCGCCGATGTGCCCGCCGACGCGCAGGACCTGAAGGTGACCCAGTCCGTGGGCCGCATCGAGACCTTCGTGACCGTGGGCAAGCCCAGCGCCGTCAAGCCTTCGGGCAAGGGCCTGGAGCTGGTGCCCGTGACCCATCCCAACGACCTGGTCAAGGGCGAGAAGGCCACCTTCGCCTTCCATGTGGACGGCAAGCCCGCCGCCAACCTGGAAGTCGTGCTGGTGCCCGGCGCCACGCGCTACCGCGACAGCAAGGGCGAGATCAAGGCCACGACCGACGCCAAGGGCGAGTTCAGCGTGACCTGGCCCACCGCCGGCATGTACTGGGTGGACGCCGACGCCCAGGACAACAAGACCTCGCTGCCCCAGGCCAAGGAGCGCCGCCTGTCCTATGTGGGCACGTTCGAGGTGCTGCCCTGAGCCTTGCGTCCCCACCCGGGGTCCCGCCCGCGCCTGCGCCCGTGCGCGTGAGCTTCGCGCCCGCCCTGTTGCAGGGCAGCGCAGGCCGGGGCCTCGCCGCGCCTGTGCCCACGGGCGTGGCGTCCTTTGCCGTCTCCGGCTACGCGCCGCAGGCCGTGCGGCGGGCAGACCCCGCCGCGCTGCAAACACTCACCGGCGAGGCCATGGGCACGACCTGGAGCGTGCGCCTGCACAACCCGGGTTTCCGCCCGCTCGATGAGGCGCGCCAGGCCATAGAGGCTGCGCTGGCCCTGGTCGTGCGCCAGATGAGCAACTGGGAGGCTGATTCCGACATCTCGCGCTTCAACCGCGCAGAGGCGGGCAGCTGGCATGTGCTGCCTGCCGAATTCTTCACCGTGCTGACCTGTGCATTCGATTGGGCGCAGGCCAGTGGCGGCGCCTGGGACCCCACCGTGGGGCCGCTGGTCGAGCTGTGGGGCTTCGGCCCGCGTGCGGAAAAGGCGCAGGGCGCCAGCATCCCCGATGCCGATGCACTGCGGCGGGTGCGCGAGCGCGTGGGCTACCAGCGCATCGTGCTGGACCTGAAGGGCCGGCGCGCGCTGCAGCCCGGCGCCGTGCATGTGGACTTCAGCGGCATTGCCAAAGGCTATTCGGTGGACCTGGTCGCCGAGCGCCTGCAGGCGCTGGGCCATACCGATTTCCTCGTCGAGGTGGGCGGCGAGCTGCGGGCCTGCGGTCAGCGCCCTGGCAACCAGCCCTGGCGCGTGGCCGTGGCCAGCATGGCGGACCAGTCCACGCCGCTGGCGCTGCCGTTGCGCGACATGGCCATCGCCACCTCGGGCGACCACTGGCATGCCTTCGAGCAGGGCGGGCGCCGCTACTCCCACACCATCGATCCGCGCAGCGGCGAGCCCGTGGCGCACGGCCTGACCAGCGTCACCGTGCTGCATGCCGAATGCATGCAGGCCGACGCCCTGGCCACCGTGCTCACCGTGCTGGGGCCGCGTGCGGGCCTGGACTTTGCCGAGCAGCACGGCGTGGCCGCACTGCTGTGCGAGCGCACGGCGCAGGGCCCTGCCATGGCGATGACCACGGCGTTTGCCGCGCTGGCGCCGTGAGCGCCCCTAACCTTTTCTGCGCCGTGTAGATTTTCCGGTCACGCCATGTCCCTGTCCGAATCCTGGCTGCGCATACTCGCAGCCGCTGTCCTGGTACTGCTGTATGTGGCCATGTGCGCCGCCATCTGGTGGCGCGAGCGCCGCCGGCGCGCGCGGGCGCAGCACGAAGCCGCGGCGCTGGCCTCGGCGCGCGAGGGCGCGCTCCCCCTGCTTGTGGCCTATGCCAGCCAGACGGGCCAGGCAGAGGAGCTGGCACGCGAGACTGCGCGGCTGCTGCATACGGCCGGTGAGAGCGTGCATCTGTGCGCCCTCGATGCCGTTGATGTGAAGCTGCTGGCGCAGACCCAAAGGGCGCTGTTCATCGCCAGCACCTATGGCGAGGGCGATCCGCCCGACAACGCAGCCCTGTTCCTGGCGCACTCCATGGCGCAGGCGCAGGACCTGTCCCATCTGCAATACGGCCTGCTGGCGCTGGGCGACCGGCAGTACGCGCAGTTCTGCGGCTTTGGCCGCGCGCTGGACGGCTGGCTGCGCGCCGCAGGCGCCAGCCCCTGGTTCGAGCGCATCGAAATGGACAACGGCGCGCCCCAGGCGCTCACCGCCTGGCAGCACCAGCTGACCCAGATCAGCAGCCTGGGCGACATGCCTGCGTGGGAGACGCCGATATTCAGCGAATGGACGCTGGCCGCGCGCCGGCATATGAACCCGGGCAGCGCAGGCGAGCCGGTGTTCCACATCGAGCTGCAGCCCCCTGCAACCGAGGCCGCGCTGTGGGAGTCCGGCGACCTGGCGCAGGTCTGCATTCCTGCGGACCCGCAGCATCCGCGCGAGTACTCCATCGCCTCCATCGCCCAGGATGGCTGCGTGCACCTGCTGGTGCGCCAGGCGCGGCGCGAGGATGGCTCGCCGGGCCTGGCCTCGGGCTGGCTCACGCAGGGCGCGCCCCTGGGTGCAGCCATCACCCTGCGGCTGCGTGCGCACCGCAATTTCCGGCTGGAAGACAACCTGCAGCGCCCGCTGGTGCTGATCGGCAACGGCACGGGTCTGGCCGGCCTGCGCAGCCACCTGCGTGCGCGTGCCGCAGCAGGCCTGGGGCCCAACTGGCTGCTGTTCGGCGAGCGCAATGCCGCGCATGACCGGCTCTATGGCGACGAGCTTCAGGCCTGGTGCGAGGGCGGCGTGCTGCAGCGCCTGGACCTGGCTTTCTCGCGCGATCGCAGCGAAGGCGCGCCGCGTGCCTATGTGCAGGACCTGCTGGCGCAGTCCGGCGATGTGCTGCGCCAATGGGTGGCGCAGGGCGCAGCCATCTACGTGTGCGGCAGCCTGCAGGGTATGGCCCAGGGCGTGGACCAGGCGCTGCACGCCGTGCTGGGTGAGGCGCAAATGGACCAGCTGGTGCGCAGCGGCCGCTACCGGCGTGACGTGTATTGAGGTGGTGAGAGCAGCTTGCGCCAGCGCAAGCATTGGTGCCGTCAGCGCTTTCTGCTCCTAGGAACGTAGCATCCGTGCGACAGATAAATCCTATTGTGATCATGAGAATGGAAATGATTCTCAATGTTCATATAATTTCGTTACATATCCCCATCCCATCGCATAACCAAAGATTTCAAAGCGAGTTGCACGGGCCTCACAGCCCGTTTTCCGTTTCTGGAGTGTTTGCATGTCGTATCGCGATCTGCGCGGCGTTCTTCCGTCGCGTCCTTCCCCTCTGGCCCTCCTGGTGGCCGCCATCTGTGCTTCGGGTGCCGCATCGGCACAGACCCCATTGCAAAGCAATGCGGCTGCCGCCACCGAGTTGCGCGAAGTCGTGGTCTCTGCCTCGGGCTTCGAGCAGGACATCAAGGAGGCGCCGGCCTCCATCACCGTCATTCCGCGCGAGGAACTGGCCAAGGGCCGCTTCGGCAGCCTGACCGACGCGCTGGAGAGCGTGGAAGGCATCGACGTAGGCGCCCCCGCGGGCAAGACCGGCGGCTTGAACATCAGCATCCGTGGCATGCCCAGCGACTACACGCTGGTGCTGATCGACGGGCGCCGCCAGAATTCGGCCGGCAATGTCACGCCCAACGGCTTTGGTGAGACGCAGACCAGCTTCATGCCGCCCATCGGCGCCATCGAGCGCATCGAGGTCATCCGCGGCCCCATGTCCACGCTCTACGGCTCCGACGCCATGGGCGGCGTGATCAACATCATCACGCGCAAGGTCGGCAAGACCTGGACGGGCAGCGTCAGCGCCGACTACACGCTGCAGCAAGAGTCGGAGTTCGGTGATATCAAGTCCGGCAAGTTCTACCTGAGCGGCCCCATCAAGGAGGACCTGCTGGGCCTGTCGATCCGCGGCAGCACCCAGCGCCGGGCCGCTTCGGACATCACCTATGCGGGCGCCAACGGCCAGCCAGCCGTTCCCATCATGGGCGGCAACCCCGTCAAGTCCGAGATCAACAACCTGGGCCTGCGCCTGGCGCTCACGCCCAACAGGTACCACGACATCACGCTGGACCTGGACTCGGGCCGCCAGACCTATGACAACTCGCAGGGCCAGTTGGGCACGCTGGGCACGGGAGGCTACAGCCCCGAGCAGAAATACAACCGTGACCAGCTCACGCTGGCCCATACCGGTCGCTACGGCTTCGGAACCTGGGACACCAGCTTCATGGTCAACCGGACCGAGACCATCGGCCGGACCATTCCCCGGGGAACCCCGGGCGCGACGCCAGGTGCCGCGCGCACGCTGGAGGTGGAAAGCAAGGTGCTGGACAGCAAGCTGGTCCTGCCCTGGGGTGCCCACCTGACCACGCTGGGCGGCCAGTGGTGGGATGCCGAGATGAAGGACGGCGTGGCGCCGAACAAGTTCGCCTTCACGCAGAAGGCCCTGTTTGCCGAGGACGAATGGAGCCTGACCGACGCCTTCAAGCTCACCATGGGCGCGCGCTATGACCGCCACAGCCTCTTCGGCGGCAAGCTCAGCCCGCGCATCTACGGCGTGTGGAATGCCGCGCCGCAGTGGACCGTGAAGGGCGGCGTCAGCAACGGCTACAAGACGCCGCGCGTGGAGCAGCTGGCGCCCGGCATCAACGGCTTCGGCCAGCAGGGCCGCCTGCCGCTGGTGGGCAGCCCCAACCTCAAGCCCGAAACCAGCCGCACCACCGAACTGGGCGTCTATTTCGACAGCCCCACGGGCTTTGCGGGCAGCGCCACGGTGTTCAACAACGAGTTCAAGGACAAGATCACCAGCGGCCCGGGCCTGATCAACTGCGACTTTGCGGCAGCGCCCAACCGCCCCGGCTGCGTGAGCTTCGGCGACTGGCCGCTGGTGGATGCCTTCGGCCAGTCCATCAACGTGGACGAGGCCGTCACGCGCGGCCTGGAGCTGAGTGCGCGCATGCCGCTGGCGCGCGGCTGGAACGCCAGCGCCAACTACACCTTCACCAAGAGCGAGCAAAAGAGCGGCCCCAACCGTGGCAACCCGCTGAGCGACACACCCAGGCATGCGCTCAACGCCCGCCTGAACTGGGAGCCGGGTGCCCAGTGGAACCTGTGGCTGCGCGCCGAGTACCGCAGCGAGCGCTACCGTGACCCCGGCACCAGCGCCAGCTCCCAGGCCGCCAAGGCCGCGCTGGGCAACTACAAGGCCTATACCCAGTTCCACCTGGGCGGCAGCTACCGCGTGAGCAAGCAGTTCACCATCAACGCGGCCATCTACAACCTGTTCAACAAGGATTTCGTGGACTACCAGCCTTACAACGTACCGGGCCAGGTCCAGGGTACCGTGATCTTTGGCAACCGCTACGCGAACAACCAGGAAGGCCGCCGCCTGTGGGTGTCCGCCAACTACGAGTTCTGAGGCGGGTTACGGGGCGCCTGGCTGGCCTGCATGCGTGAAGGGGCCAGCCTGACCAGCACCTGCAGCGTGCGGTTCAGCGGCACGGGCACGCCCAGGGCCTCGCCGCGCCGCACCACGTAGCCGTTGAGGTGATCGATTTCGCTGGGCTTGCCCAGCGCCAGGTCCTGGGCGGTGGACGAAAACTGGCCCGGCATGGTGGCCGGCAGGCCGCGCACGGCAGCGGGCACGTCGCCGGGCAGGGCCACGCCGTCGGCCCTGGCCACGGCCAGGCATTCGGCCACCACGTCGTCCACCACGTCCGTCACGCCGGGCGACTGCACCAGCGGGCCGTAGGGCAGCTGGCACAGCGCCGACAGCGCGTTGTAGGCGCAGTTGATCACCAGCTTGGCCCACAGCGCGCCGCGCACGTCGGGCGATACCTGCACGGCAATGCCTGCCTTGCCAAACTGCAGGGCCACCCGTTCACTGAGTGCAGACGGCGCAATGACCAGCTCGCCGCGGCCGAAATGGCGCACATGGCCGGGGCCGGCCATGGCCGTGGCCACGTAGACCACGGCGGCGGCCACGGCCACGGACGGGCCCAGCACGGCGCGCACGCGCTCGTCGTTGTCCACGCCGTTTTGCATGGTCAGCACCAGGGTGCCCGGCGCCAGGTGCGGCTGCATCTCGCGGGCCGCTTCCTCGGTGGCCGTGGACTTGACGCAGAACATCACCACATCGGCATCGCGCACGGCGCTGGCCTCGGTCGATGCCTGCATGGGCACCTGGATGTCCAGCGCCGCCGTCTCCAGCCGCAGGCCATGCTGCTGCACGGCCTGCACATGGGCGGGGCGGCCGATCAGCGTGACCTGGTGGCCGGCGCGCGCCAGCAGCGCGCCGAAATAGCAGCCCACGGCGCCTGCGCCCATGACGGCGATGCGCAGCGGTTCGGAAGGAGAGGGGAGGCGGGCGGAAGAAGCGTCCATGGTGCAGATCGGATGGGCCTTTGATGGCGCCCAGTCTAGCCAGGCTGCCGTCGAAGGCCCATGCCGTCTTCCCTGCCGGGTGCCATTGCGGACGTCAGGCAGCCCTCATGCCGTCTGCAGGCACAGGTACTTGGTCTCCAGGTATTCCTCGATGCCGTGGCGCGAGCCCTCGCGGCCCAGGCCGGACTGCTTGACGCCGCCGAAGGGCGCGACCTCGTTGGAGATCAGGCCGGTGTTGATGCCCACCATGCCGTACTCCAGCGCGCGCGACACGCGCCAGATGCGGCGGTTGTCGTTGGTGAACAGATAGGCGGCCAGGCCGTAGATGGTGTCGTTGGCGCGGCGCACCACCTCGTCCTCGTCATGGAAGCGGAACAGCGGCGCCAGCGGGCCGAAGGTCTCTTCCTCGCAGACTTGCATGCTGTCGTTCACATCGACCAGCAGCGTGGGCTCGAAGAACAGCTGGCCCGGCACCGGGCGCCTGCCGCCCGCCAGCAGGCGCGCGCCCTTGGACAGCGCATCGGCCACATGGCTTTCCACCTTCTGCACGGCCGCCTCGTTGATCAGCGGGCCATGGGTCACGCCGGGCTCCAGCCCATTGCCGACCTTGAAGCCCGCCATGGCACGGGCCAGGCGGCGGGCCAGTTCGTCGTGGATGCCGTCCTGCACATAGATGCGGTTGGTGCACACGCAGGTCTGGCCCGCGTTGCGGAACTTGGAGGCCACGATGCCGGCCACGGCCTGGTCGATGTCGGCATCGTCAAACACGATCAACGGTGCATTGCCGCCCAGCTCCAGCGACAGCTTCTTGACCGTGTCGCTGCACTGGCGCATCAGCAGCCGCCCGGTGGCCGTGGAGCCCGTGAAGCTGAGCTTGCGCACCACGGGGCTTTGCGTCAGCGCCTGGCCGATGTCCTGCGGATGGCCGGTCAGCACCTGGAAGACGCCGGCGGGAATGCCGGCCTCCTCGGCCAGCACGGCCAGGGCCAGGGCCGTGAAGGGCGTGCTTTCGGCCGGCTTGACCAGCATGGCGCAGCCGGCGGCCAGCGCCGGGCCGGCCTTGCGCGTGATCATGGCGGCCGGGAAATTCCAGGGCGTGATGGCGGCGCACACGCCAATGGGCTCGCGCAGCGTGAGCAGCTGCTGGCCTGCGTTGGGCGACTGCAGCAGCTCGCCGTCCACGCGCTTGCCTTCCTCGGCAAACCATTCGATGAAGGAGGCCGCATAGGCGATCTCGCCGCGCGCCTCGGCCAGGGGCTTGCCCTGCTCCAGCGTCATCAGCCGCGCCAGATCGTCCTGGTGCGCCAGCATCAGGTCGAACCAGCGGCGCAGGATGCCGGCGCGCTGCTTGCCCGTCAGCGCGGCCCAGGCGGGCAGGGCGCGCTGTGCGGCGGCAATGGCGGCCTCGGCCTCGCCGGCCTGCAGGGCGGGTACCTGGCCCAGGCGTTCGCCGGTGGCGGGATTGAAGACATCGATGGCGGGGCCGGAGCCCACGGGGTGCCAGCCCTGGGCAAGCAGGCAGGCCTGGCGGAAAAGATCGGGGCGTTGCAGTGAAAGACTCATGGTGCGGGAAGGCTCAGGCTGTGGAATGGATTCAGGCCGCGACCGGCTGGGGCGCGGTCTGGGTGATGGCGTTGGCGATGATGTCCAGCGCCTTGCCGAACAGCGGCTCTGGAATCGTCAGCGGATAGAGGAAGCGGATGGCGTTGCCGTACAGGCCGCAGGTCAGCAGCAGCAGGCCTTGCTGCTGCGCACGCTGGACGATGGCGGCCACGCGCTGCGCGTCCGGCGCACCGCTGCCGGGAATGTGGAATTCCACGGCCAGCATCGAGCCCAGGCCGCGCACTTCGGCGATGCCGGCATCCTGCGTCTGCAATGCCTGCAGGCGCGAGCGCAGCTGGCTGCCCAGTGCCAGGGCCCGCTCGCACAGGCGCTCTTCATCGATCACATCGAGCACGGCATGGGCAGAGGCCACGGCCAGCGGGTTGGCGGCGTAGGTGCCGCCCAGGCCGCCGGGATGGGGTGCGTCCATGATGGCCGCGCGGCCGACCACGCCCGAGATCGGCAGGCCGCCGCCCAGGCTCTTGGCCATGGTGATCAGGTCGGGCCGCACGCTGTAGTGCTCCATGGCAAACAGCTTGCCCGTGCGTGCAAAGCCGGTCTGCACCTCGTCGGCGATCAGCAGCATGCCGTGCTGGTCGCACAGCTGGCGCAGGCCCGTGAACAGCGCGGCAGGCACGGGGTGGAAGCCGCCTTCGCCCTGTACGGGCTCCACGATGATGGCTGCCACGCGCTGCGGGTCCACCGAGGTCTTGAGCAGCATGGCAATGGCGTCCAGCGACTGCTGCACGCTGATGCCCTGCACATCGCTGGGAAAGGGCGCGTGGAAGACTTCGCCCGGCATGGGGCCGAAGCCCTGCTTGTAGGGCGCCACCTTGCCCGTCAGCGCCATGCCCAGCTGGGTGCGGCCGTGGAAGGCGCCCTGGAAGGCGATCACGGCCGAGCGGCCCGTGGCATGGCGGGCGATCTTGACGGCGTTTTCCACCGCCTCGGCGCCCGTGGTGAAGAAGGCGGTCTTGGCCGGGCCGTCGATGGGCGCCAGTGCATTGATGCGCTCGGCCAGCGCAATCGCGCTTTCATAGGGAACGATCTGGAAGGCCGTGTGCGTGAAGCACTCCAGCTGGCGCTGCACGGCCTGCACCACGCGCGGATGGCGGTGGCCCGTGTTGAGCACGGCAATGCCGGCCGCGAAGTCGATGTACTGGCGGCCCTCGGCATCGGTCAGCAAGGCGTTGTCGGCCTGCACGGCGTGGAAGCCGCACATCACGCCCACGCCGCGCGGCATGGCGGCGGTGCGCCGGCTCTGGAGTTGCTGGTTGACGGACGAGGCTCTGGTGGTGTCGTTGGTGGCGGCGCTGGACATGGGAAGGTCTCCGTTGAGGTGGCTGCAATGCTTACGGTTATAGTGGCGATTGGTTCCATGAATGGAGCCATCTTTTGAAAAGATGATGGTGCCAATCGAGTTCGCCACCATCGCTTCCACAAGGCAGGCAACGCAGGCAACGCAGGCAAGGCAGACATGGCAAAACCTTCCGTGTGCGCGGACCTCATCCTCCAGATGGACTGGCGCGGGCTGGGCGGGGACCGCGTCCGCCTGAACCGGGCCCTGTACCTGGCGCTGCGCCAGGCCGTGGACAGCGGGGCCCTGTTGCCGGGCAGCCGCCTGCCGGCCTCGCGCGACCTGGCCCGCGAGCTGGATGTGTCGCGCAACACCGTCAACCATGCCTATGAGCAGCTGCAGGTGGAGGGCTATGTGCGCAGCCAGGTCGGGCGTGGCACGCAGGTGGTCGACACCCTGCCTGCGGCCATGCTGCTGAGCGGCGGACGTGCACCTGCCCGCCGCGCTGCCGCCGCAGCGCCTGCGCCTGGCGGCGGCCTGTCCGTGCAGGCACAGGCCCTGCTGAAAACCGCCCAGGCTTCGGAGCAGCAATGGGGCGCCTTCATGCCTGGCGTGCCCGACGTGACGCAGTTCCCGCGCGCCGCCTACGCGCGCATCCACAACCGCCTGCTGCGACACGCCGGGCCGCAGCTGCTCACCTATGGCACGCGCGGCGGCGTGGAGGCGCTCAAGCAGGCGCTGGCCGATCACCTGCGCGTGGCGCGCTCGGTGAACTGCGCGCCCGACCAGGTGCTGATCACAGAAGGCGTGCACCAGGCCATCGACCTGGTGGTGCGCAGCCTTGCCGACCCTGGCGACTGCGTCTGGATGGAGGAGCCGGGCTACTGGGGCATCGCCAACGTGTTGCGCATGCAGCACGGGCTGAGCCTGCACAGCGTGCCAGTGGACGAGGAGGGCATGCATCTGCCGGACGGCCTGCCCGTGCCGCGACTGATCTTCGTCACTCCCTCGCACCAGTACCCGCTGGGCGCCGTCATGAGCATGGCGCGGCGCCGCGCGCTGATCGCCTACGCGCGCCGGGTGGGTGCCTGGATCGTCGAGGACGACTACGACAGCGAATTCCGGTTCTCCGGCAGCCCCGTGCCCAGCATGCAGGGCATGGAGGAGGACGCGCCCGTCATCTACATAGGCACCTTCAGCAAGACCCTCTACCCGGGACTGCGCATGGGCTACATGGTGCTGCCCCCGACCCTGGCCGAGCCGCTGCGCCGCATCCATTCCGAGCTGTACCGAGAGGGTCACCAGCTGCCGCAGCAGGTCATCGCCGAACTGATCGTGGAAGGCCACTACGCCGCCCACATCCGCAAGATGCGCCTGCTCTACGGCAAGCGCCGCCGCATGCTGATGGCCTTGATCGAGCGCTATCTGGGCGCCGACCACCTGCCCTGGGTGGACAGCGGCGCGGGGCTGCATTTCGTGATGCAGCTGCCCGGGCAGGACGATGATGTCGTGCTCGCCGAGGACCTCCGGCAGGCCGGCATCTTCGTCAAGCCGCTGTCGCGCTACTACGCGGGTCCGCACCGGCGGCGTGGCCTGCTGCTGGGGTACGCCTGCGTTTCCGAGGAAGAGATAGGCGCAGCCTTCTTCCGCATGCTGGCAGTGCTCGGAGCCCGGCATGGCCGGCGCTGAGGCCCGGGCCGGACCATCCGGCCGGGCACCGCCTTGGCTCCCGATGCCAACCCTTTTTTGTCTGCCTAAGGACGCACCATGATCTCCATCCGCCCCGTTGAACCCCATGAATGGCCGCAGTACCGGGATATCCGCCTGCGTGCCCTGCGCGATGCGCCCGACGCCTTCGGCAGCACCTGGGAGTCGGAGGCCGCAAGGGTTGACGCGGACTGGGCTGTGCGGCTGCAGGCCGCCGTTGCCGGCGGCTGGGACAGGGTGCTCTTCGCCGTCAACGGCGGCCAGGCCTGCGGCCTGCTCTGGTGCAAGCTGTGTGCCCCCGAGCCCGGCGTGGCCGATCTCTTCCAGATGTGGGTCGATCCCGCCGTGCGTGGCCGGGGTGCGGGCCAAGCCCTGCTGGCCCAGGCCGTCGCCTGGGCCTGGCACAAGGGCATGCAGCGTGTGCGGCTGGGTGTGACCGATGCCGACTCTCCCGCCATGCGCCTGTACCTGGCGAACGGCTTCCGGCCTGTGGGCGGGCTGCAGCCGCTGCGCGAGGGCTGCGAACTGCGCGTGCAGACGATGGCCCTGGACCGGGCCGGCGGCTGAGCCGCTGCACAGCGCAGGAAGTTCCGGCAGTCAGTCCCTGCGGCCTCTGTCGCCCCCTGGTGGCCTCCGTGTAGCCTCCCCGTAGCCCCGGGGCGTCCACAAGGCCGTCCTGCATCAGCCCGGCAGCACGGCCGGTGAAGGCACCTGCCGGGTCTTGGCCAGTTGCGCGTTGCTGTAGCGAAGATCAGCGGTGACCTCCGCTCCCAGCCAGGCGGGCGAGGGCGGCTGGATATCCTCGCTGGCCAGTTCGATCTCGGCCGTGACCAGCCCGGCCAGCGGGCCTTCGAATACATCGACCTCGAAGTCGAAGCCGTCCACCGTCACGATGTAGCGCACCTTTTCGAGTGCGCCATGCGCGCAGTGCTGGGCCAGCAGCGTCTCGGCGTCGGCCAGCGGAATCCGGTATTCGAATTCGGCGCGGCTCATGCCGCGTGCCGGCCCCTTGAGCGTGAGAAATCCGGTGTCCCCGGCGATGCGCACCCGCACCCACATGCCGTTGTCGGCGATGTATCCCTGCGCCATGCGCACGCCGGTCAGGCCGGTCACGACGCCGGGGTCGGCCACAAGGTATTTGCGTTCGATTTCGAGAGCCATGCTGATGCCCTTGCAGACAAAGGCGGCAGTCTATCGCGCCACCATCGCCCTGCCCGGCAGATGGCCGGCCACAAACAAAAAGCCCCGCAGGGGAGTGCGGGGCTTTCCTGAGGGCGGTTGCCGGCCCGGGGGGGGCGGCATCCACAGCGCCTTACAGCGAGTCGATGAAGCTGCGCAGCTTGTCCGAGCGGCTCGGATGCTTGAGCTTGCGCAGGGCCTTGGCCTCGATCTGGCGGATGCGTTCGCGCGTGACGTCGAACTGCTTGCCCACTTCTTCCAGCGTGTGGTCGGTGGACATTTCGATGCCGAAGCGCATGCGCAGCACCTTGGCTTCGCGCGGGGTCAGGCCGTCGAGGATGTCCTTGACCACGTCGCGCAGGCCGGCCTGCATGGCGGCGTCCACGGGAGCGGTGTTGTTGGTGTCCTCGATGAAGTCGCCCAGGTGCGAATCGTCGTCGTCGCCGATCGGCGTTTCCATGGAGATCGGCTCCTTGGCGATCTTCATGATCTTGCGGATCTTGTCTTCCGGGATCTCCATCTTGGCCGCCAGGATGGACGCATCGGGCTCGAAGCCGAACTCCTGCAGATGCTGGCGCGAGATGCGGTTCATCTTGTTGATGGTCTCGATCATGTGCACCGGGATGCGGATGGTGCGCGCCTGGTCGGCGATCGAGCGCGTGATGGCCTGGCGGATCCACCACGTGGCATAGGTCGAGAACTTGTAGCCGCGACGGTATTCGAACTTGTCCACGGCCTTCATCAGGCCGATGTTGCCTTCCTGGATCAGGTCCAGGAACTGCAGGCCGCGGTTCGTGTACTTCTTGGCGATGGAGATCACCAGGCGCAGGTTGGCCTCGATCATCTCCTTCTTGGCGTCACGGCTGGCGCGCTCGCCGTCGTTCATGCGCTTGTTGATGCGCTTGAGCTCGTCCAGCGGCACGACCACGCGCGATTGCAGGTCGATCAGGTTCTGCTGCAGTTCCTGCACGGGCGGGACATTGCGCTCCAGCACGCTGCTCCAGGGCTTGCCGGCCGCGACCTGCTCCACCACCCACTGCAGGTTCAGCAGGTTGGGCGGGAACTGGGCGATGAAGGTTTCCTGCGGCATGCCGCACTTGTCCACGATGATCTTGCGCAGCTCGCGTTCCTTCTTGCGCACGTCATCGACCTGGGCACGCACGAGGTCGCACAGCTTCTCGATGGTCTTGGCCGTGAAGCGGATGGTCATCAGCTCTTCGGTCAGGGCCTTCTGCACCTTGATGTACGTGGGCGTGCCGTAGCCTTCCTTGTCGTACACCTTGTGCATCTTGTCGAAGTTCTCGCGCATGGCGTCGAAGCGGCGCAGCGCCTCATTCTTGAGTTCTTCGAGCTTCTTGGTCAGTGCCTTGGAGCCGCCCTTGCCGTCGTCGTCGTCCTCTTCGTCGTATTCGTCGAAGTCTTCTTCGGCCACGTAGTCGTCGTTCTCATTGGCGTTGACGAAACCGTCGACGATGGTGGAGATGACGACCTTGCCTTCGCGGATTTCCTCGGACATGGCCAGGATTTCGGCGATGGTGGCGGGCGAGGCCGAGATAGCCTCCATCATGTCCATCAGGCCGCCTTCGATGCGCTTGGCGATTTCGATCTCGCCTTCGCGCGTCAGCAGCTCCACCGTGCCCATTTCGCGCATGTACATGCGCACGGGGTCGGTGGTGCGGCCGAATTCGGAGTCCACCGTGGACAGGGCGGCTTCGGCCTCTTCCTCGGCTTCCTCTTCGGTGGTGGCGGACTGGCCCGTGTTGTTCAGCAGCAGGGTTTCCGCGTCGGGGGTCTGCTCGTAGACGGCCACGCCCATGTCGTTGAGCATGGAGATCACGACTTCCAGCGTCTCGGCATCGACCAGCTTGTCGGGCAGGTGGTCGTTGATTTCGCTGTGCGTCAGGTAGCCGCGCGTCTTGCCCAGCTTGATCAGCGCCTTCAGGCGCTGGCGGCGGGTGGACATTTCCTCTTCGGTCAGGACGGTTTCGTCCAGGCCGAATTCCTTCATCAAGGCACGTTCCTTGGCCTTGCTGATCTTCATGCGCAGGGGCTTGACCTTTTCAGCCGGGGCCGAGGAGGCCTCGACCTCGACTTCCACTTCGGTCTCGACTTCGCCTTCCACTTCGCCATCGATGTCGCCATCGATGTCCGACAGGTCGGCGTCGTCCATGTCGTCGCCCGCTTCCTTGGCCTTGGGCTTGCGGCCGCGCTTGGCGGGGGTCTTGGCTGCAGCGGTGGAGGTGGCGGCCTTGGCCGGCGCCTTCTTGGCGGCAGCAGGCTTCTTTTCTGTCTGGGCGGGGGCGTCGTCGCCTTCGGCTGCCTTCTTGCGGCCACGCTTGGGCGTCGCGGCGGCGAGCAGTTCGTCGGCCATGGCTTTGAGTTCGGCTTGGGACTTGGTTACCACGTCGGTATCTTTCTTTGCTTTGGCCGCAGATGCGGCGCTCTTCGGTCCTGCAGCGGCTTTGCCGGCACCGGCCTTGACGGCCGGGGCTGAAGAGGTTGTCGAAGTCTTGGGCTTCGCTGGAGCTTCGGGGGCCTGCTTGGACTTCACGGACTTTGAAACGGGCATGAGCACCTCACGGTCGGGAGCGAACACACACAAAGGGAAACTCAAACAAGCGCCGCCTAAGCGCGCGCGGACGGACTAGGCCCGCCAGGGAAGCGTACATATTCCAGGCAAGATGTCTGGGCGATCATTTGGTGTGCAGTCCTTGCGGGAAATTGGGCCGTGCAGTTGCTGCAATCACGTGAGTTCGTCACGGGGCCCGGTCCGGAGGTGCTGCTGTCGCTCTTGCCGATAGCCCCCAATTATATCTGCTTACCTCGATTTCAAGAGGAAGTGCGCATCTGGTTTTCCAGGGCCTGCTGTCGGGCAAAGAGATCGCGATAGCGCTGGGCGGCGCTGGGGTCCCGTGCCATGTCGCGCAAGGCTTCGTCGATCTGGGCCTTGATGTGGACGATGACCATGCGATTGAGGACATCACGCAACTCACGGCGCAGCTCGGGCAGTTCGCCCTCGGGATGCGCGTGGGGGCCGCTCATGAGCCTGTCTGCCAGCGTTTCGTGAGGCAGGCCGCGCAGTTGTTCGCGCAGCACGGCAAAGGGCCGGGCCCCGGATTCCTGGAACTGTGCCTCCATCCAGCGGAACATGGCGCCATGTTCGCCTGAGCAGTGCGCCAGTGCCTCGAAGTCCTCGTGGGTGAGTTCTTCCATGAATTCCATGTGCGCCATGAGCAGGCGTGCCGCCTGGTCGGTGCGTGTGGCTGGCGCGCCACGCGGGCCCATGGGGGGCGGGTTGAAGTCGGCCCGGCCATTCTTGTCCCAGGGTTTGCGCGGCCAGGGCTTTTTGCCGCCGCGCCCGGGCTCGCCGCTGCGCCAGCCGCCCGCGCCGCTTCCATGGCCGCCACGCTCGTGCCAGCCCGAAGGCGCGCCGTATTCGACAGGCTGGCCCCAGTCGGGCGCGGCCGGTGCATGGCCGGCCTGCTGGCCCGGATGGGAAGCACCGCCGGCCATGGAGCCCCGCGCCGGGCCGCTGCGAGCGGCTTCCTGCGACCACAGGTCGGAGAGGTCGCGCGCATCGAGCTGCACGAGTTCGGCGATCTCGCCCAGCAGCTGGCGCTTGAGCGCGCCGTCAGGCAGGGCCGTCCACAGGGGGCGGGCATTGCTGGCCATGTGGGCACGGCCTTCGGCCTGGCCCAGGTCGCAGCCTTCGCTGGCCGCCTCGATGAGAAAGCGGCTCAGCGGCAGCGCGTCGCCCACGTAGCGGGCAAAGGCTTCGCTGCCGTATTCGCGGATGAAGCTGTCCGGGTCGTGTTCGGCGGGCAGGAAGAGGAATTTGACGCTGCGCGTGTCGCTGGCATAGGGCAGGGCCGCATCGAGCGCCTTGCGCGCGGCGCGCCGGCCCGCCCCGTCGCCGTCGAAGCTGAAAACGACGGCGTCAGTAAATCGAAACAGTTTGTGAATGTGATCGGGCGTGCAGGCCGTGCCCAGCGTGGCGACGGCGTTGGCAAAGCCCAGCTGGGCCAGGGCCACCACGTCCATATAGCCTTCGGTGACCAGCGCATAGCCCATGTCGCGCAGGGCGGTGCGGGCCTCGAACAGGCCGTAGAGTTCGCGCCCCTTGTGAAACACCGGGGTTTCGGGCGAATTCAGGTATTTGGGCTTCTCGTCGCCGAAGACGCGGCCGCCGAAGCCTATGCACTCGCCCTTGACGTTGCGGATGGGAAACATCAGCCGGTCGCGGAAGCGGTCGTAGCGCTTGCCGTCGTCCTCGCCGACGATGACCAGGCCCGATTCTTCGAGCTGCGGATCGTCGTAATGCGCAAACACGCTGGCCAGGTTGCGCCAGCCGGCGGGCGCATAGCCCAGGCCGAAGCGCCTGGCGGTTTCGCCCGAGACACCGCGGCGCTTGAGGTATTCGATGGCCTGGGGGGAGGCTTTCAGGTGCTTGCGGAAAGATTCACCGGCCTTTTCCAGCACGTCGGTGAGGGTGGCCTGTTTCTGCTTCTGGGCGGCCTGGCGCTCGCGCTCGGCCGGGCTGATGTCGTCCTGCGGCACCTGCAGGCCGACCTGGCCGGCAAGATCCTGCACGGCCTCAACGAAGCCCATGCCGGCATGGTCCATCAGAAAACCGATGGCGTTGCCGTTCTTGCCGCAGCCGAAGCAGTGATAGAACTGCTTGCTGGGGCTGACGGTGAAGGAAGGCGACTTCTCGCTGTGGAAAGGGCACAGGCCCATGAAGTTGGCGCCGCCCTTCCTGAGCTGTACGTAACGGCCCACGATGTCGACCACGTCGACGCGCGCGAGCAACTCCTGGATGAACGATTGGGGAATGGACACCCGCGTATTGTGCCTTCGCGGGGCCATCCGGCCGTGCCCCGGGGGCACTGGCCGGCAGCGCCCGGCCCTCAGCCCAGGCGCTGGAAGGTCAGCGTGAAGGCCACGCCATCGCGCGTGTTGTGGGCCCTGATCGTGCCGCCCATCTTGGCCATGTAGGTCCTGGCCACGAACAGGCCCTGTCCCCGGTGCTCGGCGCCGCTGGCGGCAGAAGGCTCCTGGGGCGCGGACACCCCCAGCTCGAAGATGCGCTCCAGCAGGTCCTCCGCAATGGTGGCGCCCTGGTTGTGCAGCGTGGCGCTGGCGGTGGACTCGGAGGCCGACAGCGACAGCGTGATGGCCGTGCCGGCCGGACGGTAGCTGTCGGCATTGCGCAGGATGTGGGTGACCACGTCCTCCAGGGCAAATTCGTCGGCGCGCACGATCACGGCGCCGGCGGCTCCCGCGCTCCCGCTCTTGTTCCCACCTTCGTAGACCACATCGGCAATGCCCGCATAGTGCGCGTTGGCTGCCACGTGGCTGAGGAAGGCGTCCAGGTCCAGCCGGCCCTCCGGCACGGGGGCGGCCTGCAGCGCCTCGGCCGGCGATGCCGTGCCGTAGAGCACATGCACGGCCTGCTGCATGCGCTGCACATAGCGGTGGCCGGGGTCGTCGGGGCCGTACAGCACCATCAGCGATTGCAGGGGCGACATGATTTCGTGGCCCACGGCATGCCACATGTCGCGTTCCTGCTGGGCGCGCAGCTGCTCGCGCTGCAGGTCGTCCTTCACGCGCTGCAGCAGGTCGGCCAGGCCGCCGGCCAGAATGCCCAGCTCGTCGGAACCACGCAGGTCCGACACTTCGAGATCGCCCAGGCGTGGCCCGACATGGCCGTCCTGCACGTTGTAGGAGACGGCGGCGGCGCGCCGGGTGAGGGCGGTCACGCGGCGGATCAGCCCCAGCTCGACGATCAGCCAGGCCAGCGCAATGGCGGCCAGCATGGCGCCCAGGTACCAGGACAGGCGCGTGGCCACGGCGGCCAGGCCCTGCTCCACATCGCGCGGGTGGCCGGTGAAGCTGACGGTGTAGTTGCCCGTGGGCGTGTCCAGAATGTCCTGGCCCGTGGGCACGGCCGGGGTCATGGTGGCGGCGGAGACGCCGGCCGCATGCAGCGGCAGCCAGCTGATCAGGCGCAGCAGCCAGGGCGCCGACGGCGCGGCCTGCACATCCACGCCCTTGAGGGTGATGGCGCTGGCCTCGTCGGCACCCACCTTGCGGATCTGCACGCGCTCGCCGGGCAGCAGGCTGCGCGAGATGTCGTTGAGCGAGGCGGCCAGCTGCGCCCCCGGCGCATTGCTGTCGAACAGGGGCGCGGCCGCTTCGCCCGGGGCCAGCATTTCCACGCGCACACGCATGCTGCCCAGGTCTTCGGGCGGCCAGACGGGGCGCACGTCCCTGCGGAACAGGGCCTCGCGGAACAGCTCGACCGGCAGGCGGATGGAGTAGTGCGTGCGGCGCAGGCAATCGGCTGCAGGGGGCGTCTTGTCATTGCCCGCATGGCCCTGCACGCCAGGCGGCAGGTCGCGGCAATGGCCGTTCTGCCAGAGCCAGCCACGGAAATCGCGCACGGGCCGCGCGCGGGCGTCAAGCTGGGGCGTGCCGTTGTCCACAAAGCCGGTGAGCCGGCCGTGCTCGCCGTTGCCGGCCCTGCTGCCCTGCTGCGGCATGGCCTCATAGGGGGCGATCCAGCGGTAGGTGCTGCCGCGCATGTCCAGCGTGATGCGGGCGCGGTGCGCCTGGGCGGGCTCGCGCGAGCCGCGTTCGCGCGGTGTCAGCTCGCCTGCGAAGAAGCTGCCCACCAGATAGATGAAGCCGCCTGCGTAGGGATTGTTGCCGATGGCCGCGCACAGCGAGGCGCCATCGGGATACTGCACCGAGCAGCCAGCCATCTCCACGGCCTGCTGGGACTTTTGCGGATCGTCGAAGTCGATGGCCGCATAGGGCAGCAGCAGCGGCGCCAGCGGCGTCACGCCCTGGCCCAGGTGGCCGGCGTTGAGCAGGGCCAGCCGGCCCGAAGGATGGCGCAGCCGCGCCATGACCTCGGCCTGGCTGCGCACAAAGCCGTGCTGGTAGGCCTGCCAGGCGCGATCCTTCTCGTCCTTGAGCACCACCACGCTCAGCGCCACCGTGGCCACGGCCAGCAGCACGAACACGCCGCGCAGCAGGATGCGCTGGCGGAAGGCGGCCAGGCCCAGGCGCGGAACTTCCAGCCGGGGCAGCTCCAGTTTGGGGTTGAGCAGGCGCTTCATGCGCGGGCGGCGGCGCCGGCCTGGCCCACCCAGCGAAAGCCGCGCATGGGCACGTTCTCTATGCCTTCGAAGCCCGGGTCCACCTCGCGCAGGGCCTCGCGGATGGTGCTGACGTGCTTGCGCACGTTGTCGCGGTTGCGGCCGCTTTTGACCACCTCGAACAGCTCGTCGTAGGACACCACTTCGCCGCTGCGCTGGTGCAGCGTGGCCAGGATGCGCTGGGCCGTCAGCGGCAGGTTGATGCGCTCTCCGCGCCAGGTGGGCGTGCGCTGCCACAGCGGGTCCAGCACCAGGGCGTCGCCTGCAGGCGCTGCGGCGGCCTGCGCGGCCACGGGCGCTGCGCGCTGCGTGGTGCGCAGGATGTCGAGGAAAGTCTCGATGAAGTCGGCCTCCTCGAACGTGGTCTTTTGCAGGTAGTCCCAGGCGTCCAGCGCTTTCATGATGCTGCGGTAGATGGCGGCCGGCATGGCCGACACCACCAGCACCGGCGTGCCCTGGCCCAGCTTGTTGATGGCGTTGATCAGGGCCACGCCGGCATGGCGCTCGCGGCCCAGCTCGATGTCCAGCACCACGGCGTCGTAGTGCTCGCGCGCCAGGGCGGCCTCGGCCTCGTCGCGCGTGAACCACTGGTCGATCACGATGCCGCTGCGCGCACTGCGTATCCATCCCGCCAACTGGTTGCTGGTGGGAAGGTCGTCTTCGATCACGGCGATACGGGTCATGGGGCTGTGCAGGGGTGGGGTCGGGGGAGGCCGCCGTGGCGGTGTTCGCGGGATTATCTCGGCCCTGCGCCGGCCCGGGTGTGAGTTTTTCTTCCGGGGCCGGAGCGTTTGCGCCGCCGGTGTGAGCGCTTTGGTCCGTGCGCTGCGTTGTTGCTTCCGGGGTGGATCCGAACAATCGGTCCTCAATGAGCCACCCCTGTTTCCGGTGCCTCAGAAACAGCCAACAACAGCCAACAACAGCCATCACAGCCGAGAGAGAGAACACCATGAAAGCCACCTGGAACCGCATCATGCAGGCCCTGACGGGCCGCAAGTCCGCCCGCCTGGACGGAGCCGGCACCGCCGATTTCTCCGAGCCTGCAGCCGACGCCGGCACGCTGCCGGGCAACGCGCCCCGCCGCCAGCCCGTGGACTGGGCAGTCCTGCTGCCCACGGCACGTACCGTGCGCTGGCTGGCCATCGGTGCCGTGGTGGTGGCGGCCGGCCTGGTGGTGGTGCGCAACCCGCCCGTGCAGCACCTGGAGCAGGGCACGCTGGGCGTGCGCCTGAACCAGTTCACGGGCTCCGTCAGCCTGTGGCGCGATGGCAGCGTGTGGGTGGTTCCGGGCCTGCACACGGTGCGCGTGTTCTCTCTGCGCGACCAGAGCTACCGTCCGGAGGCCATGCGCCAGGCCAATGGCAGCGCACCCCTGCAGTCGGTCGAGGGCCTGTCCCTGGGTCTGGACCTGAACGTGCGCTATGCGCTTGATCCCGCATCGCCCGCCGTCAAGGCCGGCAACCTGCCTCTGGACATAGGCGGCGACATCGTGGAGCCCGCCGTGCAGGGCCTGGTCTACAAGGTGTTCGCACGCTACACCGTGCGCGAGATCTTCTCGACCAAGCGCGCCGAGATCGCCCAGATCATGGAAACCGAACTGCGCACGCGCCTGGCGGCCGACGGCGTCACGCTGCGCAGCATCCAGATCGGCAAGGTGGACCTGCCCGCCGAGTACCGCCGCGGCATGGACAGCCTGCTGGCCGAGGAGCTGGCCTCCGAGAAGATGCGCTACACGCTGGAGCTCAAGGACAAGCGCGTCAAGGAAACCGAGCTGGACGCCAATGCCGACAAGGTGCGCCGCGAAGTGGCCGCCGAAGCCGCCGCACGCGAGCAGGTGATTGCGGCGCGTGCCCAGGAAGAGGCCATGAAGCATGTGCTGCCCTTCAAGCAGCGCCAGATCGAGCAGCGCCAGCTGGAGGCCGAGGCCGAGCGCGTGGCCCGCGTGAAAGCTGCCGAGGGCAGCGCCCAGGCCCGCCGCATCGAGGCCAATGGCGAAGCCGATGCACGCCAGAAGCTGGCCGAGGCCGAGGCCTTCCGCATGGACCGCCTGGGCAAGGTCAACGCCGAGCAGATGGCGCGCGAAGGCACCCTGGTCACGCGCTACCCGCTGCTCATCCAGAAGACGCTGGCCGACAAGCTCTCGGACAAGATCCAGGTCATCATCGCGCCCCCGCCGACCAATGGCGACTTCATCGGCGCGGCCCTGCTGGGCGGCAGCCGCAATGCACAGGCCGGCGCAGCCTCCGTGGCGGCCGAAGATGCCAACGCAGCCGTTCAGGAGCAATAAGCCATGCTGACCGTATCGACCTTGGCCGCCGCAGCGCTGGCCACCGGCATGGGCAGCGCCATCGTGGTGCAGGACCAGGCCAGCCTGCGCGCCGCGCCGCGCGATGGCGCCCAGCAGCAGGCCAGCCTGTGGCAGGGCGAGGTGCTGGAGATCAGGGGCGAACGCCTGGACTACCTCCAGGTCTGGGACCACAAGCGCGAGCGCGGCGGCTTCATCCGCGCCAGCGATGTGCGCCGTGTGGCCCTGACAGAGGCCGATGCCCCCCCGCTGCTGGCCGTGCTGCGCTTCGTGCAGGACACGCCCGGTGCCGAGGCGCTGGGCATCGGCCTGGCGGCCGCCTACCTGCAGGCCGCGCCCGCCAGGACCCTGGCTGGCGCCGAAGGCGCGCAGGCCTTCGACGCACTGGGCGGCTTTGCCGAACGGCTGGCGCGGCGCGCCTCCGCCGCTGCGCCCGGCAAGACCTCGGGCGCCACGCTGTCGGCCCACCTGGATGTGGCCAGCGGCTACGGCCTGCGCTTTGCGACCTATGAGGTCGAAGGCCGCATGCAGGTCTGCTACGAAGGGGAATTCTTCCGCCGCGTGCTCGCCATGCCGGCCGCCGACGCGCCGCAGCGCGCCCGCGCCGCCCTGGCGCTGACACGGCCCGAATGCGTGGACCCCGATCTGCCGGCCCATGAGCGCGCCCGCCTGTACGCCTGGCAGGCCGATGTGCTGGAGCGCGTGGATGTGACCGGCCTGCCGCCCTACCTGCGCGGCCGCGTGCAGATGCGCCGCGCCAGCGTGTGGGGCGCGCTGGCCTTTCAGCAGGCGCGCAAACGCATGGCCGACCCTGCCGTGGCTGCATCGGCCGCCCGGGCGCTGGCCGAGTTCACGGGCGTCAGCAAGTCCGAGCTGCCCGATGAAGACCAGAGCGCCTACAACGACGCGGCCATGCGGGTGAGCGCCGTGCGCTGGGCGCTGGCGCCTGTTGCTGCTGCGGCTCCTGCTGCCGGAGCCCGCCCGACGCTGCTGACCGAGCCCGGTGCTGCCGGCGAAACCTGCGTGCTGCTGGTGGACGCCCAGCACGGCGCCAAGGCCCCTTTGCTGCGCCGCTGCACCTATGGCCTGGTGTGGGCTGCATCGGCCAGCACCAACCGCGAGGGCACGGCCGTGGCCCTGGCCGTGCAGCCGCTGGAAGGCTGGCGCGAACTGTGGGTGCTGCGCAAGACCGAAGGCGGCTGGCTGGCCGATGTGCTTCCCCCCGCCGCCACCGCGCCGGAGACCGGCGTGGCCGAATGGGCGGGCTGGGTGCCTGGCGGCCAGCTGATGCTGGTGGCGCGCGAGGCCCGTGGCCAGGGCCGCTACCGCAAGAGCTTCGAAGTGGTGCGGCTGGACGGCCTGGCCACCGAGCGCGTGACCGGCGATGTGTCCGCCCTGCCGCTGTTCCAGCGCTGGCAGGACCCGGCCTGGAAGCGCCAGTCCCTGAGCCTGCGCTGAAGCAAAAAAAAGCCTGCACCGGTGGGGTGCAGGCTCGTCTCCAACGATGCCTGGAGCGTTGCCAGGCGACTCCTCTAGGAACTCCTTATTCGCCTTCCAGCGGTGCTGGCCGGCGAATCCAAGCGGCGATTCTACGAGTGAAGCCGAGGCCGTGCGGCCGAGTCATCTGATAAATGATGTCTTATAGAGGACTGTGGTTGTGAAGTCGCCTTGGGGACAGGCTGGGGCGCGTCTGCAGGCAGGTCAAGTGATTGTTTTGCATGAGTATTTTCAATTTCCATGAAATTCTGAAAGTTGTGATGCCCTGCAAAGACCATGCATGCCGCTTTGGTTATCCGGGCCTGTGCGGTGGCGCGCCCGGTGGTCGCGCATCAAGCTTGTGTAAGCCTGTCTTGCTATATCTTCAGGTTTCGCCAGTCTGCAATGGCAGACCTGCATCACACCAAGAACCCCAGCGAACCGGAGACCACGATGACCCACATTTACGACCAGCACCTGGACCGCAACAGCGCCAACCATGCGCCGCTCAGCCCCTTGGGCTTCATCGCCCGCACGGCCGAGGTCTATCCCGAGCGGCTGGCCGTGGTCCACGGCACGCTGCGCCGCAACTGGGGCGAGACCTATGCGCGCTGCCGCCAACTGGCCAGCAGCCTGCACAAGGCGGGCGTGGGCAAGAACGACACCGTGGCCGTGATGCTGCCCAATACGCCGCCCATGGTGGAGGCGCATTTCGGCGTGCCCATGGCGGGGGCCGTGCTCAATGCGCTGAACACGCGGCTGGATGCGGAAACCATCGCCTTCATGCTGGACCATGGCGAGGCCAAGGTGCTGATCGTGGACCCGGAGTTCACGGGCGTGGTGGCCAAGGCGCTGAAGCTGCGCCAGCGCAGCGCGCCGCTGCTGGTGATCCAGGTCGAGGACACGCTGTACGGCCCGGCCGCCGAGCAGGTGGGCAGCCTGGACTACGACGATTTCGTGGCCGGCGGCGATGCCGGTTTCGACTGGCAGCTGCCCGCCGACGAGTGGGACGCCATTGCGCTGAACTACACCAGCGGCACCACGGGCAACCCCAAGGGCGTGGTCTACCACCACCGGGGTGCGGCCATCAATGCCATCAGCAATGTGCTGGAGTGGGACATGCCCAAGCACGCCGTCTACCTGTGGACCCTGCCCATGTTCCATTGCAACGGCTGGTGCTTTCCGTGGACGGTGGCGGCACGCGCCGGCGTCAACGTCTGCCTGCGCCGGGTGGAGGCGCAGGCCATCTTCGACGCCATCCGCAACCACGGCGTCACGCATTACTGCGGCGCGCCCATCGTGCACGGCCTGCTGGTCAATGCGCCGGCCGCCATGAAGGAGGGCGTGCCCGCCGGAGTCAAGGCCATGGTGGCAGGCGCCGCGCCACCGGCCTCGATGATCGAGGGCATGGAGCAGCTGGGCTTCGACATCACCCATGTCTACGGCCTGACCGAGGTCTACGGCCCGGCCACGGTCTGCGCCAAGCATGCAGCCTGGGATGGGCTGGACATCGGCGAACGCGCGCGCCTCAATTCCCGCCAGGGCGTGCGCTACCACCTGCAGCGCTCGGCCAGCGTGCTCGATCCCGAGACCATGGAACCCGTGCCCCATGACGGCCAGACCATGGGCGAGATCATGTTCCAGGGCAACATCGCCATGAAGGGCTACCTGAAGAACCCGCAGGCCACGGACGAGGCCTTCCGCGGCGGCTGGTTCCACACGGGCGACCTGGCCGTGCAGCATCCGGACGGCTATATACAGATCAAGGACCGCAGCAAGGACATCATCATCTCGGGCGGGGAGAACATCTCGTCCATCGAGGTCGAGGACGTGCTCTACCGCCACCCGGCCGTGCTGGCCGCCGCCGTGGTGGCCAAACCCGATCCCAAGTGGGGCGAGACGCCCTGCGCCTTCATCGAGCTGAAGGCCGGCGCGCAGACCACGGCCGAAGACATCGTGGCCCACTGCAAGAAGCACCTGGCCGGCTACAAGGTGCCGCGTGCCGTGGTCTTTGGCGAGTTGCCCAAGACCAGCACGGGCAAGATCCAGAAGTTCGAGCTGCGCCGCCAGGCCGGATCGGTCCAGGCCATCACGGGCTGATGGCCAGGCCGCAGCGCGGGCAGCGGCTCAGTGTCCGGCCGTCTTGGAAAACAGCTGGATGACCAGCACGCCCGCCACGATCAGGCCCATGCCCGCCAGCGCGGGCAGGTCCAGCGTCTGGCCCTGCCAGAGCCATCCGACCAGGGAGATCAGCACGATGCCCGCGCCCGACCAGATCGCATAGGCCACGCCCGTGGGCACGGTGCGCAGCGTCAGCGACAGGAAGTAGAAGGCCAGCGCGTAGCCCAGGACCGTGACCACGCTGGGCCACAGCCGCGTGAAGCCTTCGGACTGCTTGAGGCAGGAGGTGGCCGCCACCTCGGCGACGATGGCCAGGCCCAGGTACAGGTAGTTGGACGCCATGCTCAGATGGCCGCGTAGCTGCCCGTGCCCTCGGGCCAGCGCGTGAGCACGTCGAAGCCCGTGTCGGTCACCACCACCATGTGCTCCCACTGGGCGGACAGCGACTTGTCGTTGGTGATCACCGTCCAGCCGTCGGCCAGTTCGCGCGTGGCTGCCTTGCCGGCGTTGAGCATGGGCTCGATGGTGAAGATCATGCCGGCCTCCAGCACCATGCCCTGGCCGGGCTGGCCGTAGTGCAGCACCTGGGGGTCGTCGTGGTAGACCTTGCCGATGCCGTGGCCGCAGTACTCGCGCACCACGCTGAAGCGCTCGCGCTGGGCCACGGTCTGGATGGCATGGCCGATGTCGCCCAGCGTGGCGCCGGGGCGCACGGCGCGGATGCCGGCCAGCAGGGCCTCGTAGGTGGTCTCCACCAGGCGGCGCGCCTGGTTGGAGGGCTGGCCCACGTAGTACATGCGGCTGGTGTCGCCGATCCAGCCCTCGGGCGTGGTCACGGCCACGTCGACGTTGAGGATGTCGCCCTCGCGCAGGATCTGACGGGCGTCGGGGATGCCGTGGCAGACCACGTGATTGGGCGAGGTGCAGACCGTCTTCGGAAAGCCGTGGTAGCCCACGTTGGTGGGCACGCAGCGCAGTTCGTCGACGATGAAGTCATGGCAGAGCCTGTCCAGGTGCTCGGTGCTGACGCCTGGCTGCACGTGGGGCACCAGCATCTGCAGGACGCGGGCGGCCAGGCCACCGGCCTTGCGTGATTGCCCGATATCGAGGGCATCGTGCAGCGGGACGCTGCGCAGCTTGGCGCCCCTCATTGCAGGCCTTCCGACAGGCGCACGGGGCGCGGGCGGCGTGCTGCCGTATCGGCGGGAGCCGGCGCTGCTTCGGGCTCGCCCAGCTTCAGCGTGGCCGCGGCCTCTTGCAGCAGCAGGGCGCAGATGCCTGCGTAGTCGAGATGGGGATGGTGTTCGGCCAACTGGCCGACACGCAGCCAATGCTCGGCCTGGGCGTTGATGGATCGACCCAGGGCCGCGCTGGACAGGCGGATCTGGTCGTGCAATTGGTCGGATATTTTGACGATTCCCATGGGGTGGCGATCATACGGGGAATATACGTTTCGTATATTGACAATCGCAAATCGCGGGCTCTGCGGCGGGACATTCGTGCAGGTCTTCAGATGCAGGCCGCCATGTCGTCGGCAAGACTGCGCGAAGTACGGTGTGAATGCTCTTGTGTTGATAGCGTAATGATCAGGTCCGGCTGGCCATCCGGCAAGGATGATGTTTTTCCTGCAGCGCGGTCCTGCACAAGACGGGGCCTTGCGCGATCGGCGGTCTTCTATCAGATATCTGTTGCAGATCTGGGGCTTACCCCTAGCAAGTCGCCTGCTACCCAAACTGACAAGAATCAAGACTGTCTGGAAGCGAATGTCCTGCAAGCCGGCGCATGGTGCGGCCGGCCGGGCCTTCCGGCAGGGAGCAGCAATGGGCAAGGAACAAGAAGCGGGTTCGGCAACGGGATCGGGCGGGGCGCGCATCGTCGTCGTGGGCGGTGGCGTGGCGGGGCTGGAGATTGCCACGGCGCTGGGCAAGGGGCGCACGGGGGCCATCGGCTCCGTGACCCTGGTGGACAGCGATTCGGCCCATGTCTGGAAGCCCATGCTGCACACCATTGCCGCCGGCACGCGCGACCTGGCCCAGCAGCAGACCACCTACCTGGCCCAGGCCAGCGACGCCAGCTTTGCCTACCAGCCCGGCGAAATGTGCGGCCTGGACCGCGAGGCCCGCGAGGTGCTGCTTGCCCCCATCGAGGCGCCTGATGGCCGCGAGATCGTGCCGGGCCGGCGCATTGCCTACGACAGGCTGGTGATCGCCGTGGGCAGCGGCGCCAATGATTTCGGCACGCCGGGCGTGGACGAGCACTGCTTCATGATCGACTCGCGCCGCAAGGCCGATGCCTTCAACAGCGAGATCCGCTTGCGCATGGTGCGCTGCATGACCAGCGGCGAGCAGTTGCGCGTGGCCATCGTGGGCGGCGGCGCCACGGGCGTGGAGCTGGCGGCCGAGCTGGTGCAGCTGGCCGAGAGCGCCCGGGCATACGGCGCGCTGGGCGAGGCCGCGCGCTTCGGCATCGTGCTGATCGAGGCCGGGCCGCGCCTGCTGCCCGGTTTTCCTGAAGAGATTTCCGAAGCCACGCGTTTGCGGCTGCAGGCCCTGGGCGTTTCGGTGATCGTCAACGGCCGCGTGCAGTCGGCCAGCGAAGAGGGGTTCGTGCTGGCCAGCGGCGAGTTCGTCCCCGCAGGCCTGCGTGTCTGGGCAGCGGGCGTGAAGGCCCCGGCCTTCCTGGCGCAGCTGGGACTGGAGACCACGCAAGGCAACCAGCTCAAGGTCAACGGCCAGTTGCAGACCAGCGACCCCCATGTCTACGCCGTGGGGGATTGCGCCAGCTTCACCCTGCCCGGTGCCAGCGTGCCGCTGCCGCCCACCGCCCAGGTGGCGCACCAGCAGGCCCGCTATCTGGTGGAGACGCTGCCGCGCCTGCTGAAGGAGCCGGGTTTCCGTCCCGAAGGCTTTGCCTACCGCGACTTTGGCGCCCTGGTGTCATTGGCCCATTACGACGCCTATGGATCGCTGGGCAAATTCGGCCTGTTCAACGGCGGCGTGATCCGCGGGCGCATGGCCATGCTGAGCCACATCATGCTGTACCGCTCGCACCAGGCCCGCATCTACGGCTTTTGGCGCGGTGGGCTGCTGTGGCTGATCGATTTGATGAATTCGCGCCTGCGCCCGTCGATCCGGCTGGACTGAGCGGCGGGGCCCGGCATCAAAGCAGCCCCTCGATGGGAAGCCAGCCCAGCACGCGCAGCATCAGGCGCTTGAATGCACTGCTGCCGGGCTCGGTGGTGGTGGTGAGTGGCTCAGGCGGCGTGCCGCTTTCCGTGGTCCAGCTCAGGCGGCCCTGTGCATCGATCTGCACATGGTAGGCAGCCGCTGGCAGGCTCTGGTCGAGCATGCGGCTCATCTGCGAAGCCATCTCGGGGCTGTCGATCAGCAGGCCCATTTCGGTGTTGAGGTGGGCCGAGCGCGGGTCGAAGTTGAACGAGCCCACGAAGATGCGCTCGCCATCGACCGCAAAAGTCTTCGCATGCAGGCTGGAGCCCGAGCTGCCGGGGCGGCTGCCTGAGCCCACCCCCGCTTTCCCTGCCGATGCCGCTGCGGGCGAACGCGGGCCTGGGCTGGGTTCGTCGTCCTGCCTGCCGATCTGCCGGCGCAGCTCGTACAGCTGCACGCCTTCCTCGATCAGCGGGCGCCGGTAGCGGGCATAGCCGGCATGGACCACGGCCACGTCGGTCGCCTCCAGGCTGTTGGTGAGCACGCGCACGGCAATGCCCTGGCGGCGCAGGCCGGCCAGGGCGCGCACGCCGGCCTCGGTGGGCACTAAGTAGGGCGAGACCAGGTCCAGCTGGCGCTGCGGCTGGCCGATGGCCGGGGTCAGCTGGGTGATCAGCAGGCCCTCCTTGGGCACCTGGCCCAGCACCTTGGCCGGGTCG
Organism: Delftia sp. WSY_10; assembly: GCF_043104705.1. Classification (NCBI taxonomy): domain Bacteria; kingdom Pseudomonadati; phylum Pseudomonadota; class Betaproteobacteria; order Burkholderiales; family Comamonadaceae; genus Delftia; species Delftia sp. WSY_10. The sequence goes on along the minus strand of NZ_JBICKY010000032.1, from coordinate 44,662 downwards.
TCGCTGACCAGGGTGGCGCGGGCCCATTGCAGTGGCAGGCGGCCGGCCAGCAGCTCGCGCGTGAATGGGCTTTGCGCCACGGCGCGCACATAGGCCTGGGCTTCGGGGCGCTGCACTTCGGTGGCCAGGGCCTCGTAGGCGCGCGCCACCGCATAGTCGGGCAGCGGCGGCAGCAGGCTGGCCGCGGGATAGGCCGACGCGCTGGCCCAGTACTGGTCGAAAGCATGTGAAATGTCGGCCACCACCGGCCCCATGGCCACCACGTCCAGGTCGGCGAACAGCACACCGTCGGTGGCCGCGAAGTACTCGTCGCCTATGTTGCGTCCGCCCACGATGCTGGCCTGGCTGTCGGCCGTGAAGCTCTTGTTGTGCATGCGCCGCTGGGTGCGCGAGAAATCCGTGACATAGCCCAGCGCCTTGGGCGTGCGCTGGGCAAAGGGGTTGAACAGCCGCACCTCGATCTGCGGATGCTGGTCCAGGGCGCCGAGCTGGGTGTCCAGTCCTGCCGTGCCGCCGTCGTCCAGCAGCAGGCGAACGCGCACGCCCCGGTCGGCGGCGCGGCGCAGTTCGTCGAGCAGCAGATGGCCCGTGGTGTCGCCGCGCCAGATGTAGTACTGCACATCCAGCGTGCGCTGTGCCACGCGGGCCAGCAGGGCGCGCGCGGCGTAGGCATTGCGTGCGTCGGATAGCGCGTGGATTGCGGTGAGCCCCGGATGCTGGTCCAGCAGCGGTGCCAGCGCCTGGCCCAGCAGCGTGGCCTGGGCGGCCTCGGGCGGCAGTGCCGTGGATTCGCTGCGGCCGGCCAGGGGCGGCAGGCTGCAGCCTGCCAGCAGCAGGGTCAGGACGAGCGCCTGGGTGGCGGCAAGGGCACGGCGCAGCAGGGGCATGGTGCGTTCGGTGTTCGTAGTGGTCAGTGCAGCCAGCGTATGAACAGCTGGATCACGGTGGCATTGACGATGTCGACGAAGAAGGCGCCCACCATAGGGACGATGAGAAAGGCCTTGTGCGATGGGCCGTACTGGTTGGTGATGGCCTGCATATTGGCCACGGCCGTGGGCGTGGCACCCATGCCGAAACCGCAGTGGCCGGCGGCCAGCACGGCCGCATCGTAGTTGCTGCCCATGATGCGGAAGGTCACCAGCGCGGCATACAGGCCCATGACCAGCGTCTGGGCCGCCAGGATCACCATCAGCGGTGCCGCCAGCCCCGCCAGCTCCCACAGCTTGAGCGACAGCAGGGCCATGGCCAGGTAGATGGACAGCGAGGCATTGCCGAAGACGTCGATGGCCCGGTCGAATACCTGGAAGTGAAAGACATAGTCCAGCGTGTTGCGGATCAGGACGCCACCGGCCAGCGCCCAGACGAAGGTGGGCAGGGAGAACAGGGTGCCGGCGGTGAACTGCGTCATGAACTCGGCAAAGCCCAGGCAGCCCGCGAACAGGGCCAGTGTTTCTATGGCCGCGCTGGTGGTGATCAGGCGCGTCTGCTCGGGGTTCTCGAAGCCGCCGTGGCTTGCGCTTTCGCCCAGCGGGGGCTGTTTTTCGGGGGCGGCTGCGGGGTCATGCACGGCAAGCCTGCGGCGCGTGATCAGGGCCTTGGCCAGCGGGCCGCCGATCAGGCCGCCGATCACCAGTCCGAAGGTGGCACAGGCAATGCCCAGGGTGACCGCGCCCTGGATGCCGTATTCGCGCTCGAAAACCTGGCCCCAGGCACCTGCCGTGCCATGGCCGCCCGTCAGGGTGACGGAGCCTGCGATCAGCCCGAACAGCGGATCGAGCCCGAGCATCTTGGCCAGGCTCACGCCGACCAGATCCTGCAGGCTGATGAAGACGGCGACCACGGCCAGGAACAGCAGCAGCGAACGGCCGCCTTCGCGCAGCTTGGCGAAATTGGCGCTCAGCCCGATGGACGAGAAAAACACCAGCATGAAGGCCATCTGCAGCTCGCTGCTGAAGCTGAAGGTGCAGCCCAGGGTCTGGTTGAGCACGAACAGGGCGACGGCCACGACCAGGCCGCCGGCCACGGGCTCGGGGATGTTGAATTCGCGCAGCAGGCGCAGGTGCCGTACCAGCCATTTGCCCAGCAAAAGGACGAGGGCGGCGAAGATCAGGGTGTAGTAGGCGCTGAAAGTCAGGTGCATGGCTTCCGTTTTCCGGTGGGCGGGGCAAGGCAGCGCACCATACGATAGGCGGCATGCCGGGGGGCGATGTCAGGATAGCCACTGATTGCCAGGCCTGCTGAAAGTGCCCTTTGGTCGTGCCCTGCGTCAGTGCCCTGTCAGCTGGCTATGGGGCCGGGCCGCCTGTCCTCGACGGTGAAGCGGGCCAGCGTGTAGATGCGGCTGTCGGCTCGCATCGGGTTGGCCACGGCGCGCAGCTCGCTGGTCCAGCGCTCGGGCGTGATGTCGGCCAGCCCGTAGCCGCGTTCCTCGCAGCGTGCGTACAGCACCTGCGGGTTGTGGTCGACGATGGCATCGACCTTGGCCTGGGTGGTGCCGCTGCGCGAGGTGATGGAGGTGCTGCAGAACTCGCTGGCCACGACGGGATTGCGCCGCTCGGGCGCGGCCTCGGGGTCTGCGTGCACGGCACAGACATAGTTCTGGTGCAGGTCGCCGCCCAGCAGCACGCTGTTGCGCGGCGTGGGCTGGGCGCCCGGCGTGAGGTGGCTCACCAGGCGCTGGCGCGCGGCCGGGTAGCCGTCCCAGCTGTCCGTGGCCTGCGATCCCGAGGGCGGCCGGTGCGCGGACACCAGGGTGGGCTGGGCCAGGATGCTCCAGCGCGGCCCCTCGCTTGCATGCTGGCGGGCATCTTCGGCCAGCTGGCGGTACAGCCACTGCTCCTGCGTCCAGCCCAGGAAGCTGCGCGCCGTATCCGACAGGGCTGCGCATTGCGCAGGGCGCACGCTGCCCTTGTCTGCCGCTCCCTCGGCGCGGCAGGCCTGGGCGCTGCGGTACTGGCGGCCGTCCAGAAAATGCAGCCGGGCCAGCCGGCCCCACTGCAGGCTGCGGTACAGCTGCAGCCCGCCGCCGCCATGCTGGGCGCCCGCGCCGGTCAGCGCGCTGGCGCGCAGCGGCATGTTCTCGTAGAAGGCCTGCCAGGCAGCCATGCGCCGGGCCAGGAAGCGCCCGGCATCGCCCTGGCCCTGGTCGCCGGCGTAGTTGTTCTCCACCTCATGGTCGTCCCAGCCCACGGACCAGTTGCACATGGCGTGCGCTGCCTGCAGCAGCGGGTCGCTCTTGTGCAGGGCGTAGCGGTCCCGGTAATCCTGCAGGCTTTGCGCGGCCCGCAGGTTGTGGGTGCGGGCCAGGCCCAGCGTCATGGCGGGCGTGGCGTACTCGTAGATGTAGTCGCCCAGGAAGAGCACCAGGTCCGGCGCGTCCTGCACCACCTGGCGCCAGGCCGCGTAGTAGCCGTGCTCCCAGCGCTGGCAGGAGGCATAGGCCAGGCGCAGCCGCTGGGGCAGGCTGCCGGGCGCGGGCGCCGTGCGGCAGCGGCCTGTGCTGCTCACGGCCTGGCCCAGCATGAAGCGGTAGTGGTACCAGCGGTCAGGCGCCAGCCCTCCCACCTGCACATGCACGCCGTGGCCCCATTCGGGCTGGGCCATGGCCTCGCCGCTGCGCACGATCTGGCGGAACAGCGGGTCGTGCGCCAGCTCCCAGCGGATCTTGAGCGCAGGCATGGCTGTGGTGTCGGTCTCGCCCAGCTGTGCAAGCGGCGGCGTCAGCCGCGTCCACAGCAGCACGTTGTCGGGTTCGGGGTCGCCGCTGGCCACGCCCAGCGTGAAGGGGTTGTGCGCAGGCCGCTCGCCCAGGCGGGCCCAGGCGGGCAACTGGCCCAGCGCCGTGGCCAGGCCCGCTGCGACCAGAAACTGGCGCCGCGGTGCAGGGACGGGGGCGCTGAAGGGCAGGGGCATGGCGGTTCGGGGGCAGGTGGCGCAAGAAAGCGGGGAGATACGGAGCGTGGCCTCGGTGGATCAAAGGCCGGCGCCTGCATTTCCAACTGGCTGCCATTGTGCGCCTGATGCCGTGGCAATGCTGTGCTTGCCGCGCTCCTTGGCCTGCAGCATGGCGGTATCCGCGCGGCGCAGCACGTCCATGCCGTTTTCGTGGCTTTGCAGCTGGGCCACGCCCGCACTGAAGCTCAATGGCCGGGGGGCCGGCTGGCCTGGCGTCTGCGAAGAGGCTGGCAAAGGCGTCTGCTCCAGCAGCTGCAGCAGGCGCTGCAGCGCCTGGGCGCCCGCAGTCTCCGGTGTCTGGGGCAGCAGCAGCACGAAGGCCTGGCCCTCGTATCGGCCCACCACGTCCTCGGGGCGCAGTCCCTGGCGTGCCAGCTGGGCCACATGGATGAGGGCGGCATCGCCCGTGGCATGCCCCAGCTCGGCATTGAGGGCCTGCATGCCGTCCATGTCGAGCAGGGCAACGCTCAGCGGCTGGCCATGGCGCTGGGCGCGCGCCACCTCGCGGTCCAGCGCCTCGCTCACACCCAGGCGGTTGAGCTGGCCGGTCAGCGGATCGTGGCGTGCACGGCGCGCGGCCTCGTCCAGTTCCTGCTGCAGGGCCTCTATGCGCGCCTCGCAGGCATCGACATGGCTGCGCAGCGATTGCAGCTCTTCCTGGGCCACGCGGCTGCCGGCGGCCATGGTGCGGGTGGCCTCCAGCACCTGTTGCAGCAGCGGGGCGGCATCCTCCAGGCGCTGGATGCCGTCCAGCTGGCGCGCGGCTTCCTCCATGCGGGCGCCCAGTGTTTCGTTGCTGCTCGTGATCTTTGCCAGATGCTGGACGAAGCCGCCCAGCATGTCCTTGAGCGCCTGCTGCGCGGCGGCCATGCCGTCCTGCAGCTGCATGCGCCGGTGGATCACGGTCTGCAGCTCGCGCCGCGCATCCACCAGGGGCGCGGGTGACAGCGGCGGCGTGATGGCCTGCTCGATGGCCGTGAGCTGCGGCACCAGCCAGCTGCCGTGCGTGGGGTCCTGGGCCAGATGCTGGATCAGGGTCTGCAGCAGCTCCTGCACCAACTGCAGGACCTGGAGCTGGTCGGCAATGGAGAACGACAGCTGGTAGTGCTGGTCATGCAGGCGCCGCGCCAGGGCCTTGGCGTCCACGGGCGGTGCCTGCAGCTGTTCCATGAGCTGCTGATGCAGTTGCCGGGTCTTGGCTTCCTGGGTGTTCAGCAGCGTAAAGAAGGCCTCGAAGCGCCGCGCCAGCTGCTGCGTCAGATCCTCGGGCAAAGCCTGCAGGGGCGGCGGCACGGGCAATTCCACGGGCCTGGCCTCATGGGTTGGCGGCTGCAGGGCCGCGTTGGCATAGGCGGTGATGACCTGCTGCAGGCCCTGCCAGTCGCTGCGCTCTATGGCGGCGCCCAACTGGTCGCGCAGGCGCTTCTGTCCGGGCGTCTGCGCAGGCAAAAGCGCATGGACGTGGCGCAACGGCCCCTGGGGAAAGCTGGCGGGGCCGGGTTCGCCGGCTGCCTGCTCATAGAGGCGGGTGTAGTTTTCCGGGGTGGGCGGCAGGCGGTTCAGCGCCAGTTGCCGCAGGGTTTCGCGTGCCAGTTCGGAAGCGGAGCGCTCGGCCATGGGTGGGCAGTTGTTTCAGAATGCAATGCCCTCCAGTGTGGCATGGCCGGCGCCCGGTTCACTGCTCGTTGACCATGACCAGCTTGCCCTGGACCTGGCGCGATCCCATGCGTGCGTAGGCCGCGTGCAGCTCGGCCATGGGCATGGTGCGGTCGATCACGGGCTTGATCTTTCCCTGGCCGTACCACTGGGCCAGCTCCTGCATCATGGCCGCGTTGGCCTTGGGCTCGCGCCGGGAGAACTCGCCCCAGAAGACACCCACCAGCGATGCGCCCTTGAGCAGCGGCAGGTTCAGCGGCAGGGCCGGGATGGGGCCTGCGGCAAAGCCCACGATCAGATAGCGGCCGCGCCAGGCGATGGAGCGGAAGGCGGGCTCGGCGAAGTCGCCGCCCACGGGGTCGTAGACCACGTCGGGGCCCTTGCCGTCGGTGGCCTCCTTGATGGCCGCGCGCAGGTCGCCCTGGCTGTAGTTGATGGTGGCATCGGCGCCCTGGGCCTTGCACAGCGCGCACTTTTCGTCGGTGGAGGCTGCCGCGATCACGCGTGCGCCTGCCGCCTTGGCGATCTGGATGGCGGCCGTGCCCACGCCGCCTGCCGCGCCCAGCACCAGCACGGTCTCGCCCTCGCGTAGCTGGCCACGGTCGATCAGCGCATGGTGCGAGGTGGCATAGGTCATGATGAAGGCCGCTGCATCGACGAAGCTGAATCCATCGGGCAGCGGCATGCACAGCGCGGCCGGTGCCAGCGTATGGGTGCCAAAGCCCCCGGTGCCCGACAGGCAGGCCACGCGCTGGCCCACGCTGAGGTGGCTCACGCCTTCGCCCACGGCCTGGACCACGCCCGCGTATTCCGAACCCGGCACGAACGGCAGCTCAGGCTTCATCTGGTACTTGTTCTGCACGATCAGCAGATCGGGGAAGTTCAGGCTGGCCGCCTTCACTTCGAGCAGTACCTGTCCAGGGCCCGGTGCGGGTGTGGGCAGCTGCGTCCACTGCAGTTGATCGACGCCCGTGGGCGTTGTGCAAAGCCAAGCGTGCATGGTGGTTGTCTCCTGTGATTGAATGCCTGGCCGATGATAGGAGTGTGGCGGGAATGCCTCCTGTCCCTCGGGCGACGAGACGCCCGCCTACAATCGCCCGCAATCCCTGCTGTATCCATGAAGATTCTCATTTGTAACGACGACGGCTACCAGGCGCCCGGCATCCAGGCCTTGTACGAGGCGCTGCGCACGGTGGCAGACGTCGAGGTGGTGGCGCCGGAGCACAACAACAGTGCCAAGTCCAACGCCCTGACGCTGAATGCACCGCTGTACGTGCACCAGGCCCACAACGGTTTCCGCTATGTCAACGGCACGCCGGCAGACTGCGTGCACATCGCCCTGACCGGCCTGCTGGGCTACCGGCCCGACCTGGTGGTCTCCGGCATCAACAACGGCGCCAACATGGGCGACGACACCATCTACTCGGGCACCGTCGGCGCGGCCATGGAGGGCTTTCTTTTCGGCATTCCCGCCATTGCCTTCTCCCAGGTGGACAAGGGCTGGTCCGAGATTGAGGCTGCCGCCGCCGCCGCGCGCCAGCTGGTCATGGACATGCAGTCGCAGGAACTGATCGGCCTGTCGCCCTGGCTGCTCAACGTGAACATTCCCAACATGCCGCTGTCCGCGCTCAAGCCGCTCAAGCTGTGCCGGCTGGGCCGCCGCCATGCGGCCGAGCGCGTCATCACCCAGGAGAGCCCGCGCGGCGAAATGATGTATTGGATAGGCAGCGCAGGCGCGGCCATGGATGACTCGGAGGGCACGGACTTCCACGCCACGTCCCACGGCCACATGTCTGTCACGCCGCTGAAGGTGGACCTGACCGACCATGACAACCTGGGCTACTGGGCGCAGACGGCGGCCAGGCTGGCATCGGCCAGTCAGGCCGTGCTGCCTGCCCAGGGCGGGGCGGTGCAACCGTGAGCGAGCGCCGTCCCGGAGTTCCCTCGTGGGTGGCGCGCTCGGTGCAGAACCCTGCGCCGGCCTCGCGCGCGGTGCCTGCGCGCTCCGCGCTGGCCACCGCCGCCGCCCGTGCCCCGCAACAGCCCTCGGGCATCGGCATGGATTCGGCCGCCGTGCGCGCGCGCATGGTGCAACGGCTGGCCGCCACCGGCATCCAGTCGCCGGCCGTGCTCGCTGCCATGGGAGCGGTGGAGCGCCACCGCTTCGTGGACAGCGCCCTGGTCAACCAGGCCTATGAGGACACCAGCCTGCCCATCGGTCTGGGCCAGACGATCTCCAAGCCCAGCGTGGTCGCCCGCATGACCGAGCTGCTGCTGGGTTCGGAGGCCGCGAAGTCGGGCCTGGGCCGCGTGCTGGAGATCGGCACCGGCTGCGGCTACCAGGCGGCCGTGCTGGCGCGCGTGGCACGCGAGGTCTATTCGATCGAGCGCCTGCGCGGCCTGCACGAGAAAGCGCGCAGCAACCTGCGGCCCTGGCGCCTGACCAATGTCCATCTGATCTTTGGAGACGGCATGGAAGGCTATGGCAGCGGCGCTCCGTACGCGGGCATCATCTCGGCCGCCGGCGGCGAGAGCATGCCCTCGGCCTGGTGCGACCAGCTGGCCGTGGGCGGGCGGCTTGTCGCGCCCATGGTGGTTACGGGGGGTAAGCAGGCACTGCTGGTGATTGACAAGAGTTCACACGGGTTTACGCAATCGATTTTGGAGGCTGTGAACTTTGTCCCCCTAAAATCGGGCATCGCCTAGAAGGGAATAACTTATGTTGGTATCGCGAAGTCTTGGGGCTTGGGGAACGGTGGTGCTGGCCGGCATGGTTCTGGCAGGCTGCACATCCCAAGTGAACAGGGCTCCCGTGGAGGACCGCGGAACATCCACCTCCACTTCCACCTCTTCCTCGCCATCGGCGGCCGTCAAGCCGCTGCCCGGCGTCGAGAACGCCGGCAAGCCCGGCTACTACACCATCAAGCCTGGTGACACGCTGATCCGCATCGGCCTGGAGACCGGCCAGAGCTGGAAGGACATCGCGCGCTGGAACAATCTGGAGAACCCCAATCTGATCGAAGTCGGTCAGGTGGTTCGCGTCGTGCCGCCGACCAGCTCGTCCATGGCAAGTTCGGACAGCGGCAGCACACGTTCTTCGTCGTCGTCCTCGTCCTCGTCCTCCTCTTCCACGCCCAGCGGCTCGCCGGTGGTGGCAACGCCGCTGCCGCCCGTGGCATCCTCGGCGTCGTCTGGCAGCTCCACCGCAACGCCTGCACCCGCGCCGACCCCGGCACCGGCTCCTGCACCCGCAGCCGGCAAGGGAGCCGACGATGTGGACTTCATCTGGCCTGCCTCGGGTAGCCTGATTGCCGGCTTCGACGAGGCGCGCAACAAGGGCTATGACATCGCAGGCAAGGCCGGCGACCCCGTGATGGCCGCTGCCGATGGCCGCGTGGTCTATGCCGGCGCCGGCCTGCGTGGCTATGGCAACCTGATCATCCTCAAGCACAACAACACCTACCTCACGGCCTACGCGCACAACCAGACGCTGTTGGTCAAGGAGGACCAGACCGTGCGCAAGGGCCAGAAGATTGCCGAGATGGGCAGCACCGACGCCGACCGCGTGAAGCTGCACTTCGAGGTGCGTCGCCAGGGCAAGCCTGTCGATCCTTCGCGCTACCTGCCTTCGCGCTGATGAGCCGCAGCACCAGGCAAACCGGACAAGCCCCTGCCCCGCAGGGGCTTGTTTCTTCTGCGCCCGGCGAACCGCTGCCGGAATCGGTCGAGGACCAGGACCAGGACGAGGCCGACGCCGAAGGTGGCGAGGTCGAGGCCGCCGCCGCCGAGCTGCGCGAAATCACCGTGCCGCCCGCCCAGCACGGCCTGCGCGCCGACAAGGTGCTGGCCGAATGCGTGGCCGAGTTCTCGCGCAGCTATCTGCAGCAGCTGCTTGCGCAGGGCGCGGTCACCCTCAACGGGCGTGTGCTGGGCAAGCCTTCCGCCAAGGTCGCGGCCGGCGACCGCATGGTGCTGGAGATGCGGCCCACGCAGCAGAGCATGGCCTTCCAGCCCGAGGACATGGCGCTGGACGTGGTGCATGAGGACGAGCACCTGCTGGTCGTCAACAAGCCGGCTGGCCTGGTCGTGCACCCGGCGCCCGGCAACTGGACGGGAACCCTGCTCAACGGCCTGCTGGGGCGCGACCCCAAGGCGCGCGAGGTGCCGCGCGCCGGCATCGTCCACCGCCTGGACAAGGACACCAGCGGCCTCATGGTCGTGGCGCGCAGCCGCGCCGCCATGGATGCGCTGGTGGCCATGATCGCCGCACGCGATGTCAGCCGGCAGTACCTGGCGCTGGCCCACAAGGCCTGGGGCCCGCGCAAGCACCGCGAGGTCGATGCGCCCATCGGCCGCGATCCGCGCAACCGCCTGCGCATGGCCGTGGTCGACCTGGCCCAGCATGCCGGCAAGACCGCGCGCACCGACATCGACCTGCTGGCCGGCAACGACGAAGTCAGCCTGGTGCGCTGCACGCTGCATACGGGCCGCACCCACCAGATCCGCGTGCACATGGCCTCTCTGGGTCATCCGCTGGTGGCCGATGCCGTCTACGGCGGCAAGGACGCTGGCGGCATGACGCGCCAGGCCCTGCACGCCTTCCGGCTGGCCTTCACCCATCCCATGACGGGCCAGGCCCTGGTGCTGCATGCGCCGCTGCCCGCCGACATGGCGCAGGCACTGGAAAATTGGGGGCTGAGCTACAATCCCGCCGAAAGCCTCTGACCATCTCTCGCATGGCATCTGTGGAGCGCTTGCTTCCTCTTCTTTGATTCGGCGCACCCTGGCTGCCACCCCTGGTGGCACGCGCGCCTTTGTTCCCGAGACGCTGAGCCATGAATACGGTAGATGCCAAGCGGGTCCTGGAAACTGCATTGATCTGCGCGCCGCAGCCTGTCACGCTGCGTGAGCTGCGCTCGCTGTTCGATGACGTGCTGGGCTCCGACACGCTGAAGGACCTGCTGCTGGACCTGCAGAAGGACTGGGCGCAAAAGGGCGTGGAGCTGGTACAGGTGGCGTCCGGGTGGCGCTTCCAGAGCCGGCCCGAGATGCGGGTGTACCTGGACCGGCTGCATCCTGAAAAGCCGCCACGCTACACCCGTGCGACCCTGGAGACGCTGGCCATCATCGCCTACCGTCAGCCGGTGACGCGCGGTGATATCGAGGACATACGCGGTGTGACGGTCAACAGCCTGCTGATCAAGCAACTGGAAGACCGGGGCTGGATCGAGGTGATTGGCCACCGGGAAACCGTGGGCCGGCCCTCTTTGTTTGCCACCACGCGCCAGTTTCTGGACGACCTGGGCCTGCAGTCGCTGGACCAGTTGCCCATGCTTGAGGAGCCTGAATCCCAGCAAAGCCTGTTCAAGGCGCTGGAGGAGTCGGGCGAGCCTGAGGTGCAAGAGAGTGCGCCAGCCGGTGACGCCCCGCCGACCGAAGGCTGGGGTCCCGACGAAGTGCCGCCAGTCATCGGCGCGCAGGACGTGGGCGAGGAATTGCTGGATCAGGTGCCGTTGCAGGCCGATGAGACGGAGCTGCCGGAGCTGGTCGAGGATGGTGAGGACGGTGAGGACGACGCCCTTGCCGCTCTCTTGCCAGAGGCGCCCTCGGGCGAGGCTGAGACACCGGATGGGACAGATGCCGCGAGTGCCGCAAAAGCTGCGCAGACCGCAGACACAGCGGAAAAAGCGGACACCGCGGATACGACAGACACAACGGATACGGACGGCGCTGCACTGCAGGCCGAAGAAGGAAAGCCATGACGGGTAGTGATATCTCCAAGGACCAGGACGCCCAGCCGGCGTCCGACGAGGCTGGCGCACAGCGCAAGGCCCGCCCCGCGCGCTCGCGCGCTCCCAAGGCCGAGTCCCGGCCTGGCGCCAGGCCTGCGCGCAAGCCGCGCCCGGCGGCCGAGGCGGTGCCTGCCGAAGACACCGTGCAGGAGCTGGTGACGGCTGATGCATCAGAGTCAAGCGACTCAGGGTCTGCCGAAGGCTACGGTTTTGCGGACGTCATCTCGGGCGAGCTCGACGCCGCCGAAGAGCGCGACGATGCCGCGCCTGCCAAGCGCGTGCTGCTGCCCCAGGTCGATTCGCCCAAGCTGCACAAGGTGCTGGCCCAGGCCGGGCTGGGATCGCGCCTTGAAATGGAGCAGCTCATTCTTGAAGGCCGCATCTCGGTCAACAACGAGCCTGCCCACGTGGGCCAGCGCATCCAGTTCGGCGACCAGATCAAGGTCAACGGCCAGCCCATCCGCTTTCGCATCGATCCGCCGCCGGCGCGTGTCATCGCCTATCACAAGCCCGTGGGCGAAGTCGTCACGCACGACGATCCCCAGAACCGCCCCACGGTGTTCCGCAAGCTGCCGCGCCTGCAGCATGGCAAATGGCAGTCCGTTGGCCGCCTGGACCTGAACACCGAAGGCCTGCTGCTGTTCACCAGCTCGGGCGAGCTGGCCAACTCCCTGATGCACCCGCGCTTCGGCCTGGAGCGCGAGTACGCGGCCCGCGTGCTGGGCGCGCTCAGCAAGGAAGAAAAGCAGCGCCTGACCGATGGCGTGCAGCTGGAAGACGGCGTGGCCGCCTTCGGCTCCATCGAGGATGGCGGCGGCGAAGGCGCCAACTGCTGGTACCGCGTGACCATTTCCGAAGGCCGCAACCGCGAAGTGCGCCGCATGTTCGAGGCGGTGGGCCATGCCGTGAGCCGGCTGATCCGCATCCGCTATGGCGCCATGGTGCTTCCGCGCGGCCTCAAGCGCGGCGCCTGGGTGGAGCTGGACCAGGCCGACATCCAGTCCCTGGCCTCCGCGGCAGGCATGCAGGCGCGTGCGCCTGCTGCACCCAAGCCTCCGGCCGGAGGCCGCCGTGGTGGCCCGGCCGACCGCAACACCGTCCGCCGCGAAGGCGGCGGCCGCTATTTCGACGGCAATCGCCCGGCACCCAATGCCATGCTGGACGGCCCGCGTGCCAAGCCCGCTCCCAAGGGTGGCAAGGCGGACGGCGGCCAGGGCAGAGGGCAGGGCGGTGCAGGCGGGCGGGGCAAGACAGGTGGCAGCCAGCAGCCCGATCCGATGCGTACATCGGTGGGCTACATCGGCTCCGACAGCCTGTCGCGTGCACGCCAGAACGCCAAGCGCAAGCCGGGAGGGCGCCGCTGAAATACGGCGGTCAGCCTCCCCTTTGGCAGCACCATGTCATCAAGGACTTTGATGGCACAGCTAGAATCAACGGTTTTGTCCAATTGACAAAAATCCATAGTAACCCTGATTAGGAACCATTCAAATGGCCATCGAACGCACTCTTTCCATCATCAAGCCCGACGCCGTTGCCAAGAACGTGATCGGCCAGATCTACGCTCGCTTCGAGGCCGCCGGCCTGAAGGTCATCGCCGCCAAGATGGTGCACCTGTCGCGCGGCGAAGCCGAGCAGTTCTACGGCGTCCACAAGGAGCGTCCCTTCTTCAAGGACCTGGTGGACTTCATGATCTCCGGCCCCGTGATGATCCAGGCCCTGGAAGGCGAGAACGCCATCCTGAAGAACCGTGAACTGATGGGCGCCACCGACCCCAAGAAGGCTGAGAAGGGCACGATCCGCGCCGACTTCGCCGACAGCATCGACGCCAACGCCGTGCACGGCTCTGACGCCGCTGAAACTGCAGCCGTGGAAGTGGCATTCTTCTTCCCCGGCATGAACGTCTACTCGCGCTGATCCCCGCGTCTTCCGCGGCCGTCATGGTCTGTCCGGTGCAGGCCATGCCTGCCGCGGAAGAGCCGAGAGCGGCGTGGCACCGGCCTGCCGACATGAATACCAATTTGCTAGATTTTGATCTCGACGGACTGGCCGCTTATTGCGAACAGCTCGGCGAGAAGCGTTTCCGCGCAACGCAGCTGTTCCGCTGGATCCACCAGCGAGGCGCCAGCGATTTCGACCAGATGAGCGATCTGGCCAAGTCCCTGCGCGAAAAGCTCAAGGCGCGTGCCCACATCACGGCCCTGCCGGTTCTGACCGAGCATGTGTCTGCCGATGGAACGGTCAAGTGGCTGTTCGACGTGGGGGGCGGCAATGCCGTCGAATCCGTTTTCATTCCCGAAGATGACCGGGGCACGCTGTGCGTGTCGTCCCAGGCCGGCTGTGCCGTGGGCTGCCGCTTCTGCTCCACGGGTCACCAGGGCTTCAGCCGCAACCTCAGCACGGGCGAGATCCTGGCCCAGCTCTGGTATGCCGAGCATGCGCTGCGCAAGCGCCTGGGCACGGGTGGCGAGCGCGTCATCTCCAACGTGGTGATGATGGGCATGGGCGAGCCGCTGCAGAACTACACGGCCCTGGTGCCGGCGCTGCGCGTGATGCTGGATGACCATGGCTACGGCCTCTCGCGCCGCCGCGTGACCGTGTCCACCTCGGGCGTGGTCCCGATGATCGACAGGCTGTCGCAGGACTGCGCCGTGGCCATGGCCGTGTCGCTGCATGCGCCCAACGACGAGCTGCGCGACCCGCTGGTGCCGCTGAACCGCAAGTACCCCATCCACGAGCTGCTCGATGCCTGCGAGCGTTACCTGGAGTTCGCGCCGCGCGATTTCATCACGTTCGAATATTGCATGCTCGATGGCGTCAATGATCAGCCCGAGCATGCGCGCCAACTGATAGAGTTGGTCCGCGCACGTGGCGACGGCCGCAGCTGGTGCAAGTTCAACCTGATTCCGTTCAACCCCTTCCCGGCCTCGGGCCTGCTGCGTTCACCTGCAGCGCGGGTGACGGAGTTCGCCAGCCTGCTGAGCAATGCCGGCATTGTGACCACGGTGCGCAAGACACGTGGCGACGACATCGACGCAGCCTGCGGACAGCTGGCTGGCGATGTCAAGGACCGCACGCGCGCTGCCGAGCGCATGGCAAAGCAGCGCACCATTGTTCTCAAGCAGATGCCTTGAGAGGACCTACGGAACAAAGGGACAGTTCATGAAGTCAGTGGCTCGGCGGCTGCGATCGGGGGGTATCGGTGGATGCATGCGCTGGGCAGTGCCGGTGCTGGTCCTTGCCTTGGCCGGTTGCGCCGGCAAGCAACCTTTGGTGCCTTCGGCGAATTCAGGCTCCGGCAATGCTTCGTCCGTCTCCAATGCCTCGATGGCCTCGGCCGCCGAGGTCGATCCCCGTCGCCGCGCGGCCATTCGCCTGGAGCTGGCGGCTTCCTACTTCCAGGCCGGCCGCATCGATGTGGCCCTGGAAGAGGTAAACCAGGCGCTGGCCTCCGACCCCGGTTCCGCCGATGGCTATGGACTGCTGGCCCTGATCTACATGCGCAACCAGGACTGGGACCAGGCCGATGCCAGCCTGCGCAAGGCCATGTCGCTGCGCCCTCAGGATGGTGACCTGCAGCACAACTACGGATGGCTGCTGTGCCAGCGCAAGCAGTATGTGCAGGCCCAGGAATGGCTGGACAAGGCACTGGCCCAGCCCGGCTACCTGGAGCGTCCCAAGACATGGATGGCCAAGGGCCTGTGCCTGCAGCAGGCCGGCCTGCTGGTCGAGGCCCAGCAGGCGCTGCTCAAGGGCTATGAACTCGATGCCGCAAACCCGGTGATAGCCTATCACCTGAGCAATGTGATGCTGCAGGGGGGCGACGCCAAGAGGGCGCAGTTCTATATCCGCCGCCTCAACAGCAGCCCCCAGTCCAACGCGGAAAGCCTGTGGCTGGGCATCAAGATAGAGAGGGCGCTGCAGCAATCTGCAGCGATGCGGCAGCTGGCCGACCAGCTGCACCAGCGCTTCCCGGAGTCCCGCCAATGGCTGGCCTACGAGCGTGGAGCATTCAATGAGTGAGGTGTTGGCGGTGCATGACGAAGCAGGTACGCAAGGCGAGAACGCCAAAACTTCCATGACGGCGGGCACGCTGCTGCGCCAGGCGCGCGAGGCGGCAGGCCTGTCGCTGGCCGGACTGGCGGCGGCGCTCAAGGTGCCGGCCCCCAAGCTGGAGGCCCTGGAGGCGGATGACTATGCCGCCTTCCAGGACCATGTCTTCATGCGGGCCCTGGCACAAAGCGTCTGCCGCACGCTGCGCGTGGACTCGGCCTCGGTGCTGGCCCTGCTGCCGCGCACCCAGCTCAAGAGCCTGGCCGATGATCGCGGCAGCATCAATGCCACGTTCAAGGAGCGCTCCTTCAAGGCCACCGGAACACCGCTGGGCCGCGAAAACGGTTCGCGCAAGGTCGCCATCATCGTGCTGCTGCTGCTGGCGGCCGCCGCCGCCGTGTACTTCCTGCCCAAGCACGAAGGCGATGCCGAGGAGCCGCAGGCCGGCTCTTCCGACGCCGCTGCCCTGGTGTCGCCGGCCGCAACCGTGTCCGAGCCCGTGGCTGCCCAGGAGCCTGTGGCGCCCGCAGTGACGGCGCCAGCCTCCGAAGGGGCGGCGCCTGCAGCGCCTGCAGCCACGCCAGCCGTCCAGGCGCCTGCAGCAGCGGCTCCCGCAGCCGGCGTGCCTGGCGATGTGCCCGCCGATGCCGCAGCGGCGACTCCTGTAACCCAGGCCGCGCAAACGCCTGGTGGCGTGCTGGTCATGAAGGCCAGCGCACAATCGTGGGTGCAGGTCAAGGATGCCAACGGCCGCGTGGTGCTGCAAAAGACGCTGGCGGCAGGTGAGTCGGTTGGCGCCGAAGGTGCGCTGCCGCTGTCTGTCATCGTCGGCAATGCCAGCGGCACCGAAGTGCGCGTCCGTGGTGAGCTGCTGGAAGTGGCCAAGACCACCCGTGACAACGTGGCCCGCTTTGAGGTGAAGTGACCGTGCAAGATTTCCTATCCACGCAGCAGCCGATAGCGATTGCCTCGCCGCTGCCGCGCAAGTCCCGCCAGGCCCGCGTGGTCTGGCGCAACAATGTCGTCACCGTGGGCGGCGATGCGCCTGTGCGCGTGCAGTCCATGACCAACACCGATACGGTGGACGCGGTCGAGACGGCCATACAGGTGCGCCAGCTGGCCCAGGCCGGCTCGGAGATGGTGCGCATCACCGTCAACACGCCCGAGGCAGCCGCTGCCGTGCCCTACATCCGCGAGCAGCTCGACCGCATGGGCGAGTACGTGCCGCTGGTGGGCGACTTCCACTACAACGGCCACCGCCTGCTCACCGAATACCCGGCCTGCGCCGAGGCGCTGTCCAAGTACCGCATCAACCCCGGCAACGTCGGCAAGGGCGAGAAAAAGGACAAGCAGTTCGGCCAGATGATCGAGGCGGCAGCCCGCTACGACAAGGCCGTGCGCATCGGTGTCAACTGGGGTTCGCTGGACCAGGAGCTGATGGCGCGCCTGATGGACGAGAACTCGCGCCGCGCCCAGCCCTGGGATACGCGCCAGGTCATGTTCGAGGCGCTGATCTCCTCGGCTGTCGATTCCGCGCGCCTGGCCGAGTCCATGGGGCTGAACGGCGACAACATCATCCTGTCGTGCAAGGTCAGCGGCGTGCAGGACCTGATCTCGGTCTACCGGGCCCTTGCGCAGCGCTGCGACTATGCGCTGCACCTGGGCCTGACCGAGGCCGGCATGGGCACCAAGGGCACGGTGGCCTCGGCTGCCGCGCTGTCCGTGCTGCTGCAGGAAGGCATTGGCGACACCATCCGCGTCTCGCTCACGCCCCAGCCCGGCGAGGCGCGCACGCAGGAAGTGGTGGTTGCCTCCGAAATCCTGCAGGCCCTGGGCCTGCGCGTTTTCGTGCCCAGCGTCACGGCCTGCCCTGGCTGCGGCCGCACCACCAGTACCACCTTCCAGGAGCTGGCCAAGCGCATCGACGACTACCTGCGCGGCCAGATGCCGCTGTGGCGCATGAAGTACCCCGGCGTCGAGGCCATGAAGGTGGCCGTGATGGGCTGCATCGTCAACGGCCCTGGCGAGAGCAAGCACGCCAATATCGGCATCAGCCTGCCCGGGACGGGCGAGGCGCCCGCTGCCCCCGTCTACATTGACGGCGAGAAGGCGTTGACGCTGCGCGGCGAGCGCATTGCCGAGGAATTCCAGACCCTGGTCGAAGACTATGTGGCGCGCACCTATGGCACCACCGCTGCCGCACCCGCCTGAGCGGCTGCGCCAGGCATTGCAGTTATTGCAAAATAGATAGCACACCACGCTTTTTTTCATGGGGTCTCACGCGGGATGCGCGTGGGAGCATGGAGCGCAAAAGGCGGGGTCCGCTCCTGTTTCCGAGCATTCATCGAACGAGAACAACGTGGCCAAACCCGAAAAACTCTCCGCCGTCAAAGGCATGAACGACATTCTTCCCGCCGAGTCCGCTCGCTGGGAATGGCTGGAGGCGCAGGTGCGCGAGCTGATGGCGCGCTTTGCCTACCGCAACGTGCGCACGCCCATCGTCGAGCACACGCAACTGTTCGTGCGCGGCATCGGCGAGGTGACGGACATCGTCGAAAAGGAGATGTACTCCTTCGAGGACAAGCTCAATGGCGAGCGCCTGACGCTGCGCCCAGAAGGCACGGCGAGCCTGGTGCGCGCCACCATCGAAAACAACCTGCTGTACGACGGCGGCAAGCGCATGTGGTACATGGGGCCCATGTTCCGCCACGAGCGCCCGCAGCGCGGCCGCTACCGCCAGTTCCACCAGATCGGTGCCGAGGCCCTGGGCTTTGCCGGCCCCGATGTCGATGCCGAGCTCATTTTGCTGGCCGTCTCCCTGTGGAAGCAGCTGGGCCTGACGCAGTGGCGCCTGGAAATCAACAGCCTGGGCCAGCCCGAGGAGCGCCAGGCCCACCGCCAGGCCCTGATCGCCTACCTGGAGCAGCACCAGGACGTGATGGACGAAGAGGCCAGGCGCCGCATGTACAGCAACCCGCTGCGCGTGCTGGACACCAAGAATCCCGCCATGCAGGCCATGGTCAACGGGGCGCCGCGCCTGCTGGACTTCCTGGGCGAGGGCTCGCTGGCCCACTTCGACGGACTCAAGGCCATCCTGGACGCCAATGGCGTGCCCTGGACCGTGAATCCGCGCCTGGTGCGCGGCCTGGACTACTACAACCTCACGGTGTTCGAGTTCATCACCGACATGCTGGGCGCGCAGGGCACCATATGCGCCGGCGGCCGCTACGACTACCTGATCGAACAGGTGGGCGGCAAGAGCGCGCCGGCCGTGGGCTGGGCGCTGGGCGTGGAGCGCGTGCTGGAGCTCGTCAAGGAGCTGGGCACCGACATCCCCGCGCCCACGCTGCATGCCTACGCCATCGTTCCCGACGTGTCGGCCATGCCCGTGGCCCTGCGCACCCTGCAGCAACTGCGCGAGGCCGGCGTGCGCGTGCAGATGCATGCGGCCAGCGCCGAAGGCCTGGGCAGCATGAAGTCGCAGTTCAAGAAGGCCGACGCCAGTGGCGCGCATTTCGCATTGATCTTCGGCTCCGACGAGCTGCAGCAGGGCCTGGTCACCGTCAAGTCGCTGCGCGACGGCACGGGCCAGCAGGTGCAGCAAGCCCTGGCCGATGCGGCCCAATGGGCTGCCACCCTACAATCGGCGGTTTGACCGTCATCCGCAGCTTTCCAGGCCACCGCTCCAGCGGCGTCCTCCATACACAAGGCGACACAGGCGATTCATGGCAAACCATTTCGATCTCGAAGAACAAGAGCAGATAGAGCAGCTCAAGCATTTCTGGAATACCTGGGGCACGTTGATCACGGGTGTGCTCGTGGTCATCTTTGTCGGCTTTGCCGGCTGGAATGGCTACCAGTACTGGGAAAAGCGCCAGGCCACCCAGGCTGCGGCTCTGGCGCATGCCGTCGATGTGGCGCTGTCAGGCAAGGATGCGGCGCGCGCCGGCCAGGCCTTTGCCGATCTCAAGGACAAGTACGCCGGCACCACGCAGGCAGCCCAGGCCGGCCTGCTGCTGGCCAAGGCTGCAGTGGACGAAGGCAGGCTCGATGATGCCAAGGCAGCCCTGACCTGGGTGGCCGACAAGGGCGACGAAGGCTACAAGGCCCTGGCCAAGCTGCGCCTGAGCGCCGTGCTGGAGCAGCAAAAGCAGTACGACGAAGCCCTGAAGGCGCTGGATGGCAGCATGCCCGAATCCTTCGCCGGCATCGTGGCCGACCGCCGCGGTGACATTCTTGCGGCCCAGGGAAAGACGGCCGAGGCCATCGACGCCTACCAGCGCGCCCATGCGCTCCTGGACAAGGGCGTGGACTACGGACGCCTGATCGAATTCAAGCTCAACGCCCTGGGCGCCACGCCCACCGTGCTGGCACAGGCCAAGACTTCGACCTCGGAGAAGCAACCTTGAAAACTTCGGCAGATCAACTGATGGCAATCTCGCGCCCGCGTGGCGTTGCGCGCTGGATGGCTCTGGGCCTGCTGGCCGGTGCCCTGGGCGGCTGCTCCACGGTCTCCTCGTGGTTCAGCAGCGACACCAAGCCCAAGCCCAAGGAACTGGGGGCCAACCCCGGCCTGCTGGCAGTGCACCAGGCCTGGACGGCCAAGCTGGGCGCCGAAGTGCCGCTGGCCACCGACATCCATGTGCAGGGTGACACGCTGCTGATCGCGGCCAAGGACGGCAGCGTCACGGCCCTCGATGCGCGCAATGGCAGCCAGCTGTCGCGTTTCACCGTTGGCGAGCCGCTGACTGCCGGCGTGGGTGGCGACGCCCAGCGCCAGGCCGTGCTCACGCGCAGCAACCAGGTCATCGTCTACTCGCAAGGCAAGCAGCTGTGGAAGCAGCCGCTGCCCGCAGCCGCCTACACGCCGCCCCTGGTGGCGGGAGGCCGCGTCTTCGTGCTGGCGGCCGACCGCTCGCTGGCCGCATTCGATGCCGCCAACGGCCGCAAGCTGTGGACCACACAGCGCCCGGGCGAGCCCCTGGTGCTGCGCCAGCCCGGCGTTCTGATCGCCGTGGGCAACACCCTGGTGGCCGGCCTGTCGGGCCGCATGGTGGGCATCGATCCCGACACGGGTGCCGTGCGCTGGGAGGCCCCGCTGGCCAGCCCGCGCGGCACCAATGACGTGGAGCGCCTGGTGGACCTCGTCGGCCGCGTCAGCCGTGTCGGCGACAGCGTCTGCGCGCGCGCCTTCCAGGCTGCCGTGGGCTGTGTGGATACGCAAAATGCATCGGTGCGCTGGACCCAGCCGTCCAAGGGTGCCGACGGCATCGACGGCGATGGCGAGACCGTGTTCGGCGCCGAAAGCAATGGCACCGTCCAGGCCTGGCGCCGCGGCGACGGCTCGCGCGTGTGGTCCATCGACCAGTTGCAGCACCGCCGCCTGACGGCGCCGTTGATGCTGGGCCGTTCGGTGGTGTTTGGTGATGACTATGGTGTGGTGCACCTGCTGTCCAAGACGGACGGACAGGCGCTGGCACGATTGAAGACGGACGACTCCGGTGTGGCCTCGCCCCCGGTATCGGCTGCCAATACGCTGGTGGTGGTAAGCCGCAGCGGAACTGTGTACGGCTTCCGGCCGGATTGATAGGTATTTTCGGGAATGAAGCCAGTTATTGCCCTGGTAGGGCGACCCAATGTGGGCAAATCGACGCTGTTCAATCGGCTGACCAAGTCGAGGGATGCAATCGTCGCGGATTTCGCGGGCCTCACGCGTGACCGCCACTATGGACAGGGCCGCCAGGGCAAGCACGAATACATCGTGATCGACACCGGCGGCTTCGAGCCTGATGCATCCAGCGGCATCTTCAAGGAGATGGCGCGCCAGACGCAGCAGGCCGTGGCCGAGGCCGACGTCGTGGTCTTCGTCGTCGATGCGCGCCTGGGCATGTCTGCCCAGGACCATGACATCGCCAAGTACCTGCGCCGTCTGGGCAAGCCCTGCGTGCTCGTGGCCAACAAGGCCGAGGGCATGAAGGAAGGCGTGCAGCTGACCGAGTTCTACGAACTGGGCCTGGGCGAAGTGCTGCCGGTTTCCGCCGCGCACGGACAGGGTGTGCGCGGCCTGGTCGACCTGGCCCTGGGCCAGCTCAACCTGCCCGAACCCGAGGAAGACGACCCCTTCGACGATGTGGCCCAGAAGCCCATTCGCCTCACCGTGGCCGGCCGCCCCAACGTCGGCAAGTCCACGCTGATCAACACCTGGCTGGGCGAGGAGCGACTGGTCGCCTTCGACATGCCGGGCACCACGCGCGATGCCATCTCCGTGCCCTTCGAGCGCGCCGGCCAGAAGTTCGAACTCATCGACACGGCAGGCCTGCGCCGCAAGGGGCGGGTGTTCGAGGCCATCGAGAAGTTCTCCGTCGTCAAGACGCTGCAGGCCATCGAGAGCGCCAACGTCGTGCTGCTGCTCATCGATGCCACGCAGGGCGTGACCGATCAGGATGCGCACATTGCCGGCTATGTGCTGGAAAGCGGCCGCGCCGTGGTGCTGGCGGTGAACAAATGGGATGCGGTGGACGACTACCAGCGCCAGATGCTGGAGCGCTCGATCGAGACGCGCCTGTCCTTCCTGAAGTTCGCTCCCATGCACTTCATCTCGGCTGAAAAGCGCCAGGGCCTGGGTCCGCTGTGGAACTCCATCATCCAGGCGCACAAGGCAGCCACCTGCAAGATGCCCACGCCGGTGCTCACGCGCCTGCTGATGGAAGCCGTGCAGTTCCAGACGCCCAAGAAGACAGGCATCTACCGACCCAAGATGCGTTACGCGCACCAGGGCGGCATGAACCCGCCGGTCATCGTCATACACGGCAATTCGCTCGAGCATGTGACGGAGGCCTACAAGCGCTTCCTCGAAGGGCGGTTCCGCAAGGAATTCAATTTGGTCGGCACGCCGTTGCGGATCGAGTTGAAAACCTCTCATAATCCTTTCGCCGACAAGGACAAATAACAAGCCACGGAATTTGGGGAAAACCCTTGTGCAGACAGGGGGCCCAAAACACTGTGGTAAGGTGTCGGTTTACAACAACACTCTTCGAACACGGAGAATATCGTGAGCAACAAAGGCCAACTCCTCCAAGACCCGTTCCTGAACGCGCTGCGCCGCGAACATGTGCCGGTGTCCATCTACCTCGTCAACGGCATCAAGCTGCAAGGCCAGATCGAATCCTTCGACCAGTACGTGGTTCTGCTTCGCAACACCGTCACCCAGA
Source organism: Delftia sp. WSY_10 (assembly GCF_043104705.1). Taxonomy (NCBI): domain Bacteria; kingdom Pseudomonadati; phylum Pseudomonadota; class Betaproteobacteria; order Burkholderiales; family Comamonadaceae; genus Delftia; species Delftia sp. WSY_10. Next base: position 21,999 of record NZ_JBICKY010000032.1, on the reverse strand, counting down.
TGGTTTACAAGCACGCCATCTCCACCATTGTTCCCGGCCGCGCCGTGAACTTCTCCACGGCCGAAGCTGCCGGCAGCGACGCCAGCGCTTGAGTTCGCTGCGCCCTGATGCCTCCCCGCACAGCCGGGGAGCTTCCTCACCCTTCGGGAGAGGTTTTTCTTGAGTTCTGAATCTTTTGACCGGTCCACGCCAACGCCAGTGCTGCTGGTGGGCGTGGATTTCGGCTTTCCCCATTTCGATGGCGAGTTGGAAGAGCTGGGCCTGCTGGCCGGCACGGCCGGCCTGCGTCCCGTTGCACGCCTGACCTGCAAGCGCAAGGTGCCCGATGCGGCGCTGTTCGTGGGCAGCGGCAAGGCCGACGAAATCCGCATGCTCGCCCAGATGCACGGTGCCCAGGAAGTGCTGTTCGACCAGGCCCTGAGCCCGGCCCAGCAGCGCAATCTGGAGCGCCATCTGCAGATGCCGGTCAACGACCGCACCCTGTTGATCCTGGAGATCTTCGCCCAGCGCGCCCGCAGCCATGAAGGCAAGCTGCAGGTGGAGCTGGCGCGCCTGCAATACGTGGCCACGCGCCTCGTGCGCCGCTGGACCCACCTGGAGCGCCAGATGGGCGGCATCGGCGGGCGCGGCGGCCCTGGCGAAAAGCAGATCGAGCTCGATCGCCGCATGATCGACGAATCGATCAAGCGCACCAAGGAACGGCTGCTGAAGGTCAAGAAGCAACGCGCCACGCAGCGCCGCCGGCGCGAGCGCCATGGCATCTTCAACATCTCGCTGGTCGGCTACACCAATGCCGGCAAATCCACGCTGTTCAACGCGCTGGTGAAGGCGCGGGCCTATGCGGCCGACCAGTTGTTCGCCACGCTGGACACGACCACGCGCCAGCTGTATTTGAACGAGGCCCGGCAATCGGTGTCCCTGTCGGACACCGTGGGCTTCATCCGCGACCTGCCGCACGGGCTGGTCGATGCATTCCAGGCCACGTTGCAGGAGGCGATCGATGCCGATCTTCTGCTGCATGTGGTTGACGCCTCCAATCCGAATTTCCCGGAACAAATCCAACAAGTCCAGAAAGTTCTGAAGGAAATCGGTGCCCAGGAGGTGCCTCTGGTACTGGTTTTCAACAAGCTCGATGCCGTCGATGAAGAGCGGCTTCCAGCGCAGTTGCAGGACCAGTACGAGCTTGACGGGCTACCTGTTTCACGGGTGTTTGTCAGCGCCCGCTCCGGTGAGGGGCTGCCGCAGCTGCGGCAGCTGCTGGCCGACCACGCACTGCGCGCAGAAGCGGAATACGCCGAAGCGCATGGTGGTGAAGAGCGGGGCGAAGGGGAGGTGGATGGCGCGATGCCCCCTGGGCAGGACGCCGAATACTAGGGGCTAGCGCCCTGATTGGGCAAAATGCCGATTGGGTCCCTGTCTTTACCGAAGAAACCGAGACTTCTCGCATGAATCTTTCACAACGCGCCCATCGCTGGGCGATGCTGCCGCAGCGCCTTCGCGGGATGTTCAACCTGAATGATCCGCGCTGGGGACGTGGCGACGACAAGAACGACGATGCCTCGCGCCCCGATGCCGACCGTCCCGCTGCGCCGCCGCCTGCGGAACCCGCACGCGACAACCGCGACAGCCGTGACAACCGTCCCTCCTCGGGTGGGGGTGGCCAGCCGCCGGATCTGGACGAGCTGTGGCGTGACCTCAACCGCAAGCTTTCGGGCCTGTTCGGCGGCAAGCCGGGCGGTGGCCGCGGGCAGCCGCCCGTGCGCAATGGCGGTGGCAGCCAGCCGCCGGACATGCGCAGTGCCGGCATGGGCGTGGGCCTGATTGCCGGCATTGCCTTCATCATCTGGATGGGCACGGGCATCTTCATCGTCCAGGAAGGCCAGCAGGCCGTCATCACCCAGTTCGGCAAGTACAAGAGCACGGTGGGTGCCGGCATCAACTGGCGCCTGCCGTACCCGATCCAGCGCCATGAACTGGTGTTCGTGACGCAGATCCGCTCGGCCGACGTGGGGCGCGACACCATCATCAAGAGCACGGGCCTGCGCGAGTCGGCCATGCTCACCGAGGACGAGAACATCGTCGAGATCAAGTTCGCCGTCCAGTACCGTCTGAGCGACGCGCGTGCCTGGCTGTTCGAGAGCAAGAACCCGTCCGAGGCCGTGGTCCAGGCCGCCGAGACCGCCGTGCGCGAAGTCGTCGGCAAGATGAAGATGGATACGGCGCTGGCCGAGGAGCGCGACCAGATCGCGCCGCGCGTGCGCGACCTGATGCAGACCATCCTGGACCGCTACAAGGTGGGCGTGGAAGTCGTGGGCATCAACCTGCAGCAAGGCGGCGTGCGTCCGCCCGAGCAGGTGCAGGCCGCCTTCGACGACGTGCTGCGTGCCGGCCAGGAGCGCGAGCGCGCCAAGAACGAGGCCCAGGCCTATGCCAACGACGTGGTGCCCCGCGCAGCCGGCTCGGCGGCACGTCTGCTGGAAGAGGCCAATGGCTACAAGGCCCGCATCGTGGCCCAGGCCCAGGGTGATGCGCAGCGCTTCAGCTCGGTGTTCACCGAGTACCAGAAGGCGCCCCAGGTCACGCGCGACCGCATGTATCTGGAAACCATGCAGCAGATCTACGGCAACGTGACCAAGGTGCTGGTGGAATCGCGCCAGGGCTCCAACCTGCTGTACCTGCCGCTGGACAAGATCATGCAAGGCGTGAGCGGCAATGTGCCGGCAGCCGATGGCTCGGCTGCCCCCAGCACCCAGGCGCCTGCGCCTGCCGCCATTCCCGGCCTTTCGAACGATGCGCGCAGCCGCGACAGCAGTCGCAGCCGTGACCGCGAAGCACGCTGAGGAGCAGCCCAAGTGAACCGAGTTGGATTTTTCATCACCAGCATTCTTCTGGCGCTGGCGCTGCTCAGCTCCATGCTGTTCGTCGTCGATCAGCGCCAGTTCGGCGTGGTCTATGCCCTGGGTCAGATCAAGGAAGTGATCACCGAGCCGGGCCTGAACATCAAGATGCCGCCGCCGTTCCAGAACGTGCGCTACATCGACAAGCGCCTGCTCACACTGGATAGCACCGACACCGAGCCCATGCTCACTGCCGAAAAGCAGCGCGTGGTCATCGACTGGTACGTGCGCTGGCGCATCTCCGATCCGTCGGAGTACATCCGCAACGTGGGCCTGGATGAGTCGGCCGGTGCCATGCAGCTCAACCGCGTGGTGCGCAACGCCTTCCAGGAGGAAATCAACCGCCGCACCGTGCGCGAGCTTCTGTCCAGCAAGCGCGACGCGCTGATGAACGACGTCAAGCGCGAAGTGCTGGAGACCGTGCGCGGCGCCAAGCCCTGGGGCGTGGACGTGGTCGATGTGCGCATAACGCGCGTGGACTATGCCGAGACCATCACGGAATCGGTCTATCGTCGCATGGAGGCCGAACGCAAGCGCGTGGCCAACGAGCTGCGCTCCACCGGCGCCGCCGAAGGCGAGAAGATCCGCGCCGAGGCCGATCGCCAGCGCGAGATCACCATCGCCAACGCCTACCGCGATGCCCAGAAGCTCAAGGGGGAGGGCGATGCGGAAGCCGCCCGCACCTATGCCGACGCCTTTGGCAAGGACCCGCAGTTCGCGCAGTTCTACCGCAGCCTGGAGGCCTACAAGTCCAGCTTTGCCAAGAAGAGCGACGTGCTTGTGCTCGATCCTTCGCAGACCGACTTCTTCAAGGCCTACCGCAACGGCGGCAGCTCTGGAAAGTAAGAACGCCTGAGCGGCAACGCCGCCCGGCCCATGCACGGCGCCCCTGTTGGGGCGCCGTTTTTTCTTGCGCTGCCGCTGGCGCCCGCACACCGAATTGATTCGGAATACCGAACGCTCCTCGCGGGCCTTGGGACACCCCCAATTTGGGCTGGCCCGCAACAGCCGGTAGAATCACGTTTTTAACAGCCTCCCCCTTTTTCCATGTCTGCTTGGGTCCTGCCGGATCACATCGCCGATGTCTTGCCTTCCGAGGCCCGGCACATCGAAGAATTGCGTCGAGGCCTGCTCGATACCGCACGTGGCTATGGCTATGAACTGGTCATGCCGCCCATGCTGGAATACCTCGAATCCCTGCTCACCGGCACAGGGGAGGCGCTGGACCTGCAGACCTGCAAGCTCATCGACCAGCTGACGGGCCGCACCATGGGCCTGCGTGCCGATACCACGCAGCAGGTGGCTCGCATCGACGCCCATCTGCTCAACCGCAAGGGCCTCACGCGCCTGTGCTACTGCGGCCCCGTCGTCCATGCCCGCCCTGATCGTCCCCGCGCAACGCGCGAGCCGCTGCAGTTCGGTGCCGAAATCTACGGCCACCAGGGCATGGAAGCCGACCTGGAGGCACTGCACCTGGCGCTGGACTGCCTGCGCAGCGCAGGCGTCACCGACATCAACGTCGATCTGGCCGATGTGCGCATCGTGCGCAGCCTGCTGGCTGGCGTGATGGTGGACATGCAGGTGCTGCGCGGCGTGCATGCCGCGCTGGCCGCCAAGGATGCGAGCGAACTCGAGCGCCTCACCCGGGACTTCCCCGTCGCCTCGCGCGAAGGCCTGATGGCCTTGCTGCAGCTGTACGGCGGCATCGAGGTGCTGGACCGCGCCGAGAAGCTGCTGGCGCGCACGGCAGGCGTGCAGCCTCTGCTGGACCAGCTGCGCTGGCTGGCCCAGCGCCTGGAAGGCGTGAACGTGAGCTTTGATCTGGCCGATCTGCGCGGCTATGCCTACTACAGCGGCACGCGCTTCGCCATCTATGTTCCGGGTGCCAGCGACGCGCTGGTGCGCGGCGGCCGTTATGACGAGGTGGGCGCGGTCTTTGGCCGCAACCGGCCCGCCGCCGGCTTCAGCCTGGACATCAAGCAGCTCGTGGCCGTTGTGCCCGAGCGCCCGCTCAAGGCTGCCATCCGTGCGCCCTGGGGCGACGATCCCCAGGTGGCAGCCGCCATCGCGGCATTGCGCCGGCAGGGCGAGACCGTGGTCTGCGTGCTGCCAGGCCATGAAAGCGAAGTGGACGAGTTCCACTGCGACCGTGAGCTCGTGCAGGTTGCCGGGCAGTGGGCCGTGCAAGCCATCTGACGCATTTGTCAATTTCTTCGGATTTCATCGGATTTGAATATGAAAGCTACCAAAGGTCGCAACGTGGTCGTGGTCGGCACCCAGTGGGGTGACGAAGGCAAGGGCAAGCTGGTGGACTGGCTGACCGAAAGCGCCCAGGGCGTGGTCCGCTTCCAGGGTGGCCACAATGCGGGCCACACGCTGGTCATCAATGGTGTGAAGACCGCGCTGCACCTGATTCCCAGCGGCATCATGCGCCCCGGCGTGAAGTGCTATATCGGCAACGGCGTGGTGCTGTCGGCCGCCAAGCTGTTCGAGGAAATCGAAGGCCTGGAGAAGGCCGGCGTGCAAGTGCGCGACCGCCTGCGCGTGTCCGAAGCCTGCCCGCTGATCCTGCCCTTCCACTCGGCGCTGGACGTGGCGCGCGAAGCGGCGCGGGAGCAGGGCGGCACCGAGAAGATCGGTACCACCGGCCGTGGCATCGGCCCCGCCTACGAAGACAAGATTGCCCGCCGCGCACTGCGCGTGCAGGATCTCAAGTACCCCGAGCGCTTCGCCACCAAGCTGCGCGAACTGCTGGCCCTGCACAACCACATCCTGGTCAACGTGCTGGGCTCGAAGAACTTCACCTTCGGTGACGCGCTCAAGCCGTACATCAAGGATGGCGAAGTCCAGTTCGACGCCGTGTACGAAGAAGCCATGCGCCATGCCGAGCAGCTTTTGCCCATGATGGCCGATGTCTCCCGCGAGCTGAACGCCGCGCACGCCGAAGGCGCCAACCTGCTGTTCGAAGGCGCGCAGGGCACGCTGCTGGACGTGGACCACGGTACCTATCCCTATGTCACCTCGTCCAACTGCGTCGCCGGCAATGCGGCTGCAGGCTCGGGCGTGGGCCCCGGCATGCTGCACTACATCCTGGGCATCACCAAGGCCTACTGCACCCGCGTGGGCGGCGGTCCTTTCCCCACCGAACTGGATTGGGAAAAGGAAGGCACGCCGGGCTGGCACATGAGCACCGTGGGCGCCGAAAAGGGCGTGACCACCGGCCGCTCGCGCCGCTGCGGCTGGTTTGACGCCGCGCTGCTCAAGCGCAGCGCCCAGGTCAACGGCCTGTCGGGCCTGTGCATCACCAAGCTCGACGTGCTCGACGGCCTGCAGGAACTGCTGCTGTGCGTGGGCTACGAGCTGGACGGCGAAAAGATCGACCTGCTGCCCATGGGCGCCGACGAGATCGCCCGCTGCAAGCCCATCTATGAATCCATCCCCGGCTGGACCGATTCCACCGTGGGCGTGACCGACTACGACAAGCTGCCGGCCAATGCCCGCCGCTATCTGGAGCGCATCGAGGAAGTAACGGGCGTACCCATCGCCATGGTTTCGACCAGCCCCGACCGGGATCACACCATCCTGATGCAAAACCCCTACGCCGCCCAGTGAACTGCTGGCGTTTGAACCCCAAGATTGAACCAGGAGCCATTCCATGCTGACGGAAGACGGTCAACACCTGTATGTGAGCTACGACGAATACCACGGACTGATCGAAAAGCTCGCGATCAAAGTGCACCAGTCCGGCTGGGAATTCGACACCATTCTCTGCCTGGCCCGTGGCGGCCTGCGTCCCGGTGACATGCTCAGCCGCATCTTCGACAAGCCGCTGGCCATCATGTCCACCAGCTCCTACCGCGCCGAGGCCGGCACGGTGCAGGGCCATCTGGACATCGCGCGCTTCATCACCACGCCCAAGGGCGAGATTGCCGGCCGCGTGCTGCTGGTCGATGACCTGGCCGATTCGGGCCACACGCTGAATGCCGTGATCGCCATGCTCAAGACCAACTATCCGCCGATCACCGAGCTGCGCAGCGCCGTGATCTGGACCAAGGGCCTGTCCGCGTTCACGCCCGACTACTCGGTGGACTACCTGCCGACCAACCCCTGGATCCACCAGCCTTTCGAGCACTACGACACGCTGCGTCCCGAAAAGCTCATGGAAAAGTGGAAGATCTGAGAGCCGTTGCGCTTTCAAGGTCCTTGCCTGCAAAGGGAGCCAACCGGCTCCCTTTGTCGTTGTGGCCTGCGTTTTCATGCGTTGTCGTCATGCCTTGATGCAAGTCATGGGTTGGCGCGCTTGTCGCGATATCTCGGGCCAACGTCGCGTAAATGTCGGTTTTTTGCACAGCTTCAAAAGCCGATGCCCTAGAGCGTCCGAGGGCTGAATGGCGCGGCTACACTGCGCAGATTCTCAGAAGGTGGTGCTTTGTGAAACGTCTTTCCGTCGGGCGCTTGGGCGCGGCTGTGGCTTTGGTTGTGGGCGGCGGTGCGCTGGCCTGGCTGGCCGTGGCGTCCCTGCCCGGATCCAAATCGGCCCGTGCGGCCTCAGCCACGCCTGCAGCCGTCCAGGCGCAGGCTGCATCGGCTCAGGCCGCTGCCGTTCCCGCCGCGCCTTCCGTGCCTGCGGCCTCTGCTGCCCCGGTAGCGCCAGTTGCGCCAGTTGCGCGTGTCACGCCGCCGCCGCAGACCCAGGGCCCCACGCCCATCTTCGTGCTCAACTCGCTCGATGCCAACATCAGCATCGTGGACCCGGTCACCTGGCAGGAGACGGCCCGCATTCCCACGGGCAAGGAGCCGCACCACCTCTACCTCACGCCTGACGAGAAATCGCTGGTCGTGGCCAATGCGCTGGGCGATACCCTGACCCTGGTCGATCCGCGCACGGGCGAGGTGCAGCGCGTGATCCGCGACATCATCGACCCCTATCACCTGCGCTTCAGCCCGGACATGAAGTGGTTCGTCACGGCGGCCAACCGCCTCAACCACATCGACATCTACCGCTGGGATGGCCAGAACCCGCAGTTGGTCAAGCGCGTGCCCACGGGCAAGACGCCCAGCCATCTCTGGATCGATGCCAGGAGCACGACCATCTATTCCACCATGCAGGACAGCGATGCCCTGGTGGCCATCGACATCGCCACGCAGACCATCAAGGCCCGCGTGCCCACCGGCCCCATGCCGGCCGATCTCTATGGCAGCCCGGACGGCACCAAGCTGTTCATCGGCCTGACCGGCAGCGATGGCGTGGAAGTGTTCGACATCACCGGCCCCGAGCCGCGCAGCGTGGCCCGCATCAAGACAGCCGCTGGCGCCCACGCCATGCGTGCCGCCGGCGATGGCCGCCACCTGTATGTGAGCAACCGCGTGGCCAACACCATCAGCAAGATCGACATGCAGACCAACCAGGTCGTGGCCAGCTACCCGGCCCCGGGAGGCCCGGACTGCATGGACGTTTCCGCCGACGGCCGCTACCTGCTGGTCAGCTCGCGCTGGGCGCGCAAGCTGTCGGTGATCGACACCGTCGAAAAGAAGGTGGTCCAGCAGGTCAAGGTCGGCAAGTCGCCCCACGGTGTCTGGACACTGGCCCACGCGCAGCGCTGATGGACCGCAGACTCTTTGCGCAATCGCTGGCTGGCGCCGCCGCCTTCAGCCTGCTGCGCCCCTCGATGGCCGCAGGGCAGGGCACGGGCTGCGCCAAGACCGTGTACCTGACGTTCGACACGGGCCACATGGGCATTGCCGACCTGGTGGCCGAGGTGCTCAAGCGCCATGGCGTGCCAGTGACCTTCTTTGCCGCCAACGAGCGCACGCAGCAAGGCGACGGCAGCCTGGGCGAGACCTGGGCGCCCTGGTGGCGCGCACGCGCCGCCGAAGGCCATGAGTTCGCCTCGCACACCTACGACCACATGTACTGGCGCGGTGATCTGCGTGCCTCGAAGAACGGTCCGGTCACGGGCTTTCGCGTGCGCCCCTCGGCCGGGCCACGCGCCAACGAGAACTTCACGGTCGATGCGGCAGGCTATTGCGACGAGATCCGCAGGGCTGCACAGCGGCTGCAGCAGATCACCGGGCGCAAGCCCCTGCCGCTGTTCCGTGCGCCTGGCGGCAAGACCTCGCCCGCGCTGCTGGACGCCGCGCGGCAGGGCGGCTACATGCATGTGGGCTGGTCCAGCGCAGGCTTTCTGGGCGACGAGCTGCCCAGCGACCGCTACCCGAATGCGCAGCTGCTGGCCCAGGCGCTCAAGAACATCCGCAGCGGCGACATCCTGCTGGCCCATCTGGGCATCTGGTCACGCAAGGACCCCTGGGCACCGGCCGTGCTGGAACCTTTGATCACGGGCCTGCTCAAGCAGGGGTTCTGCTTCCGCACGCTGCGGGAGCATCCCGACTATCGGGATTGGATAGCAAAATTCGCATGACGTCCGCGCGCGCAGCGCGGCGGGCGATGGGAGCGTGGTGTGGACTGGTGGATTCAGTGGTTCGGTAATGCGCAGCAGCGCCTGTTCGAGGGCGTTGTCCAGCCTGTGCTCTTTTGGCTGGGACAGGCCAGCCTGCTGGAGGATGCCTACGACGCCACAGGCTGGCTGCTGGTGGGCCTGCTGCAGATCTTCATCATGGTGGCCGTGATCGCGCCGCTGCAGTACTGGCGGCCCGTCGAGCCCGTTACCGACCGGCGCGCCATCCATGTGGACATCATCTATACCGTGGTGCACCGGCTGGGCCTGTTCAGGCTGGCGCTGTTCTTCACGCTGGACCCGCTGTGGGACGAGCTCATGGGCCGCCTGCATGTCTGGGGCCTGCCGAGCTTTCACCTGGACGGTGTCTGGCCCGGCGTGACCGATCTGGCCTGGGTCAGCCTGATCATCTACCTGCTGGCCTTCGACTTCCTCGACTACTGGATACACCGGGGCCAGCACAGCATCGGCTGGTGGTGGAAGCTGCATGCGCTGCACCACTCGCAGCGCCAGATGACGGTCTGGAGCGACAACCGCAATCACCTGCTCGACGATGTGATCCGCGACACCATCATCGTGCTCGTGGCCCAGTTCATCGGCGTGGCTCCAGGCCAGTTCGTGGCCATCGTGGCCTTCACCCAGCTCAGCGAGAGCTTCCAGCATGCCAACCTGCGCGTCTGGTTCGGCACCATCGGCGAGCGGCTGTGGATCAGCCCGCGCTTTCACCGCCGCCACCACGCCATCGGCATTGGCCACGAGCCCATGGCGCCCGTGCGCAACAAGAAGGCGCATGGCAACAACTTCGGCGTACTCCTGCCCTGGTGGGACATGCTGTTCGGCACCGCCAATTTCGAGCTGCGCTTCGATCCCACCGGCGTGCGCGACCAGGTCCAGCCCAATGCCCAGGGCCAGCTGCGCGACTACGGCCAGGGCTTTTGGGCCCAGCAATGGCGTGGGTTCCTAAGGTTGATGGGTCGCGCTTGAGGCTGGGCTCGGGGTATGCTTGCCGGCATGGGCTTGCTACTCGATTCCTTCTGGCGTGCGACGGCGTATTGCCTGCATAAGCGGGTGATTGCATGGTCGCTGTTTCCCCTGCTCTTCATGGCCATCACGGCCTGGCTGCTGGGTTACTTCTTCTGGGCCGATGCCGTGGTCTGGACGGAAGGAGTCCTGCAGGGCGTGGGCTGGCTGCACACGGTCTGGTCCTGGATGGGCGTGCAATCGCTGCCCGAGCTGGTGGCGCCGGTGCTGGTCGTTCTCTCGGTCACGCCGGTGCTGGTCGTGGTCTCGCTGCTGCTGGTGGCGCTGTTCATGACGCCGGCCCTGGTCGAGCTGGTGGCGCAACGGCGCTTTCCGGCACTCGAGCGCAGGCAGGGTGCCACCCTGATCGGCAGCCTGCTGTGGTCGGCCGGCTCCTCGCTGATCGCCCTGATCGCGTTGCTGGTATCGGTTCCATTGTGGTTCGTGCCTCCCCTGGTGGTGGTGATCCCCCCGCTGATCTGGGGCTGGCTGACCTACCGCGTCATGGCCTTCGACGCGCTGTCTGCCCACGCCAGCAAGCCAGAACGCCGCAGCCTGTTCCTGCGCCACCGCCTGGCGCTGATGCTCATGGGCGTGGTCTGTGGCTACCTGGGGGCGGCTCCGGCCATTGTCTGGGCCTCGGGCGTGGTCTTCGTTGCAGCCTTCTGGATACTGATTCCGGTGGCCATCTGGATCTATGCGCTGATCTTCGCCTTCTCCTCGCTGTGGTTTGCCCATTTCTGCCTGGCGGCGCTGCAGCGCATGCGCGAGGAGGAGCCGGCGCTGCCCGAAGCACCCATCATTCCCTACGCTCCCGACGCGCCGCAAGGCTCCGGCACAGCCCCTGTTCCCCCCACCCCGCAAGAAAAGACCACATGACCCTTCAAGTTGGCGCACTCATCATCGGAGACGAAATCCTGTCGGGCAAGCGTGCCGACAAGCACCTTCCCAAGCTGATAGAGCTGCTGGGCGCGCGTGGCCTGTCCCTGGCCCATGCCGAGTACGTGGGTGACGATAGGGCACGCATCACCGACGCCCTGCGCCGCGCCTTCGCATCGCAGGCCGTGCTCTTCAGCTTTGGCGGGATAGGCGCCACGCCCGACGACCACACGCGCCAATGCGCAGCCGAGGCCCTGGGCGTGCCGTTGGCCCTGCATCCCGAGGCCGTGGCCCTGATCCGCGAACGCATGCGCGATGTGGCCACCGAGGAAGGCAAGCCCTACGAGCCCCAGCGGGCCGACAACCTGCACCGGCTGCAGATGGGCAACTTCCCCGAAGGCGCGCGCATCATCCCCAACGTCTACAACAAGATCCCGGGCTTTTCCTGTTCGGGCGCCAGCGGCACGGTGCACTTCGTGCCCGGTTTCCCTGTCATGGCCTGGCCCATGGTCGAGTGGGTGCTGGAGCAGCGCTACGCCAAGCATTTCCACAGCACGGTGCAGCGGGAGCATTCGGTCATCGTCTACGGCGGCATGGAAGCCACGCTGACGCCGCTGATGGTGGCCATAGAGCGCGACCACCCGGGCGTCAAGGTGTTCAGCCTGCCCAGCGTGGATGATTCCAAGCACGGCCGGCACATAGAACTTGGTGTCAAGGGCGAAGCTGGTGCCGTCACCAAGGCCTGGCCCACGCTGCTGGAAGGTCTGCACTCATTTGGTGCAAGTCTTGGCCCTGAATTGGTGCGCAATATCTGATTTACGGCCCTTCATCCAAATCTGCACCGATTTGGTGAGTGGGCACTCGGGCCGGGCCAGGCTGCAATGTCATCCACAACGCCCACGCAAGGCGGCAGAATCACGGGGCTGGCGCGCCAAGCAGGTGCCAGTCTGCGGGCATGCACTCAATGGATGCAGCCTGGCACGCAAACTGCTTAAGAGTATTTATCTTTTTTGATCAGCCAGATTGGCAGGAGAGATCTGATGGCAAAGACCGTTGCAGACGTGTTGAACATGGTGAAGGAGAACGAGGTCAAATTCGTGGACCTTCGTTTTACGGACACCCGTGGCAAGGAGCAGCACGTCACGGTGCCGGTGTCGCACTTCGACGAAGACAAGTTCACCTCGGGCCACGCCTTCGACGGCTCGTCGGTGGCAGGCTGGAAGGGCATTGAAGCATCGGACATGCAACTGATGCCCGATCCCGCCACCGCGAACATCGACCCCTTCTTTGAAGAGACCACGCTGTTCCTGCAGTGCGATGTGATCGAACCCGGCGATGGCAAGGCCTACGACCGCGATCCCCGCTCGGTGGCCAAGCGTGCCGAAGCCTATCTGAAGGCCTCGGGCCTGGGCGATACCGCCTACTTCGGTCCCGAACCTGAATTCTTCATCTTCGACGGCGTGCGCTGGAACACCGAACCCGGCAGCACCTTCTACGAAATCGAAGAGTACGAAGCCCCCTGGAATTCCGGCGCCAAGTTCGAGTCCGGCAACCGTGGCCACCGTCCGCGCAACAAGGGCGGCTACTTCCCCGTGCCGCCCGTGGACAGCACCCAGGACCTGCGCGCCGAGATGGTGCTGCTGCTCGAGCAGCTGGGCATTCCCGTCGAAGTGTTCCACCACGAAGTGGCTGGCGCCGGCCAGAACGAGATCGGCACCAAGTTCTCGACCCTGGTGGAGCGCGCCGACTGGACACAGGTCATGAAGTACGTGATCTGGAACGTGGCCAACACCTACGGCAAGACCGCCACCTTCATGCCCAAGCCCTATCCGGGCGACAACGGCTCCGGCATGCACGTGCACCAGTCCGTCTGGAAGGATGGCAAGAACCTGTTCGCAGGTGACGGCTATGCCGGCCTGTCCGACTTCGCGCTGTACTACATCGGCGGCATCATCAAGCACGCCCGTGCCCTGAACGCCATCACCAACCCCGGCACCAACAGCTACAAGCGCCTGGTGCCCGGCTTCGAGGCTCCGGTCAAGCTGGCCTACTCGGCCAAGAACCGCTCGGCATCGATCCGCATCCCCTACGTGGCCAACCCCAAGGGCCGCCGCGTCGAGGCACGCTTCCCCGATCCGCTGATGAACCCCTACTTGGGCTTCTCGGCCCTGCTGATGGCAGGTCTGGACGGCGTGGAAAACAAGATCCATCCCGGCGAAGCCGCGACCAAGGATCTGTACCACCTGCCCCCGGAAGAGGACAAGCTGGTGCCCACGGTCTGCCACAGCCTGGACCAGGCCCTGGAAGCACTGGACGCAGACCGTTCGTTCCTGACCAAGGGCGGCGTGTTCTCGGACAGCATGCTCGATGCCTACATCGAGCTGAAGATGGGCGAAGTGACCCGTTACCGTCAGGCCGTGCACCCGGTCGAGTACGACATGTACTTCTCGCTGTAAGGCGGGTCGGCAAAAAGGCGGCGCAAGCCGCCTTTTTTGCTTTCGGCCAGGACCTGGGTATGCTGGGCGCGGAACCAAAAGGGGTTGTCCCGCTCAAGAAATGACGTCCAGCCCGGAAGATGGAGCGATACTTGCCCGGACAAGCCGGGCCCTTCCGATCTGGCTACCCGAGGGAATGGAATGAAGAAACTGTTTGTGTCGCTGCTGCTGCCGCTGCTGTCGGCAGGAGCCTGGTCCCAGGACGTGATCTACCGCTGCGGCAACGAGTACACCAACAACGTCAGCCAGGCCAAGGCCAAGGACTGCAAGCCGGTGGACGGCGGGCATGTGACGGTGATCCATGGCGGCAGCAAGCCGGCGGCCTCGGGCGGCGGCCAGGCGCCGCGCACCTCCGCCGCTCCTGCGGCAGGATCGCCCGCTCCGGCCAAGGTCAACAGCAGCGCCCAGAAGGCCCGCGACTCCGATGCGCGGACCATCCTCGAAAGCGAGCTGGCCCGCGCCCAGGAGAAGCTGACACAGCTGCGTCAGGAGTACAACGATGGCAATCCCCAGCGCACCGCATTGGAGTTGCGCAATCCCCAGGGCTATCTGGAACGTGTCGAGCAGCTCAAGAGCAGCATCTCGCGGCAGGAAGGCGATGTCGCCGGCATCCGCCGCGAACTGGATCGACTTCCCAAGAACTGACGGGCCCGAGCGGCCCATGCGAGCCCGGCCATGATCCAGGACGACCGGCCGGCGCCCCCGGCCTCCTATCAGGCGCTTGATCTGCTGTGCACGCTGATGACCGTGCTCGACGAGCAAGGCGCCGTGCTTTTCGCCAACGCGGCCCTTGAGAACGCACTGGGCCTGTCGCGCCGCATGCTCGAAGGCAGCGAGCTGGCGGCCTGCTTCACCGAGCCGGCCTTACTGGACAAGGCCTTGCGCGGCGCCCAGGACAACGACTTCGCTGCCCTGCGCTTTGAGGCCAGCCTGCACCGCGTGGGGGGCGATGCGCTTCCTGTGCACGTCACGGTTTCCCTGGCCGAGCGGCCCGGCCATGTGCTGGTGGAGTTCTGGCCGCTGGAGCAGCAGGCCCGCCAGGACCGCGAGGAGCGTTTGCGCGAGCAGGCCCAGGCGCACAAGGAGCTGATCCGCAACCTGGCCCACGAGATCAAGAACCCGCTGGGCGGCATCCGTGGCGCGGCCCAGCTGCTGCAGATGGATCTGGACGCGCCCGAGCTGCGCGAGTACACCGAAGTCATCATCCACGAGGCCGACCGTCTGCAGGCGCTGGTGGACCGGCTGCTGGCGCCGCACCGCCATCCGCACGAGGTCGGTGACGTCAACATCCACGAAGTCTGCGAGCGCGTGCGTTCGCTGGTGCTGGTCGAGCATCCTGCAGGGCTGACCATTACGCGCGACTACGACATCTCCATTCCCGAGTTCCGGGGCGACAGCGCACAGCTGATCCAGGCCGTGCTCAACATCGTCCAGAACGCGGCGCAGGCCTTGCACGAACGCATCGCTGCCGGCGATGCCGAGATCATTTTGAGAACCCGTGTGGCGCGCCAGGTAACTTTTGGTCGCCAACGCTACCGGTTGGCATTGGAATTGCATGTGATCGACAACGGGCCAGGCGTTCCCGATGCCATCAAGGAGCGGATCTTCTATCCGCTGGTATCGGGAAGGGATGGCGGTTCGGGACTGGGGCTGACGCTGGCGCAGACCTTCGTGCAGCGCCACCAGGGGCTGATCGAATGTGAAAGCCAGCCGGGCCGCACGGATTTCCGCATCCTCATTCCCCTGCCTTGAGGCCCACGGAAGTCAACACTGCAACAAGGGAAGGAAGCACCACCAATGAAACCGATCTGGATCGTGGATGATGACCCTTCCATCCGCTTCGTGCTGGAAAAGGCACTGGGCCGGGAAGGCTGGGCAACGCGCAGCTTCGTTCAGGCGCGCGACGTGCTCACGGCACTGTCCGATGTCGATGCCAGCGACCCGGCGCGCCAGCCACCACAGGTGCTGGTCAGCGATATCCGCATGCCCGGCGGCTCCGGCCTGGAACTGCTCGAGCAGATCCGCGCCCAGCAGCCCGGCCTGCCCGTCATCATCATGACCGCGTACTCCGACCTGGACAGTGCCGTCTCGGCCTTCCAGCGCGGAGCCTTCGAGTACCTGCCCAAACCCTTCGACCTGCCCAAGGCGGTGGAGCTCATCCGCCGCGCCGTCGAGGAAAGCCTGCGCGAGGACGTGGCCGAGGCACAGGCCCCGCTGCAGGCCGAGATGCTGGGCCAGGCGCCTGCCATGCAGGACGTGTTCCGCGCCATCGGCCGGCTCAGCCAGAGCCAGGTCACGGTGCTGGTCACGGGCGAGTCGGGCTCGGGCAAGGAACTGGTGGCGCGCGCACTGCACAAGCACTCGCCCGTGGCGGGCGGCCCCTTCGTGGCCATCAACACCGCCGCCATCCCCAAGGACCTGCTGGAGTCCGAGCTGTTCGGCCACGAGCGCGGCGCCTTCACGGGCGCACAGACCCAGCGGCGCGGCCGCTTCGAGCAGGCCGAGGGCGGCACGCTCTTTCTCGATGAAATCGGCGACATGCCTTTCGACCTGCAGACGCGCCTGCTGCGTGTGCTGTCGGACGGGCATTTCTACCGCGTGGGCGGCCACCAGGCCGTCAAGGCACATGTGCGCGTCATCGCCGCCACCCACCAGGACCTGGAGCAGCGCGTGCGCAACGGCGCCTTCCGCGAGGATCTGTTCCACCGCCTCAACGTCATCCGCCTGCGCCTGCCCGCGCTGCGCGAGCGCAACGAAGACGTGCCCATGCTGGCACGCCACTTCCTGCAGCAAAGCGCGCGGCAGCTGGGCGTGGAGCCCAAGCGCATGGGGGTCGATGCCATGCAGCGGCTGCAGTCGTTCGCCTTTCCCGGCAACGTGCGCCAGCTGGAGAACATCTGCCACTGGCTGACCGTCATGGCGCCAGCCCAGGTCATCTCGGTCAAGGACCTGCCTCCCGAGGTGCTGGGCGAGGCCACGCCACCCGTGGGCGGCGGCAATGCCGGCGTGCCCGCACCGGTGGTGCTGTCGCATGCGCCGGCCGTGGCGGAAGAGGGAGTGGGCCGCATCGCCATGCCAGCCCCGTCGCTGGCCCAGCCGCATGACGGGGGGCTGGCCACGTCCGACCTGGACTGGGTGCATCTGCTGGGGCAGCAGGCGCGCCAGCTGCTGGAGCACACCCAGGCCCAGGGGCATGGCGAGGTCTGGGACCAGCTGTCCCGCCGCTTCGAGGCGCAGTTGATCCGCTCGGCCCTGGCCGTCACCCACGGCCGCCGGGTCGAGGCCGCCCAGCGCCTGGGCATAGGCCGCAACACCATCACCCGCAAGCTGCAGGAGCTGGGCATGGACGAGGACGCCTTCGAGTAAGGCAAGCCGGCGGGCGGCCGGGCCCTTGCCTTGGCAAGGGTCCGGCTCCTACAGGCCGGCGCCCGGGGTGCTGACGGGCCGTACCGCCCGGGCTTGGGACAATGGAGTCCTCTTCGCTGGAACGGCCTACGTCCCGACCTATCGTGCCCACAGTCCTCTCCAACCTCTGGCAAAAGGCCAAACCCGCCCGCCCGGGCGTGATGTACCCATCGACACCGCGCAAGCTCGGCGAGCCGGTCGATGCGTACTGGCATGACCGCTATTTCCTGGAGCCGTACTTCGTGCCGGGGCGCGGCTACGACCAATACCGGCCCGCCTATGCACTGGGCTGGAAGGCTTCCCTGTCGCCGGAACACGCGCAGCAGGATTTCGAGTCCGCAGAAGCCCGGCTGGAAGAACGCTGGGAGCAGGAACGGGGCGGCAGCCTGCTGCACTGGAACCAGGTGCGTGAGGCCGTGGAGGCCTCCTGGCTGCAGGCGCGCCGGCGCACGCCCGCACAGCCTGCGGCTTCCACGCTGGAACTGCAGACCACGGCGCTGCTCAATGCCGTGCTGGCCCTGGGTCGCCAGGCCCATGTCCGGTTGGGCGAATGCATGGATCCCATGCCCCAGGGACTGATAGGCCAGGTACTGGCGCGCCACTTCAATGCCAGCCAGGTCCTGGTCGATGACCTGGAACGCGCCATCGACGCCAACGGCGGCGTGGTGCTGCCCGTGCGCGACAGCCGTGCCGCACTGCGTCGCAACGCCTTCTGGGACGGGCTGCTGGGCAGGGAAGAGGGCGCGGACTACGTGCTGGACCAGGCCGAGTCCTGCCAGCAGCAATGGCTGAGCGCCTATGAGGCTGCTGAGCAGTCCCGTCTGCCGGCGCCACTCAGCGAAGTTCTGCATCGCCAGTCCCTGATGCTGCGCGGGCAGATCGAGGCCATCCACTGGCTGCGCCGGTACATGCTGTAGCGCAAGTCTGAAAACCTAGCCCAATGTCACGACGACCGGCGCATGGTCGCTGGGCTGAGGGTTCTTGCGCGGCGCGCGGTCCACGATGCAGGCGGTGACGCTGGGACGCAAGGCCTCGCTGACCAGGATATGGTCAATGCGCAGGCCCCGGTTCTTCTGGAAACCCAGCATCCGGTAGTCCCACCACGAATAGCTTTTCTCGGGCTGGTCGAACATGCGGAATGCATCGGTCAGGCCCAGCTGCAGCAGCGCCTGGAAATGCGTGCGCTCTTCCACCGTGTGGTGGATGGTGTCCTTCAGTCCGATCGGATCGTAGGAGTCGCGGTCCTCGGGCGCCACGTTGAAATCACCCACCAGCACCAGGCGCGGGTGGGTCGCCATCTCGCTTTTCACCCAGTCCTGCAGCGCCTGCAGCCAGCGCATCTTGTAGGCGAACTTGTCGGTGCCCGGCGCCTGCCCATTGACGAAGTAGCCGTTGATCAGGCGCACCGGGCCGCCTTCGGCATCGAGGGTGGCGGCAATGATGCGGGCCTGCTCGTCCTCCAGGCCCGGGATATTGCGCACCACGTCGTGCACCGGCGTGCGCGTCAGCCAGGCCACCCCGTTGTAGGTCTTCTGTCCATGGCTGACCGCGTGGTAGCCGGCCTCCTGCAGCGCCTGCAGCGGAAACTTGTCGTCGGTGAGCTTGAGCTCCTGCAGCGCCAGCGCATCGACAGGATTGGCCTGCAGCCAGGCCAGCACCTGCGGCAGGCGCACGGACAGGGAATTGACGTTCCAGGTGGCGATTTTCATTTGAAGAATGGTCCTTTGATTTGATTGTCGCATCACGGGTGGCAAGGCTACGATCCCGATGCTGATCTGCCTGGAGGAGCTTTTGGGAGGGCACATCAGAACCGTCACACTCCATCGACAAGACTATTCAAGATGATGAACTGGCTCTCACAAGCCGCGCCCTGGCTGGCGCTGCTGGGCGCGATTCCCTTGCTGTATGCGCTCTCGCTGCTGCTGGCCACTTTGAACTGCATGCGCCTGCGCCTGCGTGCTGCGCCCATGGCCGTGGTGGAGCGCCAGGCACTGGAGCCCGAATCACGGGCGGTGCTGGATGCCATGCGGCCGGAGTTGCAAGCCTTGGGCTTCACCTGGTGTGCCAGCCTGCAGGGCACGCATCCGCAGGCCATGGATCCCGACCTTCCTCTGGAGGTGGACTTGTTCGTCCATGCCGACGGGCGGGCCTGGGCGATGGTCCAGGCCGAACAGGCGGGAAGCGCCAGGCATGGCCGCACCGTGGGCTCCGTGACCTGGCTCACATTCTTTGCCGACGGGCGCAATTGGATGGGCTTCAATGGCCTACCTCAGACAAGCCTGCCTGCGCCGCCCGGCTGGACCTACCTGGACGATGCCCAGCCCGATACCGCATCGGCCTGGGCCGCCTACGCCGAGCGCCTGTCCGGCGACCGGGCTCCCGTGGTCCAGGGCCTTGACCAGGCGGTACAGCGCCTGGATGAGTGGGGCCGGAGCCAAGTCCCTGCACTGGTGGCCCAGGGCCGTGCGCTGCCTGCCGGGCCCGGGTTCTGGCGGCTCAGCTGGCGCGAGTCGCTGCGGCTGGCCTGGCGTGCCTTGCGCCAGGTGCGCAAGGAAGACAGGGCGGTGCCCGCCAGCCCATCTGCCGGTGCATGCCTTCATGGGCCGCAGGTCCGGCAAGTGTCCGAGGCGCTGCGCTTTCGCTACCAGAAAGCCGTGCAGCGCGGGCTGGGCATGGCGCACAACCGCCACCGCAGTTTCTGGATCACGGCGGCGCTGTTCCTGGCAGCGGGCGCCGTGCTGTTTTCATGGGACATGGCGTGGATGCTTCTGGTGGTGATCGCCGTGCATGAAGGAGGGCATTGGCTGGCCATGCGCTGGGCGGGCTACCAGCGTCAATCCGTCTTCTTCATTCCTGGCCTGGGCGGCATGGCCACCGGAGAAAAGGCGGACGCCACGCCGCTGCAAAAAGTGGGCGTCTATCTGGCCGGTCCCATGCCTGGGCTGTTGCTGGCTGTGGGAGCGCTGGCTGCCGTAGGCTGGGGCCTGCTCCCGCAGCCACCCGCCTGGACCATGCAATTGCTGCTGCTGACCCTGGTCGTCAACGCATTCAACCTGTTGCCCCTCACGCCTTTGGATGGCGGCCGCGTGGTGGAGAGCCTGCTGTTCGCTCGCCTGCCCGCAATGCGGCTGGTGTTCGCACTGGCGGGCATGGCCGCGCTGGGTGGGCTGGCCTGGTTCAGCCGGGACCCCCTGATCTCCATCCTCACCGGCGTGCTGCTGATGGGGCTGCCATGGCAATGGCGTGTGATGCAACTGGAGCGGGCCGTGCATCGCACCCTGCACACGCTTCCTCAACAGGAGGCATGCCAGGCCCCGGTCAGCGAGGCCGATGCCGTACACCGCGCATTCGGCGTGCTGCAGCAACCCGCTTTTGCGCGCTGGCCCTTTGTCCGGCGCGCGGCCGCTGCAGGCGCACTGCTGCCTGCCTTGCAATCGCGTGCGCCCGGTTGGGCCGAAGGCGCAGCGGGCCTGGCAATCTACCTGGCCTGCCTGCTGCTGCCGGTGGCCATGGTCATGGGCATTCATCAAGCTGCGCCGCAGGGGCGGCAGGTTCTTGCTGCGCTGTGGGATGTGGAGCTGTCTCCCCGCCGTGATTACGTACCGGAGCAGCACCTGGCCGCGATCGAGGCCCGCCTGGCCCAGGCCGACCAACTGCCCCCGTCTGCCCAAGAGCAACGGGTGGAGATCTACCTGGAAGCCGCCGGGGAACTGCAACTCATGGACGACCATCCTCTGGCCGAGGCGCGCGCCAAAGCACTTTACCAATCGGCCTGGGCGATGACGCAGTCCCGGGCACAGAGTGATCTGCAGCGTGCCCTTGCATTGAAAGGCATGGCCGACACGGCGGATACCGCCGAGCAGGCAACGAATTTGCGCCAGCGACTGGTGGCCGACCTGCAGGACGTGCCAGGCCCTGCACGCCGGGTGCTGGCCAGCGTGCAGGAAGTTCTTGCGTTCTGGGGACCGCCTGATCAGACCGTGGCGCAAAGGCTTGATCGGATGGTGCAAGCCGTGGAGATCCGCCGCGCCGACGCCGATGCGCCGGACGATTTCCTGCTGCTGCACGCGCGCATCAAGCTCGCCCGGTTGCTGGATGCCAGCGGCCACCCCGAAGCGGCGCAAGCCCAGTTGCAGGCCAATGTGATCGCGCTCCAGGCCGCGCTTCAGGCAGCGCCGCAAGCTGCACATGCCGTGACTGCGGATTCGGCTCAGCGCCGTGAATGGAAAATCTTCTCATTGATGCAGGCCGAAACCCTGCATGCCCGGTTCATGGCCGAGCACGGCCAGACTGGCGCTGCCGTGGCACTGGCCCGCCAAAGCGTGGAGCGCACCCCGCCGAAGAAGGCCGGCCACTACGCCTCCCAGGACAGCTGGATCGCCTGGCTCTGGATTGCCATAGGCATGGGTGATGCCGCTGAAGTGCGCCAGGCCCTGGCGCAACAGCTGCCTGCACCCCGTGCATATGCCGAAATCGGAATCGCCCAGGCCCGGCTGGCCGCCGCGCAACTGCTGAACGACGATGCCCTGCGCCTGCAGGCACTGGCCGCGCTGCAACCGCTGTCCCAGGCGCACCACGTTGCGCTTTGCAGGCGCCCGCGCGTGGCGCGCGACCTTCATAGCGACTGGCAAAACCTGGAGCGCAGGCTCCAGCACGAGTCTGCGCAGGCCGCAGGACTGTGCCCCTGATAGGTATCGTCGGGGAGGGCGCGCGCATGCCGGCAGCGCAGGGCCAGCTATCCGCAGGCCCTGATGAAACCCAACCGAAAGAGAGAGCGCCGGGCCCTGCCCGCAGCATACGCAAATGCTTGATCTACTCGTCATTCACGCCACGCTGCCCGATGGC
>NZ_JBICKY010000031.1:0-49547 GCF_043104705.1 Delftia sp. WSY_10 | reverse complement strand
CCGCCCGCATGCCCCACAATCCCCGCCAAAGGAGTGCACGGGCAATGGACAGATGGCAGGCCATGCGGGTGTTTTGCGGCGTGGTGGATGCGCAGGGCTTCACGGCGGCGCAGGACAGGCTGGGCATGACGCATTCGACCGCCTCGCGCCATGTCAAATGGCTGGAGTCGGAACTGGGCACGCAGCTGCTGCAGCGCAATTCGCGCGGGCTGAGCCTGACCGAGGCGGGGCGCAGCTACTACCTCAGTTGTGTGCAGTTGCTGGAGCAGCTCGATGCGGCCGAGGCCGCACTGGCGCAGCGCCGTGCGCGCGTGGCGGGTGTGCTGCGCATCACGCTGCCGCTGGCCGTGGGCGCCATCGAGCTGGGCGACTGGCTGCCCGAGTTCGAGCAGCAATTCCCGGATCTGGAGCTGCAACTGCTGTGCACCGACCGGCTGGTGGACCTGGTGGCCGAGGGCGTGGATGCGGCCGTGCGCATCAGCCGGCAATTGCCGGACAGCGGGCTGCAGGCGCGGCTGCTCACGCATTCGCCTCTGGTGCTGGTGGCTTCGCCCGCCTATCTGATGCGCCACGGGGTGGTGCAGGCGCCAGAGCAACTGGCCGCGCACCGCGCCCTGGCCTTTGCTGCGGGTCCGGCCCAGCTGCGCTGGAGCGTGGTGTCCGGGCAGGGTGCTGTCACTGAGGTCCAGCCGCTAGCGGCATTGCGCACCGATTCGGTGGCCACCATCTTCGAGGCTGCACGCGCGGGGCGGGGCATTGCGGCGCTGACCTGGCATACCGTGCGCTCGGCCATCGAGCGCGGCCAGCTGGTGCGGGTGCTGCCCTGTTTTCATCTGGGGCAGTACAGCTACCACGCGCTGTATCCGCGCACGCGGCATCTGCGCCCGGCCGTGCGTGCCTTCGTGGATTTCATGGCACGGCGCTATCGGCAGGGGCCGGGGGACTGAGCATGGTGTTCTGGAGCCGGCCGCTCGATGCGCAGGAACAGGCCTTTGTGCGCACGCACTTCGGTGCCTCGCTGGATGCGCTGCTGCCGCGCATGCGCCTTTATCTGCGCCGCCTGGGCGACACGCGCAGGGCGCTGTCCATGAATGGCGGGCGCATCTTCATGCCGCGTGCCTTTTTCATGCAGTCCGATCCGCGCCAGCCGCTGCGCCTGTCGCATCCGCAGATCGCAGGCATCTTTGCCCATGAGCTGCTGCACCAGTGGCAGCGCCTGCAGGGCATGCCCGTGACGCGGCAGGCGGCCTGGCTGCAGTTCAAGGCGCTGTGCACGCGCGGTGATCCCTATGCCTACGAGCGCTGCGACGATCCCCGGCGCATGCTGCAGCGCTTTGTCCATGCCCAGGTGGAGCAACAGGGCCAGATGTGGGAGGACCATGTGCGTGCCTGCGTGGCGGGGCAGGGCGATGCGGCGGGCGCCCTGATCGCGGCCCACGTGCGGGGCACGTGAGTCAGCTGGGCTGGATGCTCAGTGCTTCGATCAGGTCATGGGCCGAAACATCGCGCGCCGCGCCAAAGCCCGCCACGTGCCGGGCGATGGATGGCGTGATGCAGACAAAGCGGAAGTCGCCCAGATCGGTCATGAACGCGGCTTCGGGGAAGCGCAGCACATAGCTGTCGCGCGCGCCATCGGCCAGCACGCTGCCGGGCGGAGGTGTGCTGGCCACGCCTTCAATGGCCACGCGCTCCAGTGCATGCACGCCCTCGCCGTCCACTTCGGCCGCGCACACCAGCAGGCTGACGGCCGGGTGCAGCTCCATGGCCCGCGTGTGCGCTGCCAGCGCGCTGACGTGCAGCACAAAGCAGCCAAACTGCGCATTCCAGGCCCAGGGCACCATGGACAGACGGGGAGCGGGCAGTGCATCGCCAGCCCCGGGGGCAGGGGAGTCGGCGGGCTGGGTGGCCAGGGCCGCGCTGCGGCGGCGGGCCAGCAGATCGCGCAGCGACAGCTGCAGGCGGGACAGGTGGGGCATGTCGGGCGTGGAGGGCATGGCGCCATCGTACCCGTGGCGTACTTGTGGCGTGTCCGTGGCGTGCCCGTGGCCGGCTTGCGAAAGCACAAGGCGAGTTGCGGTGGCATCGGTATGCCATGGGCGCTCAAGCGTCACTTTGGCGACGATTCCCTGGGGCCTTCCCCAATGCCGGGAACCGGGTGTGCGCCTAGCCTCGCTGGCAAGGCGGATTGCCGCCGTCCGATCCACTCACCGACCATTCAACGCCCATCCGTCCATGTCGACCCTGCCCGCGCACCACGCCTTCTGGCCCAGCCGTCTGCCCCATTCCATCACCGTGCCCGCCACCAGCGTATGGGAGAACCTGGCCGTCAACGCGCGCCGCTATCCCGACAAGCCGGCCATCCGCTACTTCGGCAGCTCCATCAGCTACCGCGAGCTGTGCGAGGGCACGGAGCGCATGGCGGCCTACCTGCACAGCCTGGGCGTGCAGCGCGGCGACCGCGTGATCCTGCTGATGCAGAACACGCCTCAGCTCATCCTGGCGCACTACGCCATCTTCCGCGCCAATGCCGTGGTGGTGCCGGTCAATCCCATGAACATGGCCGAGGAGCTCAAGCACTACATCACCGACGCCGACGCCAAGGTCGCCATCACCACGGCCGACCTGGCCCCCGAGCTGGCCAAGGCCAGCAACGCGCTGGCGCCGGGCCAGCGGCTCGATCACCTGATCGTCACCCAGTTCACCGATGCCTTCGATGCCGGTGTGCAGGGCGACGATGCGCCGCCTGCGCAGTGGCACGACTGGCTGCTCACCCGGCGCGAGCCGGCTGTGCTGGAGGGCGGCAGCGTCCACACCTGGCAGCAGGCCCTGGCCTGCACCGACGCTGCGCCGCCCCATGTGGTGGGCCGCGACGACATGGCCGTGCTGCCCTACACCAGCGGCACCACGGGCCACCCCAAGGGCTGCATGCACCCGCACCGCTCCATCAACCACAACGCGGTGGCGGGAAGCTACTGGGGCAGCGGCACCAGCGAGGCGGTCGTGCTGGCGGTGGTGCCCATGTTCCACATCACGGGCATGGTGTCGGTGCTGCACACGGCCATCTTCATGGGTGCCACCGTGGTGGTCATGCCGCGCTGGGACCGCGAGCTGGCCGGGCGGCTGATCTCGCGCTACCAGGTCACCAGCTGGACCAACATCCCCACCATGGTCATCGACCTGCTGGGCAGCCCCAACTTCGCGCAGTTCGACCTCACCAGCCTCAAGTACATCGGCGGCGGCGGCGCGGCCATGCCCCAGGCCGTGGCCCAGCGCCTGCTGGAGCAATACGGCCTGCGCTTTTGCGAGGGCTACGGCCTGACCGAGACCGCTGCGCCCACGCACAGCAACCCGTCCGAGCACCCCAAGCAGCAGTGCCTGGGCATTCCCTTCATGAGCACGGAGGCGCGCGTCATCGATCCTGACACCGGTGCCGAAGTGCCCCAGGGCGAGCAGGGCGAGATCGTGGTCCACGGGCCCGAGGTCTTCGACGGCTACTGGAAGCGCCCCGACGCCACGGCCCAGGTCTTCATGGAGATCGACGGCAAGCGGTTCTTTCGCACCGGCGACCTGGGCCACGTGGATGAGGACGGCTACTACTTCATCACCGACCGCCTCAAGCGCATGATCAACGCCAGCGGCTTCAAGGTCTGGCCGGCCGAGGTCGAATCGCTGATGTTCCGCCACCCCGCCATCCAGGAAGCCTGCGTGATCTCCACGCGCGACGCCTACCGGGGCGAGTCGGTCAAGGCCGTCGTCGTGCTGCGTGCCGGCAAGGAAGACACCACGGCCGAGGACATCATCCAGTGGTGCCGCGAGAACATGGCCGTCTACAAGGCGCCCAAGGTGGTGGAGTTCGTCAAGGCCCTGCCCAAGAGCGGCAGCGGCAAGGTGATGTGGCGGCAGTTGCAGGAGGCGCAGGCGTAGCCTCGCGGGCAGTTCCCATCCATGGGCAAGTCCCACACGCGCTTGCCCAGGGCGCCGTGGGGCTGTTTGCTGCAGGGGCTCTGCAAAGGCTGCGCGCGCATCTATGATCGCGCGCCAGATACGAACACCGCAGCGCACAGCACATGCATAGATTTCCTGGAACCGCTGCCACGGCCGTGGCAGCTTTTTTTTGGGTTTCCGTTCCCGTCCCCGTTGTCGCGCACGAACTGTGCACCCTCGTCGCCGACGCCGACACGGGCCAGTCCCTGGTGCACAGCGGCCCGGCCTGCGCCGAGCGGGTCACGCCGGCGTCCACCTTCAAGATCGCCATCAGCCTGATGGGCTATGACGCCGGCATCCTGCAGGACGAGTCCCGGCCCGCGTGGCCGTACCAACCGGAGTATCCGGACTGGGGCGGCGATGCCTGGCGGCGCGATATCACGCCCCAGGCGTGGATGAAGGACTCGGTGTTCTGGTACTCGCAGCAGGTGGTGATGCGTCTGGGCCAGCAGCGCTTTGACACCTACGTGAAGGCCTTCCGCTATGGCAACGAGGATGTCTCTGCCGTGCCAGTGGCCGACCCGGGCCACAACGGCGTGTGGGTGGTGTCTTCGCTGCGCATCTCGGCGGCCGAGCAGGTGGCCTTCATGCGCAAGATCGTGCGCCGGGAACTGCCCGTGAGCAGTCAGGCCATCGACATGACTGCGCGCATCACCCGGCACCCCGTGCCTGTGGACGGCTGGACCGTGCATGGCAAGACGGGCACGGGCTCGCCGGGCAGCGACAACCGCTACGACGCCAGCCGGGCCTATGGCTGGTACGTGGGCTGGGCCACCAAGGACCAGCGCAGGCTGGTATTCGCCACGCTGATCCAGGACGAGCAGGCGCAAAAGCCCAATGCCGGCCTGCGCGCCCGCGATGCCCTGCTGCAGCGACTGCCTGCCGTGGACCGCTGACAATGCACGGGCCGTTCCTTTTCCGTACACCTTCCGCACACGAGCGACAGACCGACACCCGATGAAGACCATTGACGAAATGCTGAACCTGGACCTGCTCACCCCCGAGCAGCACGTTGAGATCAGCGACTGGATCGCCCGCGCGAACTCCCCCGAGGAAATACTGCAGATGCCGGCCCCCCTGTGGCAGGCCGTGGAGCGGGCCAGCGAGGCCATGGGCGTCAATGCCGATCTTCTGCGGCCGCCCGCGCTGGATGCGGGCGGCGCGGTCTTCGGATAGAGCGTGCTACGCCTCGTTCCGGACCCCTTTCCCGGCTTTCACGGGCACATCAAAGTGCATAGCACGCTCTAGGGCGGGCGCCGCAGTTCACCATCCCATCATCGACCGGTGCGCGCCAATGCCGGCCATGGCGCCATCGCTCACGGCCATGGCCACGTTGCCGGCCGCGCGGGCCGCGTCGCCACAGGCGAACACGTTGGGGACGCTGGTGGCCTGGCCTTCCGCGACCTTGATGAAGGGACCCATGGGGCCTTCTTCCAGGGCGCAGCCCAGCTGTTCGGCCACGGGGCTGGCGATGCGGGTGCGCGGCTGGGTGAACAGGCCATCCATGACCAGGCGGCGGCCGTCCTGCAGCAGCACGTCGGCCCGGCCTTCCAGGCGGGCGATGGGGGTGGCCTCCACCTGTGTGCCGCGGCGTGCGAAGGCGGCCAGCTCATCGGCACTTGGCGCGTAGGCGCCGTTGAGCAGCAGGGTGGTCTGGCCCCAGTCGGGCAGCATGACGGCGTGGTGATGGGCCAGGGCCGAGCTGGCAATGATGCCGATGCGGCCCGCATTCATCTCGTAGCCGTGGCAGTACGGGCAGTGAAAGACGCTGCGGCCCCAGCGCTCGGCCAGTCCCGGCACGGGCGGCAGGCTGTCATGCACGCCCAGCGCCAGGACGAGGCGGGCAGCGCTGATGGCGGTGCTCGCTGCATGGAACTCCAGCTGGCCATCGGGCGCCACGCGGGCGTCCTCGGCCGTGCCGTCCAGCCACTGCACGGTGGGGTAGGCCATCAGCTGCTGCCGGGCCTGGGCGGCGATCTGGGCGGGGGCGACGCCATCCTGGGTGAGAAAGCCGTGCGATGTCTCGCCGGCCTGGTCCACGAAGCGGTTGCGCCGCAGCCCGGCATCGACCACCAGCACCTGGCGGCGCGCACGCGCCAGTTGCAGGGCGGCGGACAGGCCCGCATAGCTGCCGCCGATGACGGCGAAATCAATGTGTTTCATGCTGGTGCTCCTGCAGTTGGTACCAGCCCTGGCCGCCCGCTGCGCGGTGGCGCGCCAGGCGGGCATGGAAGTCCTGGGACAGGGCAGCCAGCGTCACCGAGCCCAGGCGCGCGAGCAGGGCGGCCTCGGCTTGCTGCACCGCGTTGCTCAGCGCTTCGTTCACGGCCTGGGCGACTAGGCATTCGGGCCGGTCTTCCCTGAAGCCCAGCGACACCAGATCAGGGGCGCCCAAGGCTTCATGCACGTCGCGCAGCGTGGTGCGGTCCAGCTCGCAAGACAGCACCCAGCCCCCGCCATGGCCTTTGGCGGAGGTGACAAGGCCTGCATCGCGCAGGCCCGACATCAGCCGGCGCAGCACGACCGGGTTGGTCTGCAGCGCGGCGGCGAGCATGTCGGAGGTGGCAGGTCCATCGCCCTCGGCCATGTGCAGCAGCACATGCAGGACGTCCGAGAATTGGCTGTTCTGTTTCATGCAACATTATTTGTTGCATGAGTGTGGCCTTGTTTCGCGAAGGGATATGGACCTGCCGTCCGGGTGCGCCATCAGGACTCGCCCGTGAACCCGATCTGCTTGACCAGCGAACTCCAGCGCTCGAACTCGGCCTGCTGGTCGGTGGCCATCTCCTGCTGCGTGCTGCCGCGCGCCAGCAGGCCCAGGGCCGCCAGCCCGTCGATCACGGCCTTGTCCTTGAGCGCGGCGGTGATGGCCGCGTTGGCGTTGGCAATGGTGGCGGCCGGGGTCTTGGCGGGCGCGTAGAACCCGAACCATTCCTCCACCGTGACATCGGGCAAGCCCAGCTCGGTGAAGGTGGGCACGTCGGGCAGGAAGGGCGAGCGCTGCCTGCCCGAGGTGGCCAGCACGCGCAGGCGGCCGGCCTTCAGGTACTGCAGGTAGTCGCCGCTGGGGTTCATGGTGGCCGCGATCTGGCCGCCCACCAGGTCGGTGATGCTGGGCACGGTGCCGCGATAGGGCGCGTGCTTGAGCTCCACGCCCGAGCGCAGGCCCAGCAGCGCGCCCAGCAGGTGCGGCATGGAGCCCGCGCCCGGCGAGCCGAAGCTGGCGCGGTCGGGGTTGGCCTTGGCCCAGGCCAGGAAGTCCTTGAGCGTCTTGACCTCGGCCGGCACGGCGGGGCCCACGGCCAGGCCGTGGTAGATCACGGCGCCAATCGATACGGGCGTTGCGTCTTCGGGCCTGTAGGTCAGCTTGGGGTAGATGTGGGGATAGACCGAGAAGGCCGATACGGGGGCCAGTGCCAGCACGGAACCGTTGGGCGGGGAGTTCTTCAAGGCCTCCACCGCGATGCGGCCTCCGGCGCCGGGCTTGTTCTCCACAAAGCCCGGGCCCTTGCTGTAGGGCGTGCCGCCCAGCCGCTCGGCCACGCGGCGGGCCACGCTGTCGCCCGAGCTGCCGGCCGGAAAGCCGTACATGATCTTGACCTGGTCCAGTGCCTGGGCCAGGGCTTGCAGCGGTGACAGCGAGCCCAGGGCGGCGGCGCTGCCCAGGGCCTGGACGAAATGACGGCGATGCATCTGCATGGGATGTCTCCTGGTGAATATGGGAAAGGCAGGCGGATGGAAGCGGCTCAGAACATGTGGCGGATGCCCACGTTGATGCCGGTCTGCGAGCGTCCCGGCGCGGTGTTGCTGCCCGGCGCGCCGCCGCTGACCGAGACGGTGGCCAGGCGGTCGTTGCGGATGTGGCCGAGCTGCGTGTAGACGGCCGTGCGCTTGGACAGGTTGTAGATGGCGCGTGCCACCAGCAGGTCGGAGTCGTAGCCCGACACGCCGCGGTAGCGCAGCGTGAGCCACTGGGTTTCGAGCACCAGGGCCTCGGTGACCGGGTAGGAGGCGCCCACGTACCACAGGTTGCTGCGTGGCTTGACGGCGTCGCCGTCGTTGTCGCGGCGCAGCAGGCCGCCGCCGATCTTCACGCCGGCCAGCTTGAAGTAGCCGCCCAGGTGCAGGCGCTCGTCATGCTTGGCGCTGGAGTTCATGCCGCCGAACACCGGGTCGGTGGACGAGGCCGGCGTGCGGCCGTTTTGCTGCTCGTAGCCCAGCGCCACGCCCCAGGCCGGTGTGTCGTACTTGGCGTACAGCGACCATTGGCGGCAGGCCTGCGTGTCCGATCCGCTCTCGCCCGGGCAGTTGGTGCCTGCCGGGCTGGGGCCGGCATTGACGGTGTCACGCCCGAAGCTGTAGCCCGCGCCCAGTGCCAGCCCGCCGAAGTTGCCGCGCCAGGCCAGCATGTTGTCGGCGCGCGAGTTGGGAATGTAGGCGTCCAGCGAGCCCATGGCGAAGACGGCCGGGCCGATGATGTCCGAGTCCAGCAGCGACCAGAACAGCATGGAGTTCTGGCGGCCCATGGTCAGGCTGCCCCAGTTGCCGCCCAGGCCCACCCAGCTTTGGCGGCCAAAGCCGCGCCCGCCCTGGTTGAAGGTGCCCTGGTCGGGCGCAAAGCCCGACTCCAGCGTGTAGATGGCCTTGAGGCCGCCGCCCAGGTCCTCGCTGCCGCGCAGGCCCCAGCGCGAGGGCACCATGCTGGTGGTCGATGGCATGCGGCTGAGACCGCCGCCCGCCGCCACATTGTTCAGGTGCTCCACGCCCACATCGACGATGCCGTAGAGCGTGACGCTGGAGGTGCCTTGCGCGAAGGCGCCGAAGCTGGCGCCGGAGCCGGCCAGGGCCAGCACGGCGGTGGCCGCCAGGGTCCGCGGGGATGGGGTGGTTTTCATGGTGATGTCTCCTCTGGTTTGAAAAATCGTTGCCGTCTTGGCGTGGGTGTCCGCGCGCCTTTTCTCGGGCGCAGCGGGGCCCGGCCCCGCCGGGGGCGGGACTGCGGACAAGGGGTGGATGGGGGCGGAGGGGGCGGGCCGTTCAGGCGCCGCCCGCCTTCAGTGCATGGTCAGCGGCAACTGAAGCTGGCAGCGCTTTCCATGTCGCCGCTGCCGTTGTAGCGGGCGGCCAGCGGATGGGGGCACAGCGGCCGGGTGCGCGTGGGCGACCAGTTGGCGGGCAGGTCGGCGTTGGCGCCGCCCGCGTTGCCCGCGCCGCGCGCACTGGCGATCACGCGGTCCGGCGCCTGGCCTTTCTCCACCCAGGCCACGAGGGAGCTGAGCATGTCGAACTGATCGGTGGCCGGGCCGCCGCTGCAGTGGTTCATGCCGGGCACCAGGTACAGGCGGGCGAAGTCGGCGGCGTCGCCATGGTTGCGGCGCAGCGTGTCGTACCACTGCACGGTGTCATCGCTGGAGAAGATGGGGTCGGCCGTGCCGTGGTAGACCATGAGCTTGGCGCCCCGGTTGCGCAGCACGGGCAGCTTGCCGTAGTCGGGCGGTATCATCAGCGACAGGCCGCTTTCCGTGAAGGTGCCGTTGGTCGCCTGCACCTTGGCCAGCATGCTGTCCACGCTGCCGTTGAGGGCGAACTGCGCGTCGTTGAAGCTGGCGGCGCTTTCCGGCGGCGTCTGCCAGATGAAGGCCACGGCACCG
Organism: Delftia sp. WSY_10; assembly: GCF_043104705.1. Lineage (NCBI taxonomy): Bacteria > Pseudomonadati > Pseudomonadota > Betaproteobacteria > Burkholderiales > Comamonadaceae > Delftia > Delftia sp. WSY_10. The sequence goes on along the minus strand of NZ_JBICKY010000031.1, from coordinate 39,912 downwards.
GAGTCGCGGCTGATGGGGTTGGAGAATTTCCAGCCGGCCCAGCCGGCCGTATCCAGGCCCGCGTCATATGGGAAGCTGCTGTAGATGCGGCTGCCGCCGCTGGTGGTGGCGCCCTTGAACAGGCCGGCAATGGTGCTCTTTTGCTCGGCGCTGAGGCAGCTGCCGTCGCGCGCACCGCCGCAGGTGGGCACATCGCGCGACAGGTCGAAGCTCGCCTGGCAGGCTGCGCCGGCCTGCACCATGCCGTCGGTGGCCCCGTCCAGCGCATCGCACCGGGCCAGCACGGCCTGGCTGACCAGGCGGCGCTCGGCCTGGGTGAAGCCCGTGCCCAGGTCTGAGGCCGTGGTCGCCAGCTTCGCATAGCCCTGGGCGCCGGCAATGTTGGCAATGGCCGCCAGCGGCAGGCGCGTGCCGGGGTTGCCGGCGATGATGCCGTCGTACTGGTCGGCATAGCGCGAGGCCGCCACCATGGCGTGGCGCCCGCCGTTGGAGCAGCCGCCCAGGTAGGAGCGGTCAGGCCCCTTGCCATAGGCCGTCTGCAGCGCGCTGCGCGCCATGGGCGTGAGCTTGCCCACGGCCTGGTAGCCATAGTCCAGCCGCGCCTGCGGGTCCAGGCCGAAGAAGGGACCCAGGCTGCCTGCATGCCCGGCATCGGAGCTGAGCACGGCAAAGCCCATCTGCAGCGCGTTGCCCAGCGGCCCGCCGCCCAGCGCGCCCACGGCCGTGCTCACGACGCCGTCCAGCCCGCCGTTGGCCTGGTAGAAGAAGCGCCCGTTCCAGTCGCGCGGCAGGCGCATCTCGAAGCCCACGGCGTAGTTCTGGCCATCCACGGTGCTGACGCGCTCGTGCATGCGGCCGGTCACGCGGCAGTGCTCGGCAATGGGCTTGCCCGCCACCGCCAGCGTGCCGGCGGCCACGGTCTCGGCGGCGGTGATGCGGGTGTTGGGGAAGGATATTTTCGCGGCCAGGTCCGTGCACGACAGCAGCGTGGCGGGGCGGGCCTCGGCCAGCTGCGCGATGCCGTCGCTCGAGCCGCCGCAGGCCGACAGCAGCAGGGCGGGCAGGGCGGCGGCCAGCGCGGCCGGCAAGGCGCGGGAACGGGTCTTGTGGATCTTTCTGTCCATGTGTGTCTCCTCGGAAGGTGGTGTAAAGCCTCAGCGCGAATCCGTTGCGTGGCAGCCGTTGCCTGCATCTGCATCGCTTTCTGATGGCCGCGATTTTGGTTATATTTAATAACCAATTCAAGCGGCCTTTGTGAATTTCTTATTGGGACTTCCCCTTGATTGCGGGGCAGGCAGCAGGCCGCACAGGAGACAGACATGGACCACGAAAAACTCATTGCCATCGACATTCACACGCACGCCGAGGTGAGCTGCTGGAACCCGTTCGACAACTACGGCGAGGAGTACGACCGCGCCGCCGACAAGTACTTCGGCAACGGCCGGCGCCCGACCATCGCCGAGACCGTGGCCTATTACCGCGAGCGCAACCTGGGCCTGGTGATGTTCACGGTGGACAGCGAATCGCAGCTGGGCCGGCGCCGCATTCCCAACGAGGAGATCGCCGAGGCTGCGCGGGCCAACAGCGACATGATGGTGGCCTTCGCCAGCATCGATCCGCACAAGGGCCGCATGGGTGCGCGCGAGGCGCGGCGGCTGATCGAGGAAGAGGGCGTCAGGGGCTTCAAGTTCCACCCCACGGTGCAGGGCTTCCATCCCTACGACCGCATGGCCTGGCCGATCTACGAGGTGGTGGCCGAGTACCAACTGCCGGCCATCTTCCACACGGGCCACAGCGGCATTGGCAGCGGCATGCGCTGCGGCGGCGGCCTGCGCCTGGCCTACAGCAATCCCATGCACCTGGACGACGTGGCCATCGACTTTCCCGACATGCAGATCGTGATGGCCCACCCCAGCTTTCCCTGGCAGGACGAGGCCCTGTCCGTGGCCCTGCACAAGCCCAATGTCTGGATCGATCTGTCGGGCTGGAGCCCCAAGTACTTTCCCCGGCAGCTGGTGCAGTACGCCAACACCCTGCTCAGGGACCGCGTGCTGTTCGGCAGCGACTATCCCCTGATCACGCCCGAGCGCTGGATGAAGGATTTCCAGGAAGCCGGCTTCAAGCCCGAGGTGATGCCCGGCATCCTCAAGGGCAATGCGGTGCGGCTGCTGGGCTTGGACCGGCCCGCCGCGCAGAAGGCGGACTGAGCGCGCTCAGTTGTAGATCTTCTGCAGCAGCTGGATCAGCGTTTTGCGCTCGGCATCGGTCAGGCGGTAGGTGGCATCCATCTCCAGCTGGGCCGCCGTTCTTTCTGCCTGGGCCGTGAGTTCGGCGCCGGCCGGCGTCAGGTGCACGCCCACGGCGCGGCGGTCTGTGGGATGGGGGCGGCGCTCGATGAGCTTGCGCCGCTCCAGCGCGGCGATCAGGCCCACCAGGTTGGGCGGCATCACGTCCAGCGCCGTGCACAGCTGGCGCGAGGTGATGCCGGGGTTGTGGGACACCAGGGAGAGCACGGAGAACTCCACCATCTTGAGATCGTGGGTGGCCATGCGCTCCACGAACACCTCGATGATGGACATCGAGGCACGCCGGGCGTTGTAGCCGACCAGGGTGTGCAGGAAAGAGGCGTCGATGGACGGCCCCGGCGCTGTGGTGCCGGACGGGGCCGTGTTCTCTTCGGACGGAGCGGGCTTGGATGTGCGGGCGCGGGGCATGGGGTCAAGGAACTGAAAATCGAATCATAGTGTGACGCGCGGCTGCCGTGGTCCGGGGCCTAAGGCCGTGGCGATTGTCCGCGTTCGCCTTCAGCCTGTCTTCAGGCGTGCTTCAGCCCCCCTTCAGCCTGCGCGTGCGCCATGCGTCCGGACGGTCCTACATTGCGGCCTGCCCCCTTGCGGGCATGACTGCATCAGCAACCAGGAGGACCATCCATGATGACTTTTCGCCATTCCCGCGCGTGGCTCGGCGCGGCCGGCATCGCCACCCTTGCCCTGGGCCTTGCGGCCTGCGGCGGGGGCTCTTCGGGCAGCACCAACCCCGGGCCGCGCATCTGGGGCTACATCCAGCTGCCTGACGGCAACAAGATGCGCTATTCGGTGGTCTTTCCCAAGGGGCCGGGGCCGTTTCCCGTGCTGATGGAGTACGACGGCTACGGATCGGGCTCGGTCACGGACCAGACCACCCAGGAATGGACCAAGGAAGGCTATGCCGTGATGGGCCTGAACGTGCCCGGCACGGGCTGCTCCACGGGCGAGAACCAGTGGGCCGACGCCTCCGTGGGCGCGGCCGGGGCGCACGCGGTGGAGTGGGCTGCGCGCCAGGCGTGGTCCACGGGCAAGGTGGGCATGGTGGGCTATTCATACTCGGGCTACGACCAGCTGTGGGTGGCGGCCCAGCGTCCGCCCAGCCTCAAGGCGATTGCTCCTGGCAAGAACGTGGCCGATCCCTACCGCGACGTGGCCTATCCGGGCGGCATCCAGAACATCGGCTTTCCCGCCAATTGGTGGGGGCAGTTCCCCGCGATATGGCGCAAGGCCGCCGAGGACGCCAAGGCTCTGGACGGCGATACCGGATGCGCCCAGGTGGTGGAGGACAACATCCGCAAGATCCAGCGCCCCGACCTGGACATGGCGCGCTGGCTGGACGAGGACCGCTTCTTCGGCGCCCGCTACGCGCGCAAGAGCGCCATGTACACCACGCACCGCATCGACATTCCCACGCTGGGCACCCAGTCCTGGCAGGACGAGCAGGTGGGCACCCGCATGGGCTACTACGAGGACAGCATCGCCCCGGACAAGATGTGGCTGATCAGCTCCAACGGCGACCATCACACCGACAGCGCCCCCTTTATTCGCGAGACCATGAAGCGCTTTTACGCGCGCTTTCTCAAGGGCGAGAGCAATGGCTTCGAGCACACGCCGCGCGTGCTGCTGGCGCAGGAAATGCAGTGGATGAACGGTGGGGGCGACTATGGGCAGCTGCGCCCCTCGGCCGTGGCCAGCTTTGACCGGCTGCCCGTGCGCGTCACGCCCATGACGCTGTGGCTGCAGCCGGGCGGCGGGCTGGGCGATGCGCCCCCGCAGGCCGAGCGCCAATCGGCCAGCTACCGCTACCCGCTGCCGGGCGCCGATGCCAACCATCCCGACGCGGACACCGAGTCCGGCGCGGGCCAATGGATGGCCAGCCCCGCCGGGCAGGGCCTGCTGCGCTTTACCACGGCCCCGCTGCCGCGCGCGCTGAGCTTTTATGGCGAGGCCTCGCTGGACCTGTGGCTCAGCGCCACGGCCGGCGATACCGATGTGCAGGTCACCGTCTCGGAGGTGCGTCCCGACGGCCAGGAGATGTTCGTGCAGCGCGGCTGGCTGCGTGCTTCCATGCGCGCGCTGGACGGCCAGCGCTCCACCGCCTTGCGGCCCTGGGGCGATTTCACCGAGGCCGCCGTGCGCCCGCTGCGCCCCGGCGAGCCCACGCTGATGCGCGTGGAAATCCAGAAATTCGCCCATGTGTTCCGCGCGGGCTCCAGCCTGCGCGTGACCCTGGACACGCCTTCGCAGACCGGGTACTGGGCCTTCGACCATCTGTCCACGCCTTCGACCAACACCGTCTGGCTGGACCGCAGCCGGCCGTCGAAGATCGTGCTGGGCCACATCGCCTATGCCCATGAGCGGCAGCTGCCGGACTGCCGGCGCATGCTGCGCCAGCCCTGCAGGCCCAACGAGGAGGCCGTTCCTTCGGGCGTGGGCCCCCTGCCGCCGCTGTGATTTCATGCCCCGGTGTTGACCATGAATGAACGTTCGTTCATCATTCGGGGCATGAAAAAGAAAGAAGACATCAGCGAGCGCCGGGCTGTCATCGTGGAGGCCGCCCTGCAGTGTTTCGTGGAGCGCGGCTTTCACTGCACCAGCATGCGCGACATCGCGCAGGCTGCCTCGGTGAGCCTGGGCAATCTGTACAACCACTTCGACAGCAAGCAGGCCTTGATTGCCGAGGTCGCCACGCAGGAGCAGACCGAGCTGCTGCCCTTGCTTCAGGCGCTGGAGCGGGCCGCAGCCCCTTCGCTGCCGGTGGTGGCGCAATTCCTGGCCGCCTACCAGGCGCTGTGCCGTCAGCGGGAATGGGCCGTGCTCAGCGCCGAGTGCCTGTCCGAGATCGCGCGTTCGCCGGGCCTGGCGCCGGCCTTCGAGGCCAACCGCAGGCGCATGCTCGACGGCCTGGCAGGCTTCATGGAGCGCGGGGCGCAGCAGGGCCTCTTGCGGCCCGCCGTGCCCGTGCGCCTGGCCGCGCAACTGCTGCTGGATGCCGTGGAAAGCGATGCGCTGCGCTTTGCGCTGGCGGTGACGCCGCAAGAAGACGCGGGGGCGGATGAAGGGGTCGATGTGCTGCATCCCGCCTTGCTGGCCTGCCTTCTTGGAGGCGAGGCACGGGGAGACGCGACATGAGGCATGCCACCGGCAGGGGCGCCCGCCTGGCGGGGCTGGACCTGGCGCGCTACCTGGCGCTGGCAGGTATGGTGTTCGTCAACTTCAAGCAGGCCATGCATCCCGCGCTGCAGGAGCCGGGCTGGCTGCTGTCGTTCTTCCATTTCCTGGAGGGCAAGGCCTCGGCCACCTTCGTGGTGCTGGCAGGCCTGGGCCTGGTGCTGGCCACGCGCTCGCTGGAGCCGGCCACGGCGCGCCTCTGGACGCTGCGCCGCGCGCTGTTCCTGCTGGTGGCCGGTGGCATGAACCTGGTGATCTTTCCGGCCGACATCATTCACTACTACGCGGTGTATTTCGTGCTGGCCATCGCCTGGCTGCAGGCCGGCGCAAGGGCGCTGCTGGCCGGCATGGCGGCCGTGGCCATGCTGTCCGCCTGGGCCTTGCTGCAGCTGGACTACAGCCAGGGCTGGGACTGGGCCAGCCTGTCCTACCAGGGCCTGTGGGAGCCGGCCGGCTTTGCGCGCAACCTGCTGTTCAACGGCTTCCATCCGGTGCTGCCCTGGTTTGCGTTCTTCCTCTGCGGCATGCTGCTGGCGCGCCTGCCGCTGGCCGAGCCGCGGGTGCAATGGGGTCTGGTGGCTTGCGGTGTAGCGATGGTGGGCTTGGCCTGCGCCGTCTCGGCACTTGCGGCACAGAGTGAATGGGCTCCCTGGCTGGCCACCGGCCCCATGCCGCCCGGCCCTGCCTACCTGCTGATGGGCCTGGGCTGCGCCAGCATTGCCATCGGCGCCTGCCTGCGGCTGGCCGACCGCTGGCCCGGTGGACCGTGGCGCGGCCTGCTGCCGGCCGGGCGCATGACGCTGACCCTGTACCTGGCCCACATCCTCATCGGCATGGGGCTGCTGGAGGCCATGGGCGCGCTGGACGGATCGCGCAGCCTGCGCGAAGTGGCCGTGGCCGCCGCGCTGTACGTGATCATCGCCAGCCTGGCCGCCTGGGCCTGGAGCAAGAAGGTGGCGCAGGGGCCCGTGGAATGGGTGATGCGGCGGCTGACGGCACTGGGTTGACGCAGTCTTGCAGGGCGATGGCCCCGGGCCTGCGGCGTTGGCGACCCTGCTGTAAGATAGCCCTCCGCTCCGGGGTGCACGCCAGTGCTGAGATCCACACCCGAGAACTTGAACCGGGTCATTCCGGCGGAAGAAGAGCTTGCACCCCTGCGTGGCCGCCCATGCGCCACGGGCGGGGCGCCTTCGGAGCATCACGTCCCAGCTCTCGAAGGAATTCCATGGACAAGGCCCGGCCCCAGGCGGCTTCTCTGGTCGCAGACCTGCTTGCATTCATTGCCATGGACGGCTGCACCGACGAGCAGTTCGATGCACTGGCCCTGCGGCTGTTCGCCTACCAATACGAATCGAATGCGCCGTTTCGCAGCTTCTGCCAGCGGCGCGGCGCCACGCTGCGCAATGTGAAGACCTGGAGCGACATTCCCGCCGTGCCCATCGATGCGTTCAAGGCCATGGAGCTGCGCAGCGAGCCGGCCTCGCCCGCGGAGCGCGTGTTCATGACCAGCGGCACCACGGGCCAGGCCAAGGGACTGTCCGCGCGCGGGCGCCACTTCCATCCCGCGCTCGATGTCTACGATGCGTCGATGACGCGCAACTTCGCGCAGCGCTTCATGGCCGGGCACGAACGCCTGCCCATGGGCATCCTCTTTCCCGACGAGCAGGCCATGCCCAACTCTTCGCTGGCCCACTACCTGGCGCTGGCCAAGACGGAATTCGGCACTCCCGACAGCCGCTACTTCCTCACCCCCGACGGCCTGGACATGCCCGGCCTGTGCGCCGTGCTGGAGGAATCCGAGCGCAGCGGCCGCCCCTATGCGCTGCTGGGCGCCAGCTTCAGCCTGGTGCATGTGATGGACGCACTGCGCGAGCAAGGCCGCAGCTTTTGCCTGCCGCCGGGCAGCCGCATCCTGGACACGGGCGGCTACAAGGGCCAGTCGCGCGAGTTGCCGCTGGAGGACTTCTACGCCGACCTGTCCCGGCTGCTGGGCGTGCCGCGAAGCCACTGCATCAACATGTACGGCATGACCGAGTTGAGCACGCAGTTCTATGACGACGGAAATGCCACGCTGCCGTCGGTCAAGTCGGGGCCGCACTGGATACGCTCGCGCCTGGTCGAGCCCGTCACCGGCCGCAGCGTGGCGCCCGGCGAGCGCGGCATTCTCGTGCACTGCGACCTGGCCAACTACAACGCGGTCACCACCATCCTCACCGAGGACGTGGGCCTGTGGGCCGGCCATGGCGAGAACAGCGGTTTCCTGTTGCTGGGGCGTGCCGAGGGCGCAGCGGCCAAGGGCTGCTCGCTGGCGGTCGATGAATTCGTGAAGGCCGCTGCTGCATGACCATCGAGCGGATCACGGCCGGCTACCTGCCCGAACTGCCTGGTTTGCGCGAGGACGAGGTGCAGTGGCATGTGCTGCCCTTCGAACGCGGCGGCGTGCGGCTGGAAGTCTCCGTGCCCCTGCTGACCGGCCCGCAGATGCATGCGCTGGCGGCCCACGTGCGGCGTGCCGCCGACCGCCACCTCAGGGCCATGCCCGTGGCCGAGATCATCGACGCCATCGACCGTGCCATTGCCCGCCTGCTGGACCGCAGCGATCCCTATCGGCGCCAGGCCGAGGCCTGGCTGCCCGTGGTCAGCGGCTATGACGCCGACATGGTGCGCCTGGGGCTGACGGGCTTCTTCAAGACCTTCCGCGCCGCGCAGCTGCGGCGCTTCGTGGCCGAGGACTTTGCCAACCCGGCCGTGCTGGACGGCTTCCAGCCCGCGCCCAAGGGCGGCGCGGTGCGCGCCTTCGGGCCCGACCTGCTGATGCACAGCTGGGCCGGCAATGTGCCTGCGCTGTCCCTGTGGAGCCTGGTCTGCGGCCTGCTGGTCAAGGCGCCCGCCATTGGCAAGCTGGCCAGCGCCGAGCCGCTGTTCGCGGGCTGGTTCGCACGGCTGCTGGCCGAGGTGCACCCGCCGCTGGCCGATTGCCTGGCCGTGGTGTGGTGGAGCGGCGCGGGTGGTGTGGATGGGGCGGATGGCGCCGATGGCGTGGATGGCGGTGGAGCCGCCGCGCTCCATGCCGAGGCCGACACCGTGCTCGCCTACGGCGGCAACCAGACGCTGCAGGCGCTGCGCCAGCGCCTGCCCGTGACCACGCGCTTTCTGCCGCATGGCCACAAGCTGGGCTTCGGCATGGTGGGCGCCCAGGCGCTGGACACGCTCAAGGCGCCCGCCGTGGCGCGGCTGGCGGCCTGGGACGTGATGCGCTACGACCAGCAGGGTTGCTACTCGCCCCATGTCTTCTACGTGGAGCGCGGTGCCCCCGTGCCGCCGCGTGCCTTTGCCGACTATCTGGCGGCCGAGCTGGCCAACCTGCAGCGGCGCTTTGCGCGCCGGCCGTTGGAGCTGGAGGAGGGCGCCGCCGTGGCCCGCTGGCAGCAGGCCGTGGAATGGTCGGGTGACGAACAGCAACTGCTGGGTCCGGTGGACGCACCCTGGGGCGTGGCGTACAGCGACAGCCTGCAGCCGCTGGCGCCCACGGCCCTGTACCGCACGATTGCCGTGGTGGGCGTGGACCGCCTGGATGACGCCGTGCCCGTGGTGGCCGCGCAGCGCGACTACCTGCAGACGGCCGGCATTGCCGCCTCGCCCGAGCAGCTGTACCGCCTGGCCGGCCTGCTGGGGGCGGCCGGCGTCACGCGCATCAGCGCCATCGGCTCCATGAGCATGCCCGAGGCCGGCTGGCACCATGACGGCCGCTTCAACCTGCTGGACCTGGTGCGCATGACCGAGATAGAGCAATCTGCCGAGGCGGCGGCGCAGCCGTTTGCGCCGTATGCGGACTGACATGGCGAACCTGCAAGAGGGGACGGACGGGGCTGCAACCATGGCGTTTCTCGATGTCGAGCAAGTGGTCTTCACCTACCCGGGCCGCCCGCCCGTGGTGGACGGCGTGGACTGGCGCGTGCAGGCCGGTGAGGTCCACTGCCTGCTGGGCCGCAGCGGCTGCGGCAAGACCACCTTGCTGAAGCTGGCGGCGGGGCTGCTCAGGCCGCAGTCGGGCCGCATTCTGCTGCGTGGCGCCGAGTTGGCCGAGCCCGGCCCGCAACTGGGCTTCATGTTCCAGGCGCCCACGCTGCTGGAGTGGCATACGGCGCTGGGCAATGTGCTGCTGCCCGTGTCGCTGCAAAGGCGCCCCGCGCCGCAGGACGAGCAACGCGCGCTGGCGCTGCTGGAGCAGCTGGGCCTGGCCAGCCATGCGCAGCGCCATCCGCGCCATCTCTCGGGCGGGCAGCAAAGCCGCGTGGCGCTGGCACGGGCGCTGGTGCTCGATCCGCCGCTGCTGCTGCTGGACGAGCCCTTTGCCGCGCTGGACGCCATCACGCGCGCCGAGCTGCAGGACGACCTGCTGCGCACCTGCCGCGAGCGCGGCACCACGGTGCTCTTCGTCACCCATGACATCAACGAGGCCGTCTACCTGGGCGACCGCATCGCCCTCATGCACGGCGGGCGCATCGTGGCCGATATGGCGGTCGATCTGCCCGCGCCGCGCACCCAGGCCATGCGCCACGGGCCGGCGTTCAACGAACACTGCGCCCGCGTGCGCGCAGCCCTGGACAGGACGGCGGCATGACGGTGTCCTTGTTCCATGCCCGCCTGCTGGCCGCCGCGCTGGCGCTGGTCCTGCTGGGCCTGTGGGAGCTGCTGGTGCGGCAATGGGGCCTGTCCGCCCTGGTGCTGCCGGCGCCCTCGGCCATTGCGGCATCGCTGTGGACGGGGCTGGCCACGGGCTATTTCTGGCCGCACATCTGGGCGACGCTCCAGGCCCTGCTGCTGGGGCTGGCGGCCGGCAGCGCGATCGGCCTGCTGGCGGGCATGGCCCTGGCTGAATCCGAGCTGCTGGAGCGTGTGCTCAAGCCCTACGTGGTGGTCAGCCAGGTCGTGCCCAAGCTGGCGCTGGCGCCGCTGTTCGTGCTGTGGTTCGGCTTCGGCATGCTGCCCACGGTGCTGATCACGGCGCTGATCTGCTTTTTCCCGCTGATGGAAAACACCCTGACCGGCCTGCGCCAGGTCGATGCCCAGCGGCTGCAGCTGTTTCGCATGCTGGGCGCCACGCGGCTGCAGACGCTGCTGCGCCTGAAGCTGCCCACGGGCCTGCCCGCCATTCTTGCGGGCCTGCGCGTGGCCGTGGTGCTGGCCCTGGTCGGCGCCGTGGTGGCCGAGTTCATGGGCGCCAGCCGGGGCCTGGGCGCCGTGGTCATCGCCGCCCAGGGAATGATGGACACCACCCTCATGTTCGCCGCCTTGGTGCTGATCGCCGCCATGGGCCTGCTGCTGTACCAGGCCTGCCTGGTGCTGGAGCGCCGGCTGCTGCGCTCGCGCGCCGCCTGACCACCCTGAACACTTCCGCAACCTTTTCCCCAAGCGCCATGCACACACCGCAATCCCCCTTCCTCACCCGTCGCAGCCTGCTGGGCGCCACCGCTGGCCTGGCAGGCTTGGCAGGCCTGACTCTGGCCGGCACCTCGGCAGCGGCCGCGCCCGCCCAGGGCAAGATCCGCCTGGCGGGCTGGAGCAAGCCCATCAGCGAGATCACCAACATCCTGGCCGAGCCCGACAAGGGCTTCTTCAAGGCCCAGGGCGTGGAGCTGGCCTACCTGCCCGGCGCGGGCGGCGGCGACGCCATCCGCAACATGCTCAGCGGCCAGGCCGATGTGGCCTTCACCGACCCCGGCTCCTTCTTCATGGCGCTGGACAAGGGCGAGAAGCTGGTCGCCATCTACGACATCTATCCGCAGAACGTGTTCAACGTGGTCTCGCTCAAGTCGGCCGGCATCCGCAAGCCGGCGGACCTCAAGGGCAAGAAGATCGGCGTCTACAGCCTTTCCAGCGGCACGCGCCAGAACCTGCTGGTGATGCTGCACCAGGCCGGCCTCAAGGAGTCGGACGTGACCATCGTCGTCACCGGCCTGCTCAACTTCGCGCCGCTGATGCAGGGCCAGGTCGATGCCACGGCCGCCACCGACACCGGCCTGGCCGTGGGCCTGCGCAAAGGCATTGGCGAGGTCGATGTGATGCAGGTGCGCGACCACCTCAACATCTCCAGCGACATGTTCGTGGTGCGCGAGGACACGCTGCGCGACAAGAAGGACCTGCTGCGCGCCTTCCTCAAGGGCTACCGCGACAGCGCCGCCTGGATGATGGCCAACCCTGAGGAGGCCGCCACGCTGGCCGGCAAGCACGCCATCGACGGCACCCAGCGCGACATCAACCTGGACGTGATCCGCCTGCGCAATGCGTCTTCGCAGCCGCTGCAGGCCGGCAAGCCGCTGGGCAGCTTCGACCTGGCCGCCCTGCAAAAGGGCGCCGACGCCTACCGCGCGCTGGGCATGGTGCAAAGGCAGATCAAGGTGTCCGACGTGGTGGACACCAGCCTGCTGCCCGGGGCCTGAGATGGCACAGCCGTCTTCCCTGGGCCTGCAAGGCAAGGTGGTACTGGTCACCGGCGCCGGCCGCGGCATAGGCGCGGCCATTGCCACCGCCTTCGCGCGCGAGGGCGCCCTCGTGGCGGTCAACCACCTGTCCAACGACGCTGCCGCCGCCCGCACCGTGGCGGCCTGCCAGGCTGCGGGCAAGCAGGCCGGAGGCGATGCCTGGGCCATCAAGGCCGATGTAGGCTCGCAGCCTGCCGTCCAGGCCATGGCCGAGGCCATCGCGCGCGAGGCCGGCGCCATCGACATCGTGGTCAACAACGCCTTCAAACCCTACGCCTTCGACCCCGAGCGCCGCCGCCGCTTCGACGACCTGGACTGGAGCGACTACCAGGCCCAGTACGACGGTGCCGTGGGCGCGGCCTTCAACGTCTGCCGCGCCGTGCTGCCGCAGATGCGCCAGCGTGCGCGGGGCAGCATCGTCAACATCGCCAGCAACCTGGTGGAGCACCCCGTCGTGCCCTACCACGACTACACCACGGCCAAGGCCTCGCTGGTGGCCTTCAGCCGCAACCTGGCCAGCGAACTGGGGCCCGTGGGCATACGCGTCAACTGCGTGGCGCCGGGCCTGGTCTATCCCACGCAGGGCACGCAGGACACGCGCGAGTCCTTCCGCGAATCGCTGATGGCCGCCACGCCGCTGCGCCGCCTGGCAAGCCCCGAAGACGTGGCGGGGCCGGTGCTGTTCCTGGCCTCGGAACTGAGCGGCTTCATGACGGGACAGGTACTGTTCGTCGATGGCGGCCTGGTGATGCGCTGAGCCTGTTCTAGAACTGCTCCCACTCATCGGTCTCGGCCATTCCGGCCGCCGTGGCGCGGCGGGGTGTTGCTGCCTTGGCGGGCAGCGCCACAGGCGCGCTGGAGGCCGCAGCCGCTGCCGCGCGCAAGGGCTTGGCGGGGCGGGGCACGGCAGGGGCCAGCGCTGGAGACGGCCTGGCGGTCTGTGCGCGCGCCAGACCGGCCGCTGCCACCGGCGCGGATACGGCCTGTGCCCGGGCCTCGCTTTCATCCAGGCGGAACACGCTGACCAGTTGCACCAGTTGCGCGGCCTGCTTGTTCAGGCTGTCGGCAGCAGCGGCAGACTCTTCCACCAGGGAAGCGTTTTGCTGCGTCACCTGGTCGAGCTGCTGCACCGCGTCGCTGACCTGGGTCACGCCCTGGGACTGCTCCTGCGTGGCGGCACCGATGTCGGAGATCAGTTCGGCCACGCGGTGCGTCTGGGTGACGATGTCGTTCATGGTGCTGCCGGCCTCGGCCACCTGGCGGGAGCCGGCGGCGACCTTGCCCACGCTCTCGCTGATCAGGCCCTTGATCTCCTTGGCCGCATTGGCGCAGCGCTGGGCCAGGGAGCGCACCTCCGAGGCGACCACCGCAAAGCCCTTGCCCTGTTCCCCGGCACGCGCGGCCTCCACGGCGGCATTGAGCGCGAGGATGTTGGTCTGGAACGCAATGGCGTCGATCACGCCGATGATTTCCCCGATCTTGCGCGAGCTGTGCGTGATGTCCTCCATGGTGCTGACCACGCCATGCACCACCTCGCCGCCTTGCACGGCCGTGGCGCTGGCCGACTGGGCCAGGCCCGAGGCGCTGCGCACCGTGTCCACGTTCTGCTGAATGGTGGCGGTCATCTGCTCCATGGAGGCGGCCGTTTCCTCCAGGTTGGCGGCCTGCTCCTCCGTGCGAGCGCTCAGGTCGGCGTTGCCCGAGGCGATCTGGCTGGCGCCCGTGGCAATCGATTCGCTGCTGTGGCGCACCTGGCTGACGATGCCGGCCAGGCTGGCGCGCATGGCCTCCAGGCTGGCCAGCAGGCTGGTGGTATCGCCCCGGCGCAGCTGCACGTTCACCGCCAGGTTGCCCTTGGCCACTTCCTGCGTGACCTGGGCCGCGTAGGCCGGCTCGCCACCGAGCAGGCCCTTGATGCGGCGGGTGATGGCCCAGGCCACCAGCGCACCCAGCAACAGCGAGGCCAGGGCCAGCGACAGCATCTGCCGGCCGGCGGCCAGCGATTTGCCTTCGGTGGCCTGGGCCGTTTCCGTGGCACGCACCTGCTGGTGGGCCAGCATGTCGTTGATGGCGGCAAAGAACGCGTCCTGCTGCCTGCGGAACTCTCCGCTGCTGCCCAGCATGGCCGAGACGGTGGGCAGGTCATGCCGCATGGCCGCGGCCATGAACTGGTCCAGCAGCGGCAGGTAGGCGGTGCGCGCATTCCTCATGCGGTCGTACAGGGCGATGCCCTGCGGCGTGGTCAGTCCCTCGCGGAACTGCTCCATGAGCTGGCCTATCTTCTGGCGCTGCGTGTCCAGCGTGGCCTTGGCCAGGGCCTTTTCCGCAGGGTCTTCGATCAGCGCCAGACTGCGCACGCCGCGGAAGATGAACTCCACCGAGCTCTTGACCTCCACCAGCCTGAGCAGGCTGGTGATGCGCGTGTCGGCCAGGTAGGAGACATCGTCCGAGGCCTGGATCAGCCGCGCTCGGCCCAGCAGCGCAATCGACAGCGCGATGAGGATGAGAACCGAGAAACCCAGACCCAGCATGGAGCCCGTTTTCATATTCTTCAGATATTTCATGCGTCTTCCTTTGCGTCCTACTTTGCGTGTTGCTTCGGGTGATCGGTAGGGCCTGAATACACGCCCGTCATATGCATTCCAGGATTTTTCAAATCACGTCAGCCGGTGGTGCCGAACCCAGGCCGATGGCGGTATCCCATAATGGCCGGAAAAATCCCTGGAAAATGTGGAGAGGGAGGAATATCCAAGCCGGGAGGAAATCTGTCCTATGCTTTGATCCGTGGTCAGCAAGGATTCCGCAGCCAGGTGGATACGGCTTTGTCTTATATATTCACCAATGCTGCATGATCGGCTATGGCGAAATGAAACTTCCAGCGTGCGGCGGCTGACGCGGCAATGGTCGGCAATGGACTGCACCAGCAGTTTCTTGTCCAGGTTGTCTTCTATGTATTGAAGGGCGCGTTTCACATAGGCAGGTTCCAGGTCATGCAACCGCGCCTCGTCCATGGCCGTGAATCGTGATTTCTCCAGATAAGGACTGATGGCCATGCTCTTGAGTCGCATGATGTTCAGCGCCTTCAGCGTGGACAGTGCGCCCGCGAAATCGCCCTGCGTTTCCTGTATGTGGTACTCATAGACCAGCGCATTGCGGTGCAGGCCCTCCAACTGGTAGGTCTGCGCCGTGGACTTGGCCAGTACGGCGGCCTGCAGCGCCTGTCCGTACTGGCGCTTGCTGCAATGCACCAGCGCACTGCTGAGCCAGGCCCAGCCTGCAATGGGCGGGTTTTTGGCCTGGTAGTGGATGCCGATGCGCTCAATGGCGCGGACCACGGCGGCAGCCTCGCGCCGGCCCGACTCCAGCCCCTTGAGCGACAGCCGCAGCAGCTCGCTGTACGGCCAGGCCAGGCCCGCTGGCAGCTGGCGGCCCACATTCCCCAGCAGGTCCTGCAAGGCAGCGCTGTCGGGCGCAGCGGCACCCAGCTGGACCAGGCCTGAATCGGGCGGTGGCCCGCACCACAGGTCCTGGTGGTTTTTATAAAGAAAGACCTTCCAGAGGATTTGCGCCCTGGCCCAGGTGATCAGGGCGGGGAGCCAGGGGCTGTCTCCGGGCGCCATTTGCGCAAAATCATGGTCCTTGCCTTCGATCAATTGCAGGGCGGTATCGAGCTCGCCCAGCCGGCCATGCGCCAGCGCCAGCACATAGGTGGCGCGCACCAGGGCCTCGGGCGGCAGCAGCGCGGGATTGGCCATGGCCGCCGTGGCCAGTGAAATGGCATTGCGCTCCTCACCCAGCTGGCAATGGACGAAGGCCGCTGCGATGCGCGACGACACCGCGCGGTCAGGCATGCGGTGCAATTCGAAAATCGCCTGCGCTTCCTGAATATGCCTGAGTACCAATGATGGATATATCGGCGGCTCCGGCCATTTGCAGGCCTGCAGCAATTGCTCGGCCCGGCTGATTTTATTGTTTCCCTGATCAGGTCGCTGGTGATGGTCGGATATTATTCTCCACAATCTGGATGCGCTCTCATCTGGGTGGCCGTGGATGTTGTGCGTCAAAAGATGGATTGAGTAAGAATTCTTGCTTGAAAAAATCAATGATCCTGCTCGATTGATGCATTTTCATGATGAATGCATCTGTGGGGTGGCGCAGGCCTGTCCCATGGGAAACACTGATTGACTGGAGGAATCTTACAGGCTGAATAAACAATTGTTTACATTTGGAAAAGCTTTCTCTTGTCAGATTGCGCAGGCGTTTGTCTTTTTGCGAAACTTTCTCCGGCTCCATTGACTTAATTCGCTGATGCGGCTCGGTTTTTCTGATGGGAAAAATCACAAAGGCCCGCGAGAAAATCCCTGAGTTTTCTAGGGTTGTCACAAGTCGAGTGATATGCGGCCCGCATGTGGGCGGGGTGGATCTGGGCCGGTACCTGCCAGGCAAGGGCGGGCGGTCGGACGAGCTGGGCGCATTGGAGGGGTCGTGCGGCCTTCGAGCGGCCCTTGCCAGAGCCGGTGCCCGCTGGCCAATTACCTGCTTTCAGGGATATGCGCTGCGCAGGCCGTCGTCTAAAGTAAGAAATTGTCAGCAGCGCAGTCATTTGTGGCCTGCCTGAAGGCAGTGGCGGGGACCGCTCCCCGCCTGTTCGGATCTTCGGATCTTTTCTTCCAGGCCAGACCCATGCTGCAACTTTTCCAATTCCTTGCCCGTGGCACGGGGCTCGCACAGGCGTTGGGCGCCTTGGCCGTGGCCTGTGCCGTGCCGGCAGCCCAGGCCCAGAGCATCACTGCGGCACCGCTGGCAGCCGTGGCGCCGGCGGCGATTCCTGTGGACCACCCTGGCGCTCTTGCGCTGCTGGCGTTGGCCTTGGGGGCCTGCCTTGTGCGGGGTGTGCAAAAAGGGCGGATCTCCCTGGTCGGCCTGCGTGCCTGGGCCATGGGCGGTGCTGTTGTCATGACCGCAGCCACGGCGGTCTGGGGCGAGCGGGTGCAGGCCCAGATTCAGGAATTGCAGGAAGCCTTCAACCAGGCCGCGGGCGAGACGCTCACCGTTCCCGTGCAGACGACAGCGCTGGGTGCCGATGGCGCACCGCAGGGATTCCTGCCTGTGGTCTATCGCAACCAGACCTCGGTGCGGCTGAAAATCACCGGCATCACGGACCCTGTGTGGAACACCTGCTTTCCGCTGGGCGTGCCGGGCACGATTCCTACGACGGCCGCGCGTCCCGGCAGCGCCTGCGCGGTCGGCGCCACGCTGGAGGCGGGCGGCTCCTGCTGGGTGGATGTGGCGCAGCTGTGCGCCAACGCGGCGGCCGCCGCGCACGGCAGCCACGCCAGCGTGCTTGCGCCCGACAGCGTGCAGGTGGACACGGCCGGGCAGCGCACGGGCAATGTGCTGTCCAACGATTCCGATGCCGATGGGGCGCTCGTGGTCGCCAGCTTCACCTATGAAGGCCAGACCGTGGCGGCCGGCAGCTCCCGGAACGTGGCGGGGCGCGGGACCTTCGCGCTGCAGGCAGACGGCAGCTTCACTTTCCAGGCGGATGCGAACTACAGCGGCGGCCATCCGCTGGCCATCGGCTACACCGTGCAGACCGGCGCGTCCAGCACGCTGAGTGTTTTCGTGAACCGGGTGCCCGTGGCCGGCAACGATACGGCCACCACCGATGCCGATACATCCGTCGCCATCGCCGTGCGCGGGAACGACAGCGATGCGGATGGGGACAGCCTGACCGTTTCCGGCATCACCCAGGGCGCCCACGGTTCCGTGGTCGTGGATGCCGTCACGGGCAATCCGGTCTACACGCCGAACGCCAACTTCACCGGCAGCGACAGCTTCACCTACACCATTGGCGACGGCAGGGGCGGCTTTGCCACGGCCAGCGTGTCGGTGACGGTTGCTGCTGCGCCCTCCGGCAATCAACCGCCAGTGTCTGTCTCCGATGCGATAGTGGTGGCCGAGGGCGCTGTGGCCACGGTCCTTGCCAGCGGTGCAACCAGCGTGCTGGCCAACGACACGGACCCTGACGGCAATCCGCTCGTCGCGGTGCTGGTGACGGGTCCGGCGAACGGGTCCATGACGCTGAGCGGCAATGGCACCTTCACCTATATCCACAACGGCAGCGAGACGGTTTCCGACAGCTTTGCCTACCGTGCCAGCGATGGGCTGGCCATGGGAAACATCGTCACCGTTTCCATCACGGTCACTCCCGTGAACGATGCACCGGTTGCCGTGGCAGATCAATGGATGGTTGCCACGGACATCCCGCGGAGCATCAGCTTTGCCACGTTGCTGGCCAATGACACGGATGCCGACGGCGACAGCCTGACCATCACCCTGGCTCATTCGCCGATCAATGGCAGCCTTGCATCGCAGGCGGGCGGGGTGCTGTTCACGCCCGCTGCAGGCTACGAAGGACCGGCCAGCTTTCTCTACGACGTCAGCGATGGGCGCGGCGGTACCAGTATCGGCACGGTCAATCTGTCGGTTGGAGCGGCCAGCGCTTCTTCGGTCGTTGTCCTGAAGTCCCTGCTGGCCATCGCACAAGGCACAGGCGGGACCAGCGTCAGGTTTCCGATAACCACGAAGCTGGTGGATACGGATGGCTCGGAAACCCTGTCGATCAGGATCAGTGGACTGCCCACCAATCTGTCCTTCAATGCGGGCACGAACCTGGGTGGTGGTGTCTGGCAGTTCACCGAAGCCGACCTGCCCAATCTCATCCTGAATCTGCCTGGCAGCTACACCACGAACGCCACCAATCTCACGGTCCAGGTCACGGCGACGGAGGTGAGCGGCGGCTTCACGGCATCGACATCCACCGTGGTCACGCTCAAGGCCTCATATACGACCGTGGATGTCACCACGACCCATAGCGGCAGCTATACGGGCAGCTCGGCCAGCGAATACATCGCTGGTGGCAACGGCGCCAACACCATCAGCGCCGCCAACGGAAACAACATCGTTTTCGGAGGCGCTGGCGACGACAACCTGTCGGCGGGCGCAGGCTCCGATGTGCTGATGGGTGGCAGCGGCGACGACACCCTCAATGCGGGGTCGGGCACGGACCTGCTGGCCGGTGGCCCCGGCAACGATCTGATGAGCGGCGATGATGCGGGCGAGAACTTCGTGGATGTCTTTGCCTGGTCGCTGGGAGACCAGGGGGCGGCAGGAACGCCGGCCATGGACCGAATCCAGAACTTCGCCATGGCGGCCGCGGGAGCCAACGGCGCAGGCGGTGATGTACTGGACCTGCGCGACCTGCTGCAGGGTGAATCCGCAGGCCCCGGCAATGCCGCAGGCAACCTGGCCGACTACCTGCACTTCGAGATCACAGGAGGTGATACCTGGGTCCATGTCAGCCACACGGGCGGCTTCGGTGCGGACTCCCATGCGGTGGGTGCAAGCTATTCGGCATCGGCCGAGACCCAGCAGATCATCCTGGAAGGCGTGAATCTGCAGACGCTGTATTCCGGTGCCGCCACGGATCAGCAGATCATCACGCAGCTGCTGAACAACAGCAAATTGATCGTGGATTGACCGGCGCCGGTCCTATGGCCACCGGGCACCGCGCACCGGGTCCGTTTCTCGTGCCTACATGAAATTGCGCGTATGCAGCGAGGCCAGCCGCTCAGCGTGCCCGCGCTCGAAGCCCAGCCGCAGCAGCTTGGAGAGACGCCCGTCTGCCATGTCGCGCATGAGCTGCTGCACGCGGGCGGCGCCACGGGCCAGGGCCTCGGGAGTGAGGGTGCCGGCCGCGATGAGGATCAGGGCGTCGAAGACTTCCTCGTTCAGGCCCGAGGTGCCGGCTAGGTTGTCGAAGCGCTGCTCCACGGCCTGGGCCAGCTGGTGCTGGAAGCCGGGCTCGTGCTGCAGGCGGTACAGCAGGTGGGACATGCCCAGGGCCACATGGCGCGCCTCGTCGCGCGCGGCCAGGCGGCAGATCTGGCGTGTGAGGGGGTCGGGCGCCTCGGTCTGCAGGAACTGCAGCAGGTGCACGAAAGTGCCTTCGCCCAGCACCGACAGCAGGAAACCCGCCACGGAAAAATCCGTCTCGTCCAGCAGGCTCTTGAGCGAGGCCTGGCCACCCGCCGTGGACAGCGCGGGCTCGCGGCCGTGGCGGCGGATGCGGCGCGTGAAGACATCGATGTGCCGCGCCTCGTCGGCCACCTGGATGGCCAGCGCCGCCTGCAGTTCGCGGTAGTGCGGGTGCAGCTGGCCGAGGAAGCGCGCAGGCACCAGCAGGGCCGCATTCTCGTTCTCGACCATGTAGGTCATGAGCTGGACGATGGCGTCCTCCACCGGCGCGGGCAGCTCGGGTGCGTCGTTCCAGTCGATGTCGGTGTCGGCATTCCACTGCGCGGCCACGGCCTGGGCGTAGAGGTCGGCGGCGCTGTCGGTCCAGACCTGCAGCTTGTCGCTGAGCCGGAAATGGAAGGCCGGCGCGCCGGCTTCCACCTGCGCGCCACGCGCGGCCAGGCCCCAGAAAGGCTGGGCCTGCGCGGCCACGGCACCGTCGCCCGAGCGCGCATCGCTGCGGCCCGTCTGCGCCGCGCCGCGCCAGCGCCCGGCCTGGGCGCCGCCGCGCGCCACGATGGCCATGGCCTGTGCTGCATCCACGCCATCCTCCCAGCGCAGGCCATGGCCCTGGTCGCTGCACCAGCCCGACAGCTGGGCCTGCCAGGCCGGCGCGCTGCCGGTCACGCGCAGTTGCCCGCCCACGGGCAGGGCGGCCAGCGCGTGCTTGACCAGCAGATGGGCGCCGGCATCGAAGCCCAGGCCCTGCAGGTCGATGACAGGCAGGGTGGAGGCGGGCTGGGTGGAGGCGGGCAGGGCGCCGCTGTCGGAATCAGGCATGGCCATGGCGCGTATCAGTAACGGTAGTCCTGCACGGTGATGCGGCCTTCGGCGTCGTAGAAGGCCTCGTCCGTCACCGCGCGCTCCAGCAGGCCGTAGCCCGTGCCGCGGCCCGGGTGCCAGACCTTCAGGCCTTCCAGCTCCAGCAGCGGGCGCACTGCCGCGTCGTCCCAGGACATGGCCAGCAGGATGTCGCGGAAGGCGGCGGCACGCCCGGCATCGATGTGCGGGCCGGCCGTCATGTTGCAGTGGTCGAAGGCGCCCGAGGTGGCCAGCACGCGCGTGCCGCCGGCCGGCAGCGTGCCTTCGCGCGCAAAGGCCAGGTAGTTCTTGCCCACCATCCATGAAGCCTGTATCTCGCCGGCCACCATGGCGGCGGCGGCCAGGCGCTCGCCGCCGATGTGGTCGCCGTGCTTGCCGCCCAGCACGTCAAAGCGGCGTGCCGTGTAGTCGCGCCCGGCCACCAGCCCTTCCTGGCGCAGATGGTCCAGCGGGATCAGCGTGGCCTGGGGCGAATCCACGGCACCGAAGCCCACGGTCTTGCCGCGCAGGTCCTGCACGCTCTGGATAGGGCTGTCTGCGGGAACGACCAGCAGCGAATGCAGGTCCAGGTCGGTATCGCGCATGGCGATGGACTCCACGCGCAGGCCGCGCGCGCGGGCCATGCGGCCGGCGCGCACAAAGGCCAGCGGCGAGTTCCAGGCCAGGTGCACATCGCCTGCCATCAACGCCTCGGTCAGCGACTCGTAGTTGGAATAGAGCACGTAGTCGAAGTAGTAGCCGCGCTCGATGAAATACGCCTTGAAGCTTTCCCAGATGGTGATCACCTTGGGGGCGTAGGCCACGGCGCCGAGCTTGATCACGGGGGCGGTTGTCGTCATGCGGAAGTCCTTTGCTGGATGGGGGAGGAGGGGTGAAGCGATCGACGGGTTCTGCCGTTCAGGCTCAGGCGGCGGCGTCGCACATGCCTTTGCCCAGCATGTCGTAGATCACATCGGTGGTGGGCGCCATGACCGAGGCGGCGCGCGCATCGCGGAACAGGCGCTCTATGCCCAGCTCCTTGCGGAAGGCGGCGCCGCCGCACACGCGCATGGCAATGTCGGTCACTTCCAGTGCGGCCTCGGCGGCTGCGGCCTTGCTCTGCAGCAGGCGGGTGCGCGCATCGGCCCGGGCCGCCTGCACGGCGGCCACGGTATCGTCGCGCAGCAGGCGGGCCTGCTCCAGGCGCAGCTGGGCACGGGCCAGGTAGGCGCGGATGGTGGGCAGGTCGGCCAGCGAGCTGCCGCTTTCCGCAAAGCGCGTGCCCGCCACATGGGCCACGGCGCGGCGCAGCGCGCCCTGCATCAGGCCGATGGACGTCGTGGCGATCAGCGTGGGAAAGAAGGGCATCAGATAGCGGCCCTTCACGGCCTCGCCCTCGCCGTCGGCGCCCAGCATGCGGGCGCGTGGAACGCCCACGTTGCGTGCCTCGATGGGCGAGGACGCATTGCCGCGCAGCCCCATGCCGTTGAAGCGTCCGGGAATGGACAGGCCCGGCAGCCGGCTGTCCACCAGCCACAGCGTATTGCCCTCGCCCTGCGTGGCGCGCGAGATCCAGACATAGGAATCGGCCTCGCCGGCCGACGTGATCATGCTCTTGAGCGCGTTCAGGTGGATGACATCTTCAGCGGCGGTCGCCGTGCCGGTCGGCGCCCAGATATGGCTGCGCGAGCCGGCTTCGGACACGGCCAGCGTGGTGAGGTGGCGGCCGGCCGCGATCTCGCGGCGCACAGGGTCGTCGGCAAAGGGTTCGATCAGCGCCACGCCGCAGTAGTGCATGGTCAGCACCATGGCCGTGCAGGGGCAGTCCTGGGCAATGCGCTCGACGACCTGCACCGCTTCGGCCAGGCCCTTGCCCAGGCCGCCCACCTCGCTGGCGCTGATCAGGCCCAGCAGGCCGGCTGCCGCCAGTGCATCCAGCGCGGCGCGCGGGTAGCGTGCCTGCTCGTCGATCTGCGCGGCTTGGGGCGCGATGATGTCGCGCATGAGGGGTTCGAGTTGCTTCAAAACTTCCATCTGGGTTCACCGTAGGCATGCCCATGACCGCCTGCCGGGAGGCTGTTGCTGGAAGTCTGGGGAAATGCTGGGGCGCCGCGATGGCCGCTGGACGCGCCTGCCGCATGCAGACCTGCAATGGCGGATGGGCTGGGGAAAGAATGCAGGCGATTATGCGCCGGGTGCACTACGGCTTCGCGCAACGGGCGCCTTGCTCGGGCACCATGGCTGGTGTACGCTTGATCCCGGTCAAGGTGGCGGGAGAACGCTGCGTTGCCACAGCACATTCACGCATGCAGGCAGGCTCGAAAGCTTGAACGCCTAGGCCCTGGCAAGCCCCATGGCCAGCGCCTGTGCTGACCCCATCGGCTTGGCAAAGAAGTAGCCCTGGGCCAGATCCACGCCAAGGCTTGCCAGCGCATTGAATTCCTCGGCAGTCTCCACACCTTCGGCGACCACCACGCTTCCTATTTCGTGCGCGAAACTCGTGAGCCCCTTGGCGAGCGCACGGCGGCTGCGGTCGGTATCGACGTCGTGCGTGATGCTCATGTCCAGCTTGATCATGTCCGGTTGAAGATGCAGGATGTGCCGCATGCTGGAGTAGCCGGCACCGGCATCGTCGACCGCCAAGGTCGCGCCCCGGCGCCGCAGCGGAGCCAGTGCATCGGCCAAAGCCCTGTAGTCATCCACGGCGGCATGCTCCGTGATTTCCAGCGTCACGCGCGACAGATCCTGGTCCGAACCCAGAAGCCGGGGCAGCTGCCCTGACTGGATCAGCTGCGGCGAGCAGTTGACTGCGAGCAGCCAATCGGTTGGCAGGCGACCGAGCGCGCCAAGCGCCGTGTCGATTGCATGGCGCTCCAGCTCCAGCCCCAGGCCGACTTCGTGCGCTGCCTTGAACCATTGGTCTGGCGGGCGAAATGGCTCCAGGTCAAAGCGCGACAAGCACTCAAAACCGTGCAGCTTGCCTGTCGCGATGGTGTATACGGGCTGAAATACAGGGCGCAGCGCATTGCCCTGCATGGCAAGGCGGATTTCGTTGGCCGCTTTGTCCCTTGCATGCTGGACCGCAGAAGTTGCACTGAAATGCAGTCCCAATAAATCGGAGAATGCCCGCAACAGCGACATATCGTGCTCACCCAGCGCGGGATTGGGCTGGTGGCTGAAGCAGCACAAGGTGCCGTACAGACGGTTGTCATCCAGGCGGATTGGTACGCTCAGGTGCGAGCCGATGGGAATGGTGTGCGTCTCCGGTATTCCCTGTGCAGCGGGTAAACGGGACGTGTCTGGAATCAACTGCGGCAATTCGCCATTGACCACCTTCTGGCAATAGCCCTCGTTCAATGGAATCTTCTGCTGCCGGAAAATCACTCCGCCAGTGCTCTCGTCCACATGCTCCAGCACCCGATCCGCTTCGCGGAATCGGGCCACAAAGGCCACATCCATGCCAAGATGCCGCCGGACCACGGACAGCACACGGTCCACTCCATCCAGTTCAATGGCGAAAGCAAAAATTCTGCTCAAAGGTGCGAATGTGGATTTTCGAGGGGTCATTTCATTGATCTGCTCTATCAGATGTGTACGCACATTGAATTGACGCGCTGCTGGCGGATTGGCGGTCCTCAGTTCTGCCCGGTATGGCCGAGCGGCACGATATGCCGTTGATAACGGGAATGAATTATCGGTAGTCCGCTCCATTGGCAGGAACACGGCAAGGTTGGGGTTGCCGCGCCATCGCAAATCAGAACAGGGGGAGAGCAATGGCCCTAAGTATGCGCGGTTGAAGTGCACAGGTCGAGTCCGTCTGTTCGGATTGACAATGGGAATGAAAAGCCAACGCGGGAACTTGCAAGTTCATTGCACCGTCTGGAACACCGGTCATGCCGCATGCCCCGGGCGTGACGGTTCCAGGTGCTCCATCGGTCACTGCCTGGCCGTATGGCGAATGCGGGCCAGGTACTGGCTGGGCGTCAGCCCCAGATGTTTGCGAAACGCGGCTCCCATGTGCGATTGATGGCTGAAGCCGCAATCGTGGGCGATACAGGCCAGCGAATCGGCATCCGCCCGCATCATGGAGCGGGCCGCCTGTATGCGGGTCTCCACAAGATAGGCATGCGGAGTCATGCCAAGCAGCTGGGAAAACTCACGCAGAAAACGCAGCGGGGTGCGACGGGTCATCCGGGCCAGCTGGGCAATGCTCAACGGCTGTGCAAACTCGGCCGCCATGCGCTCCAGAACCGGCCGATACACCGGGCGCAATGCATCGATGCGAGGGATGGGCGCATGGGGCACATCCCTCGCATCGACGCATTGCCGGGCCATGAAGTGCAGGGCTGCCTGCTCTATTGCCAGGGTGTCCGTCTCGGGGCAAAGCAGCAGTTGCCGCAGCTGGTGCGCAATCTGCAAGGCGGCGCGCTGGCCAGGGTGCACAACGCGCCGGGCTTCGGTGTCAGGCACTGCGTCGTCCAGCCATTGCTCCCATTGCGCAGGGGTACAGCGAACCACCAGGTACTCGCCGCCCGTGGCCGATTCGGAAAACACATCCACCCCCGGTGGCGTGCGTGCCACCGTGCCGGGCCATGTGTCGAAGTCCACGCGGCGGTCGCTGCCAATGGCATGCACGCCTTGCTGGCGCTCCAGCGCAATGCCCAGCGAATGAAGGCGGGTCGGGTCATGGCTGCTATAGGCCGCGCGGCCCAGCAGCTGCACCTCGAATCCCGGTAGTTCCTGAACTTTCATCACCCTGGCGCCTTGTGTCTTGAACTGAAATTTCTTGATAGACGGGAAACCGGGCGCTGCCCACACTGAAGGCATGAACGCAAACCACACGGAAATTCACCGCATCATCGGTCTCATCGGGGGCATGAGCTGGGAGTCCAGCGCCGAGTACTACCGGCTCATCAACCAGGGCGTGCGCGACCGGCTGGGTCCGCTGCGCTCTGCAAAACTGCTCATGTACAGCGTGGATTTTGGCCCCATCGAGCTGGCCCAGCATGAAGGCCGCTGGGATGACGCAGCTGCCTTGCTGGAAGATGCCGCGCGGCGGCTGCAGGATGGCGGGGCGGATGGGGTGCTGCTGTGCACCAACACCATGCACAAGCTGGCAGACCGCATTGCGGCAGCGGTGCGCATCCCTTTTCTGCACATTGCCGACCCGGTGGCCGATGCGGCCCGGGCGGCAGGCTACCGCAGGCTGGGGCTGCTGGGCACCCGCTTCACCATGGAGCAGCCCTTCATGCGCGAGCGCCTGCAGCAGCAGGGGCTGGAGGTGATGGTGCCGCAGGAGGCGGACCGCGCCGAAGTGCACCGCATCATCTACGAGGAACTGTGCGCAGGCCGGATACGGGAAGAGTCGCGGCGCACCTATCAGCGCATCATGGCGCAGCTGGCCGGGCAGGGCGCCCAGGCCATGGTGCTGGGCTGCACGGAAATCAGCCTGCTGGTGCAGCAGGCGCATTGCCCCGTGCCCGTGCTGGACACCACGGCCTTGCATGCCGAGGCTGCGGTGGACTTTGCATTGACGCCTTGAGGCGCCAAAACGACCCGGACTGAACCGGCCCGGACCCCTATCAGCGGCAGATGTGACCTGCAAGCGCACGCAAGCGGCCCACCTGCGGCAAGCAGATCATCCGTGGGGCCGCCCTGGGGCAAGCGGGGCGAGTTCCATCCGGTCCCGTCCCTTGCGCTTCGATGCATAGAGGGCCTCGTCGGCCTGCTTGAGCCAGTGGGACAGCTCTGTTCCGGGCTGGTCGAACAAGGCCGCACCGATGCTCAGGGACACGGGCTGCGGCGTCGCGAACATCGCGCGCGCCTGCTGCACGAACGCCTCGCGCAAGTCCTGGCCCAGCGCCTGCGCGGCCGTGCCGCAGACGTTGTGCAGCAGGATCACGAACTCATCCCCGCCCAGCCGCGCGGCCAGTGCGCCGCGAGGCAGCACGCTGCGGATGAGGTCGCTCAGCGTCATCAGCAGGCGGTCGCCGGCATCGTGGCCGTGCAGGTCGTTGACC
This sequence comes from Delftia sp. WSY_10, assembly GCF_043104705.1. Lineage (NCBI taxonomy): Bacteria > Pseudomonadati > Pseudomonadota > Betaproteobacteria > Burkholderiales > Comamonadaceae > Delftia > Delftia sp. WSY_10. The sequence goes on along the minus strand of NZ_JBICKY010000031.1, from coordinate 13,050 downwards.
TGCTTGAAGTGGTCGATGTCGATCAGCAGCAGGGCGCCGGGGCGGGCCGGCGAGGCTTGTGCCAGCAGCGCCGGTGCGCGCAGATAGAGCGCGCGGCGGTTGTCCAGTGAGGTCAGCGGATCGCGGGCGGCAATCTGCGCGATGCGCTCCTCGCGGCGATGGCGCTCCGTCCCGGTCATGGACATGGCCAGCAGCATGATCGCCATCACGCCCTCCACCAGCGAGATCAGGATCACCGTGCCGCGGAAACTGCCCAGGTTGACGAAGGCGTCCAGCGCCACGGTCGATCCGGCCTTGGCGAGGTAGAACAGGCCGTGCGCCAGCAGCACGAAACTCAACTGCGCCGCGCCCATGCCCAGCGCGCCGCCATGCGGGCGCAGCAGCAGGCCGGCGCGCAAGGTGGTGATGGCGATCAGCAGCGACTGGATGCCCAGCATCGCCTTGGACCACCAGGGCCCGTCTGGCAGAAACAGCATGGCCAGCCAGACGACGGTCAGCAGCCACCAGAAGTGCGACAGCCGCACGCGCATGAATCCGGCGACCCCGGCCAGGAACAGCCAGTGGGCGGCGATCAGCAGGCCGTTGGGAAACCAGATGCCCAGCAGCACATGGCCGCTGGAACGCAGCAGGGCCAGCACGCAGCCCACGACGATGATGGCGAACCCCGCGCTCCACAGCAGCAGCGAGCGTTCGCGCACGCTGCTCCATTCCGCAGCCAGATACAGCGCCGAAGCGGCCGCCATGGCCGTGGTGAGAACGAGCAGGGTGAAGGGGTCGAGAGCCATGGGCGATGGAGGTATCGGCGCAGGCGCGCTCCTTGTGAGAGCCGCCAGACAAGGAGCAATGCGGCGACGGTCCGTGCCGTCGCGATGCAGTGGAGCAAAGCGAGCGGGGCGGATTGTCGCAGGAAGCAGGTTTTCAGGCTTGCCCGATCACCCGGCTGCAGCGATTCCGGCGTCGGCCGCGTTGCCAAGGCCACGTCGCGGAGGCGAACGCCGGGTCCTTGCACTGCGCAGGCATCCCGCCGCTCCAGACCATGGCGAAGCCGTCCTCACTGCTGGGCTGCGGGCTCTGTTGGAAGCCCGGGGCATTGTGGAAGGCGGTGGATTTGCCGAGCTCGCTTGCCGGCAGGCTGATGAAGAGGGACCTGGTCATGCTGGACCAAGAGGAAGCGGCCACGGCTGCGCGCGGGGCCGTCCATGCACCTGCCGCTCCCCGCTTTGCCATGGTGGCCCGGGGGCGGCAAGGCGGGAGCACCGGGGCAAGATGCCCTATGGGTCGTCAACCGTGACCGGGGGAGCCGGCCCTGTCAGACGGCAACGGCGTGCAGGCGGGTATTGAAAAGCGGCCCTTGGGTGAAGGTCGCCAGGCGCTTGGCCAGCCACAGCACCGCCAGGTCCAACAGGGGTTCCACCAGCACGACGCACATGTAGGCAGCACCGAAGCTTGCCACCTCGGTCAAGGTTGCCAGGCTGGCACCGTGGCCGTAGATGGCCCAGAACGCGACCCACAGGACAATGCCGCCCTGGTAGGTGGTGGACAGGGCCAGGGCCTGCCTGTAGCTGATGTCCACATAGGCCGTGCCGGCGGGAATCAGCCGGCGCGCCAGTTGGTTCACCGCATACAGCGGCACCAGCAAGGTGGTGACGTTCATGCCGTACTGCGGCAGGTCGAAGGGGGCAAAGAACAGGCCCTGCACCAGCAGGCCGAACGCCAGGCCGATGGCCGCAGCTCCCGCGCCGAACATCAGCAGCAAGGTCGAGCCCAGGATCAGATGGACCTCGGACACGCCGACCGGCTCGTGCGGAAACACCTCGAAGAAGCTGAACACCAGCGCGGTGGTGATGACACTGCGGGCCAGCAGCGCGAGCCAGCCGCCGTTGTCGCGCAGGCTTTGCCGTGCCAGGGCGGCGGTCAGGCCGAAGGCCGCTGCGGCGGTGACATAACTGAGGGCGATTTTTTCGGGGCTGACGACGCCGGGTTCGATGTGCATGGGAGGTCCTGAACAGTCAAGTTCCGTTGCAGGGCGGGCGCCGGCTGCGCAACGGCAAAGGTATTGAGCATAGCCGTGGATGAATGGCTGCGCCATGCCTTGGCGCGGCAGATGCGTTTTCTGTCCAGGCTGCGCGGATGTACTCGGGTGATGCCGGGGGCAGCCATGCAGCGATTGCCGCTGTTGTCTGGATGCCGACAGCTCACTTCAAAGCGTTGTTGAGTCGCTGAAGCTCAAGTTGCTTGGCAGCACTGGCCTCGAGATTTGCACGCTCCTCGTCCAAATACCGATAAATGCTTTTGAGCTCAGTGATTTTCTTTCTGATTTCCAGCATTTTCTTTTCAATCAACTTGGCACCCTCGGCACAATCGATTGACTTGCTTCTCTGCGCGTCCAGAATTTCGCCTATTTCCGCAAGAGAAAATCCCATGCTTTGTGCGCGCTGGATAAATCCAAGATCCTGCAGGGTTTGTGGTGTGTAAACACGGTAATTGTTGTTTCGCCGCAATGGTGCGATAAGGCCGATCTTCTCGTAGTAGCGCAGGGTATGGCGGCTGGCGCCGCTGCGGACCTCGAGTTCGCCGATATTCATGAGAAAACGCTTGACTATAGAGTTGGGTCGACAGTCTACACTCGATTTTTCATCGTGCCAAGGAGCAGAAAAATGAGCGTGGAGTGCTTTGTTACGGGAGGGACCGGCTTCATCGGCCAGCATCTGGTGTCATGCCTGAGCGCGAAAGGTCACACGATTCGAGTGCTGATGCGTCGCCCGGAGCGCCTGGCGCAACTGCGGGAGCAGGTCGACAATCTGGGAGGTGTCGCAAACCGGGTCTTTGCCGTGGCTGGCGATCTGGAGCAGGAGAGCCTCGGCTTGAGTCTTTCCGATCGAGAGGCTTTGCGGCAGGCCGAAGTTGTGTTCCACCTGGGCGCCCACTTCGCGTGGGGCCTTTCAATGGAGCATTCGCGTGCAGTGAATGTGGAAGGTGCAAAGCGCGTGGCGTTGTTGGCAGCGCAGCAAGATAGCCGGCTGGTGATGATCGGCGGCTATATGCTGAAGAACAATGAACATCTGCAGCGCATCGGAATTGATCCCGGCCATCCGGAAAGGACTCATTGGCCTGCCGTCTATCGGCGTGTCGGCGCTTACGAGGGGAGCAAACTGGAGGCGCATTTCGCGACCCTGGAGTTCATGGCTGCCAAGGGAGGGAAAATGACCGTCGTGCACCCCGCAACGGTTTGTGGTCATAGCCGCACGGGACATATACCTTGCAGCCAGCCACTGGTGGATCTGATACGCAATCTGGCGCAGGGAAAACTGGCTGCAGTGCCCGGTAGCGCAGAGCACTGGTTGCCATTGGTCACTGTGGATTATCTGGTCGAGCTGGTTTCGGCTTGCGCTTTTGATCCTTCCATGGCCGGTCAGGAGCTCCTGGCGCTTGACGACCAAAGTCCCAACTTGCGAGAACTCCTGACAGAGGTGGCACAACCTCTTGGAATAAAGTCCCCAAAGCATCATATTTCGCTCCGATTGCTGAAATGGCTTTTGAGCATTCCTCCGGTTGCGCGGTTTTTGAATACGGATGCCGAAGCCCTGGACTTCATCCAGACTACGCGTTTTGACACAGCGGCGGTCGAGCAATTCGCCAAAAGGCACGGAATATCAAAGCCGGATATTCGTCAATCGTTGCGGAATACTGCAATGTTCGTCAACTCATATTGCATGCCCAATGAAAGAGTCCACTGACTTGTATTTTGCCGGGATGAATACTGAGAAACTATCAAGATGCATTGCACCTATGCAGGCACAGCCAAGAGCAGCCCTCCACTGCGCCCGTGGCACTCCATAATTGTCCTTTTCAGGTGTCGAGGCCGGCGCCGAGCATCCGTTTCGAGGAATCCGCTTCAGTGAATCAACAAGTCCATACAAGAATCGCTGTCCTGGGGCCCGGTGCGATCGGGACCACCGTCGCTGCTGCGTTGCACGAAGTCGGCCGCACGCCCATGCTTTGCGGCCGTACGCCGCGCGACAGCCTGGTGCTGCAAGGTAGCGGTGTTCGCATCGTTGTTCCCGGGCCGGTGAGAACGGATCCAGCACAGATTGCACGCCCGGTGGGCCTCGTTTTTCTCGCGGTCAAAGCGACTCAGACCGCTGCCACTGCGCAATGGCTTGCGGCGTTGAGCGGCCCGCAAACCGTCGTGTGTGTCCTGCAAAACGGGGTCGAGCAGTTGGAGAGTGTCACTGCGCTGTGCCCTCAGGGGCGAGTCGTTCCTGCAGTCGTGTGGTTCCCTGCGCAGGCGCAATCCGATGGGTCGGTGCTCCTGCGCAGCGATGCTCGGATCAGCCTGCCTGACGAAGCGGCCTCCCTCGTGGTTGCGCATGCACTGCAAGGCTCCCGGTGCCTGGTAGACCTGGTTTCGAATTTCAGATCTCTGGCCTGGCAAAAGCTGCTGCAGAACGCGGCGGCCGGGCTCATGGCGCTCACGCATCGCCGCTCGGGCATGTACGGCCGGCACGACATCTCCAAGCTCACACTGGACTACCTGCAGGAGTGCCTGGCCGTGGCACGCGCCGAAGGTGCTGAACTGGGCGATGAGGTCCCGCAGGCGATCCTCGACAAGTTCCAGGCATCCCCTGCCGACCTGGGCACGTCCATACTGGCGGATCGCGAAGCAGGCCGCCCGCTCGAATGGGATATCCGCAACGGCGTTATCGCGCGCCGCGGCCGGGCGCGCGGGGTTCCGACCCCGATCGGTGATGTCTTGGTGCCGCTTCTTGCTGCCGCGAGCGACGGCCCCGGCTGATCACCCATGCCTTGACGATAAGGCCTGTGATCACAGGCCTGCCATCCGCATTCAGCCTGAAACTGCCGGCAGCACCCCCCAATCCCAACCCTGCCGGCCGATTTTTCCGAAGCCGGGGACAATACCGGGTTCGCGGGTTTTTCCGGCTCGACCTGGGTCGAGGACGGGAATCGCTTGCGGAAGGAAGCTGCACTGGCGTTGAACCCGGACGCAGAAAACCCCAAGATCGGACGGCGGCGAGACCGCCGAGATGGCGCAGGTGCATGTGACGAAGAGGGATTGGTGGACAAGGGCCTGCCGCAGCCGCAGCGGTCGGCCCGTCAAACGCGATACCCGCCTGGTGGGCTGGCTGCTGGCCGTGGTGTTCGTGTCGGTATCGGCGGCCACGGTGTGGCAGTTGGTGGCTGCACGCCAGCGCACGCTGGCCGAGGTGGATACCGTCAACCGCAATCTGGCGCAGACGCTGAATACCTATTCCGAAGGCGTGATCACCCAAAGCTCCATGCTGCTGCTGGGCATTGCCGAAAGGCTGGAGCTGGATGGCGCCGGTGCCGCGCACCTGGAGCGCGTGCTGCATCTGGTCAACCGCCAGGAGCAGCTGCTGAACCAGCTCAACGAGCTGCTGGTCGTGGACGCGCAGGGGCGCTGGCTGATGTCGTCCAAGGGGACGTTTCCCCCAGGAACGCAAAGCGCGGACCGCGACTTCTTCACGCACCACCGCGACGACCCGTCGTCAGGCATCTACATCGGGCCGCCGATCCGCAGCCGCTCCACAAGCGAATGGGTGATCACCATCAGCCGGCGCTATACCGACAGCGATGGCCAGTTTGCCGGCGTGGTCGTGGTGACGCTGGGTGTGGAAAATTTCCTGCGGCTGTTCGGCAAGATCGACATCGGCGAGCAGGGCGCCATTTCACTGAGCACGCCGGGCGGGCAACTGCTGGTGCGCCACCCCTTCCGTGAGCAGGACCTGGGCCGGGACTTCTCGCAGTCGCCCAATTTCCTGCGCCACTATGCGGGGGCGATGTCGGGCACGGCGTCGTTCCGCTCGGGCCTGGATGGCACGGAAAGAATCTATGCCTTCCTGCGCAGCGAGCGCTATCCGCTGGTGACCACGGTGGCCCTGGGCCGCGACGAGGCGCTCAGTTCCTGGCAGCGCCAGGCGCAGCTGACGCTGGCCGTGGTGCTGGGGCTGTTTCTGGCGATTGCGCTGATCGGCTGGCGGCTGACGGCGGCGATGCGGCTGCGCTCGCGTGCCGAATGCTCCCTGGTCAGCGCGCGCGAGGAATTGCTGCAGGCCAACCGCCGGCTGGAGGTGCTGGCCGCCCAGGACCAGCTCACGGGCCTGGCCAACCGGCGCCGCTTCGACGAGGTGCTGGAGCGCGAGGCACGGCGCGCCGTGCGCGAGGGCACGCCGCTGTCGCTGCTGCTGATCGATCTGGACCATTTCAAGGGCTACAACGACGCCTACGGCCATGTGGCGGGCGATGCCTGCCTGCAGACAGTGTGTCGCGCCCTGGCCCAGGCCGTGCAGCGGCCCGGCGACATGGCGGCGCGCTACGGCGGGGAGGAGCTGGCCGTGGTGCTTCCCAATACGGACCATGCCGGCGGGCTGCAGGTGGCCGAGCGGCTGCGTGCGCGCATCGAGGGCCTGGGCCTGGAGCACCGCAGCAGCCGCTTCGGCCATGTGACGGCCAGCATCGGCGTGGCGACAGCGCAGTGCGGTGAGGCTGGCGCGACTCAAGGCGCTACACAAAGCGCTACACAAAGCGCTACACAAGGCACTACCCACGGCTCCACCCAAGGTGCCGCCGTGGCGCTGGTGGAAGCGGCCGACCGTGCGCTGTACCGCGCCAAGGCCGCAGGGCGCAACTGCGTGCAGGGCTGAATGGGGGTGGGTCTGCGTGCGCTCAGTCCGTGGGCGAGCGGTGGGCCACCACCTGCTGCTTGAGGTCGCCCAGCGCCTGGTACAGGTCGTTGCGGCTGGCCTGCGGCATGTCGCCGAACATGCCCATGACCCAGGACTCATGCGCCTTGGCCATGCGCGCAAAGGTCTTGCGGCCCAGCGGGGTGAGGTGCAGCACGGAGCTGCGCCGGTCGGACTCCACCTTGGTGCGCACCACCAGGCCCTCCTTCTCCAACTGGTCGGTGATGCCGGTGATGTTGCCGTTGGTCACCATCATGTGGCGCGACAGCTCGCCCATCTTCATACCCTCGGGCGCGCGCTGCAGCTGGGCCATGAGGTCGAAGCGGGGCAGGGTGGTGTCGAATTCGCTGCGCAGGCGGTTGCGGATCTCGCCTTCGATGAGGTTGCAGCAGGTGAGCATGCGCAGCCACAGGCGCAGCGCATGGTGGTCGTCGGGCGCGGCGCGCGACTCCAGGTCGGGAGCGTGGGTCATGGCTGGTTCTGCGGTGTGGGGGCGCTCAAGCCCATCTGCGCGAGGATGGCGCGCGTCAGCGGGCTGGCCGGGTCGTTCAGGGTGAGCACGATGTCGAAATGGTTGGTGCCGGGCATGGCCACGTACTGGCCTGACGATGGACCGGGGCCACAGCGCTGGTTCCAGGCGGCCAGGTAGTCGTCGCTCTGGCGCTTGAATTCATCGGTCTCGCTCTCGCCGTAGCTGACGATGAGCGGGCAGGCCGCGCCGTGCGGCAGGAGGGCGGGGCTGTTGCGAATGGCGTCCTGCTCGCTCAGGCGCATCCATTCGTTGATGTGGGTGTGCACCAGCGGGCGCAGGTCGAACAGGCCCGACAGCGGTGCGGCGCCGCGCACCACGTCCTCGGGCACGCCGTAGTCCGCATGCCAGCCGCCGGCCAGCAGCATGCCCGCCAAGTGGCCGCCGGCCGAGCTGCCGCAGACATGGATGCGGCCCGGGTCGCCGCCGTAGCGGGCGATGTGGGCATGCACCCAGGCCAGTGCGCGGCGTGTCTGGTCCACGATGCGGTCCAGCGTGACGGCAGGCGCCAGCGAGTAGTTCAGGGCCACCACCACGGCGCCGGCGCGCGTGAAGGTGGGCGCCATGCTGCTGGAGTCGTCCTTGGACAGCAGCCGCCAGTACCCGCCATGGATGAAGAAGAGAACAGGGGCGCCTGCCGCCCCGGTTGCTGCCGGGAAAATGTCCAGCAGCTCGTCGGCATGATCGCCATAGGCCACGTTCAGCGCGCAGGGCAGGCTCTGGCGCGCGGCCCGGCTGTCGTCGGCATAGGCCTTGATGATGGGGGTGATGTCGGGTACCGTCGCGCGGGCGTTGTACTGGACATCGAGTCCGGCGCGGTCGTAGTGACGGTAGAGTGCGGGCATTGGAACGGAGATCGCGCGAAATGGTTTGTATGGCAGGTATTGGTACAAGTCCCAGACTTGTTCTGCAAAATACTTTAAACCTAAACTAAGACCCGCGCCAACCGTTCCAGCCCTTACAGAGTTTCCCGTCCAGCGTGACGGAAGACTGCCTCACCACCGATTGCCATCCGCGCGGCCCGCGCAAGGAGCACAGCAGCATGCGTTTCCTCACCCCCTTCCTGGCCGCAGCGGCCCTGGCCCCTGCCTTTGTTCCCGCGCTCGCGCAGGCGGACACCATCAAGGTCGGTATCGCCAACGATATTTCCGGGCCGTTTGCCGCGCTGGGCGCCGAGGCGCGTGACGGCTTCAACCTCGCCATCAAGCAGCTGGGCGGCAAGCTGGGCGGCCAGCCGGCCGAGTTCCTGCAGACCGACATGGGCGGCAACCCCGACCAGGCGCGCCAGCTGGTCACGCGCTACATACAGCGCGACAAGGTGGATTTCTTCACCGGCCCCATCGGCTCCAACGTGGCCCTGGCCGTGGGCCCGGCGCTGTTCGGCGCCAAGGTGCCCTACCTGTCCAACAATCCCGGCCCCAGCCAGTTCGCGGGCGCGCAGTGCAATGCGTTCTGGTTCGGCACGTCCTACCAGAACGATGCCTTCCACGAGGCAGCCGGCAAGCTGGCCGCCGACCGTGGCTTCAAGAAGATGTTCATCATGGCGCCCGACTATCCGGCCGGCAAGGATGCGCTGGTCGGCTTCAAGCGCGGCTACAAGACCGCGCCCGGCGAAGAGGTCTACACCAAGCTGGGCCAGATCGACTACGCGGCCGAACTGGCCCAGATCCGCGCGGCCAAGCCCGATGCGGTCTACATCTTCCTGCCGGGCGGCATGGGCATCAACTTCGTCAAGCAGTTCGTGTCCACGGGCCTGTCGCAAAGCGTCAAGCTGATCGGCCCGGGCTTCTCGGCCGACGAGGACGTGATCCAGGCCGTGGGCGAGCCCATGCTGGGCATGGTCAACACCGCGCAGTGGGCGCATGACCTTGACGTGCCGCAGAACAAGGCCTTCGTCGAGGCCTTCCGCAAGGAGTACAAGGGCCGCAACCCCTCGGTCTACGCGGCCCAGGCGTATGACGTGATCATGGCCATGGATGCGGCCGTCAAGCAGGCCGGCGGCAAGGCCTCGGACCGCCAGGCCATCGTCAAGGCGCTGGAGAAGGCCGACTACGCCTCGGTGCGCGGCCCCTTCACGTACGGCAAGAACCACTACCCCATCCAGGCCTACTACCAGCGCGTGATCGAGAAGGATGGCAGCGGCCGCATCACCAACAAGCTGGTGGGCAAGGTGTTCGATAAATATCAGGACGTCTACGTCAACGACTGCAAGATGTGACCCCGCCGCCGCGCCCCCGTCGGGCGCGGCGTGCCTTGATCTTGATTTTCAAAGCCGGATGATTTGTTGACCGCGCGCGGGCCGATGCGCCTGCGGCAGGGGGCGTGTGGATGACGTGGACGCTGCTCTTGGAGCAATTGCTCAATGGCCTGCAGTTCGGGCTGATGCTGTTTCTGATCGCGGCCGGGCTGACCCTGGTGTTCGGCATCATGGACATCATGAACCTGGCCCATGGCTCGCTGTACATGGCGGGCGCCTATGTGGCGGCCGAGACCCTGCAGCGCACGGGCTCGTTCACGGCGGCGGTGCTGGTGGCGGCCGTGGCCACGGGCGTGGCGGGTGTGGTGCTGGAGCTGGTGCTGATACGGCGCCTTGCCGTGCGGGACCACCTGGCCCAGGTGCTGGGCAGCTATGCGGTCATCCTCATCGCCAATGACCTGGTCAAGATGGTCTGGGGCCCGGCGCCGGTGATGCTCAACATGCCGGCTGCGCTGTCCGGGCCCGTGCAGCTGCTGCCCGATCTCATGTACCCGGCCTACCGGCTGATGATCATCGTCTTCGGCCTGGCCGCCGCGTTGGGCCTGTATTGGTTCGTGACGCGCACGCGCGCCGGCGTGCTGGTGCGGGCAGGCGCCTCCAACCGCCAGATGGCCACGCTGATGGGTGTGCGCGTGCCGCTGCTGTTCCTGGGCGTGTTCACGCTGGGCGCCATGCTGGCGGCGGTGGCGGGCGCGCTGCTGGGACCCATCACCTCGGTGCAGGTGGGCATGGGCGAGGACATCCTGATCCTGGTGCTGGTGTGCATCGTCATCGGCGGCATAGGTTCCATACGCGGCGCCCTGGTGGGGGCCTTGCTGGTGGGCATGGTGGACACGGCGGGGCGGGCCTTCCTGCCCATGCTGCTGCGCCAGGTGTTCTCCCCGGCCGTGGCGTCCAGCGTGGGGCCCACGCTGGCGGCGATTTCCATCTACGTGCTGATGGCGGTGGTGCTGGTGTACCGGCCTTCCGGCCTTTTCCCCGCGCGAGGCTGAGCATGGAACACAGCACATTACAGGGCAGGTTCCAGGCCCGGTTCTTCTGGACCGCGCTCGCGCTGCTGGCGCTGGCGGTGTTCCCGCTGGTGGCTCCGGCGCTGGGGCTGGACTTCTACATCTCCTTCGTGCGCCGCGTGCTGATCTACGCGCTGGCCGCCACCAGCCTGAACCTCATCCTGGGCTATGGCGGCATGGTGGCGCTGGGGCATGCGGCCTTCTTCGGTGCGGGGGCCTATGCGGTGGGCATCCTGGCGATGAACGGCGTGACCTCGGCCCTGGTGGCCTGGCCTGCCGCCGCGCTGCTGGCCGGGCTGCTGGCCGCCGCCACGGGCGCCGTGTCGCTGCGCACGCGCGGCGTGTACTTCATCATGATCACGCTGGCCTTTGCGCAGATGCTGTTCTATATCTTCATCTCGCTGCGCCAGTACGGCGGCGAGGACGGGCTCAACCTGCCCGGCCATTCCGTGCTGCCCGGGCTGGACCTGGGCCACGACGTTTCTTTCTACTACGTGGTGCTGGCGCTGTTCGCGGTGCTGATGGCCTTGTTCGGCCGGCTGGTGGATTCGCGCTTCGGCAAGGCGCTGCAGGGCGTGCGCGAGAACGAGTCGCGCATGGAGTCGCTGGGCTACCCGGTCTATCGCCTGAAGCTCGTGGCCTTCGTTCTCAGCGGCGCGGTGGCGGGGCTGGCGGGCGCGCTGCTGGCCAACCACAACCTGTTCATCTCGCCCAGCCTCATGCACTGGACCCAGTCGGCCAACCTGCTGATCATGGTGCTGGTCGGTGGCGTGGGCCTGCGCTGGGGCGGCGTGGCCGGCGCCGTCGTCATGCTGACGCTGGAGGAAGTGCTTCGCATGTGGACCGAGTACTGGCACCTGCCGCTGGGCCTGCTGCTGCTGTGCGTGGTGTTCGGCGCGCCACGGGGCCTGACGGGCCTGTGGTCCGCACGCGGGAGGCAGGCATGAGCGGCGCGGCCACACCTATCTCCATCCCCACCCCGGCCCTGGAGGCCAAGGGCCTGGTGCGCCGCTTTGGCGCGCTGCTGGCCACCGACCATGTCTCGCTGTCGCTGGCGCCTGGCGAGATCCATGCGCTGATCGGCCCCAATGGCGCGGGCAAGTCCACGCTCATCCATCTGCTGTCGGGCACGCTGGCGGCCGACGCCGGCACCCTGGCACTGGCCGGGCGCGACGTGAGCGCGCTCAACGCCCACCAGCGCGTGGCGGCGGGGCTGTCGCGGTCGTTCCAGATCACCAACATCTTCAAGCAGTCCAGCGTGCTGGACAACCTGGTGCTGGCCGTGCAGGCGCATGCCGGCAGCAGTTTCCGCTTCTGGCGCCCGCGCGCGGCCGAGGCTGCGCTCTACGAGCAGGCCCGCGAGCTGGCGCGCGAATGCGCCATCGACGCCAGCCTGCTGCAGCGCCCCGCAGGCACGCTGCCGCACGGCGAGCAGCGCAAGCTGGAGTTCGCGCTGGCCCTGGCCGCGCGGCCCGGCGTGCTGCTGCTGGACGAACCCATGGCCGGCATGGGGCCTGATGAAACACTGCGCCTGACCGAGCTGATCGAATCCCTGCGCGGCCGCGCCGCCATGCTGCTGGTGGAGCACGACATGCAGGCCGTGTTCCGCCTGGCCGACCGCATCTCCGTGCTGGTCTACGGCCGCATCATCGCCACCGGCACGCCCGACGAGATACGTGGCAACGCCGATGTGCGCCAGGCCTACCTGGGAGACGAAGAAGTGAAGGAGGGCGCGTGATGCTCGAAATGCAGGCCGTGCAAAGCGGCTACGGACCCAGCCAGGTGCTGTTCGGCGTGGACCTGCGCATCGAGGCAGGCCAGGTCGTCACCCTGCTGGGCCGCAACGGCATGGGCAAGACCACGCTGCTTCGCACGCTGCTGGGCCAGCTGCCGCTGCGCGCCGGCCGCATGGTGTTTGCCGGGCAGGACATCGCCGGCTGGGCCACCGACCGCATCGCCCGCGCCGGCGTGGCCATCGTGCCCGAAGGCCGCCAGTGCTTTCCCAACCTCACGGTGCGCGAGCACCTGACGGCCTTTGTGGCACATCGCAATTCGGGCAGTCCCGGCGCGGCACAGCCCTGGTCGCCCGAGCGCGTGTTCGCCCTGTTCCCCCGCCTGGGCGAGCGCGCCTCCAACATGGGCAACCAACTGTCGGGTGGTGAACAGCAAATGCTGGCCATAGGCCGCGCCCTGGTCACCAACCCGCGCCTGCTCATCCTGGACGAAGCCACCGAGGGCCTGGCCCCCCGCATCCGCGAAGAGATCTGGTCCTGCCTGGCCCAACTGCGCGCCGCTGGCCAGACCATCCTGGTCATCGACAAATACGTGGAGCGCCTGCTGGGCCTGGCCGACCGCCACCTCATCCTGGAGCGCGGCAAGGTCGTATGGAGCGGAGAGTCGGCCGCGCTGGATGGGGACAGAGCGCTGTGGGAACGGTATTTGGGAGTGTGAGCACGCGCAATGCATTCGCAGTTCAAGGCGAAATTCAAGGCGCGATGGAGGGTTGAATGGCATTGAAGATCAATGGGTGGC